>NZ_JAGMXV010000147.1 GCF_018006725.1 Rhizorhabdus sp.
CCGCTGACCGGCTGGCTGGCGATGCGCTTCGGCGCCGTCCGTACCTTCGCCGTCGCCATGCTCGGCTTCGGGCTGTTCTCGGTGCTCTGCGGACTGTCGACCACGCTCACCATGCTGGTGGCCTGCCGCGTCGGGCAGGGGCTGTGCGGCGGCCCGCTGATGCCGCTGAGCCAGACGCTGCTGTTGCGCATCTTCCCCAAGGAGAAACATGGTCAGGCGATGGGGATCTGGGCGATGACGACGGTCGTCGCACCCGTGCTCGGCCCGATCCTCGGCGGCCTGATCAGCGACAACTGGTCGTGGAACTGGATCTTCTTCATCAACATTCCCGTCGCGCTGTTCTGTGCCGCAGGGGCGTCGATCATGCTCGCAAAGTCGGAAACCATGCGGGTCAAGCTGGGCGTCGACATGGTCGGCCTGATCCTGCTGGTGCTGTGGATCGGCGCGCTGCAGCTGATGCTCGACCTCGGACGCGAGCATGACTGGTTCGAGGACGGGTTCATCGTCAGCCTGGGGATCGTCGCGGCGATCGGCTTCGTCATATTCCTGATCTGGGAGATGACAGAGAGGGAGCCGATCGTGAACATCCGGGTGTTCCGGCACCGGGGCTTCACCGTCGCAGTCGCCAGTCTGGCCTTCGCCTTCGGGACCTTCTTCGCCTCGGCCGTGATCATACCGCAATGGCTGCAGACCAGCATGGGCTACACCGCGACCTGGGCCGGTTATGCGACCGCGTTCACCGGCGTGCTCGCGGTGGTCATGTCGCCGGTCGCAGCGAAGCTGACCGAGAAATATGACCCCCGCGCCATTGTCTGTTTCGGCATCGTGTCGATGGGGCTCGCCTGCATTCCGCGCGCGCTGTGGACCAGCGAGGCCGATTTCTGGACGCTGGCGCTGCCGCAGCTGATGCAGGGCTTCGGCCTGCCCTTCTTCATCGTTCCGGTCACGATCATCGCATTGGGTGCGGTCGACCCCGAGGAGACGGCCTCGGCCGCCGGCGTGATGAACTTCCTGCGCACCATGGCGGGGGCGATCGCCACGTCGGTCTCCAGCACCTGGTGGGACAACAGCGCCCGCGTCGCCCGCAACGACCTCGCCTCCACGCTCCAGCCGGGCGAGACCCAGTCGGTTCTGGCTTCGATGGGCATGGGCTTCGAACAGACGCGGTCGACGATCGAGCGGCTGGTCGACCAGGAAAGCGCCACCCTGGCGACGACCCAGCTATTTGCCGTCTCGACCGCCATCTTCATCGTGGCGGCCCTGGTCATCTGGTTTTCGCCGAGGCCGCCGGCCAATGTCGATACCAGCGCCGCACACTGATCCCGCGCGGGTTCAATTCACCCTCCCTTCTGCAAATCATGCAGCTACGCTAAGCATGAACGATGAACCCGACGCTCAGACAGCTGCGCTATCTGGTCGCCCTGGCCGACCATGGCAGCTTCACGCGCGGAGCAGCCGCCGAGGGCGTCTCGCAACCCAGCTTCTCGGAACAGATCCATCAGATCGAGCGCCTGCTGAATGGACGGATCGTCGAACGCGGCCGGCGTGCGATATTGACGCCGCTCGGCAGAGACGCGGTGGCAGCGGCGCGACGGGTATTGGTGGAGGTCGACAATTTCGTCGCGACCGCGCGCCGGTCGGAGGATCCGCTGGTCGGGACGATCCGGCTGGGAGTCAGCCCGACGCTGGGCCCCTATTTGTTGCCGCAGGTCGTAGCGCGACTGCATTCGGTCAGTCCTTCGCTCCGGGTTCATGTTCGCGAAGGCCTGCCGAGCAAATTGACCGAGAATCTGCTGAGCGGGATTCACGACGTCATCCTGGTGCAACTGCCCGTGGACGGCGGCAACCTGCACATCGAATCGCTATTCCGCGAACCATTGTTGATCGCCATGGCCGCGGACGATCCGCTCCGTGGAGCCGACAGCATCGGGCTCGATGACCTGCGCGGACGCGGGCTTCTCACGCTGCAACCCGAATATCGGATGAGCGACCAGATCATGGCGCTCGCCGCCGCCGCCGATGCGCAGGTCCTGCGCGATTATGAGGGCACGAGCCTGGATGCGATCCGGCAGATGGCCGGC
This sequence comes from Rhizorhabdus sp., assembly GCF_018006725.1. Taxonomy (GTDB): domain Bacteria; phylum Pseudomonadota; class Alphaproteobacteria; order Sphingomonadales; family Sphingomonadaceae; genus Rhizorhabdus. The sequence goes on from NZ_JAGMXV010000147.1 coordinate 2,082, forward strand.
ATGGGCATGGGTCTCGCGCTGCTCCCGGAACGCTATGTGCGACAAGAAGTGCGCGAGGATCACGATGTCGTCGTCCGCCGTTTCGCAGAGGGCCGATATTATCGGGAGATCGGTCTGGTCTGGCGCTCCGGCTCGGGCCGCGCTCCGGCATTTGTTGCGCTGGCCGAGATGTTGCGGCAAACGATTGCATAACAAAGCGTTGCTGCACTGCAACCAATAGGAAATACCTATCGAACATATAGCTGAGGTCAGGCTAGACATATCGATCGGCGATACCACCTTGGGGCATCGAACTGGGAGGTCGTGGTGGCGGGACAAAATTATGGCGTGAGAGCGTTGAGGGGCTGGATCAAGCTCGTCCTGGCGCCAGACGCGGGCTTCCTGAAGATCGCCGCGGTCTATGGCGTGGCGATATCGCTGTTGTCGCTGGCGACCCCGATTTCGGTCCAGCTGCTGATCAATTCGGTCGCGAACACCGCACTTCCCGCGCCGTTGTTTACTCTGTCGCTGATCCTGTTCCTGCTGCTGGCGCTGTCGGGGATATTGTCCGCCATTCGCATCCATCTGATGGCGCGGTTCGAGCGGCGCTGGTTTGCGCGCATCGTCGCGGAAATTACCCTCCGCGCGGTCCATGCGCAGAATCCCTTTTTCACCGACACGCTGCGCGGGGACCTGTTCAACCGCTATTTCGACCTGATGACCGTGCAGAAGGCGTTGCCCAGCCTCATCATCGGCGGCTTCACTATCGCTCTCCAGGGCGTCATCGGGCTGGCCGTTACCAGCTTCTACCATCCGTTCTTCCTGGCGTTCAACGCGGTGCTCGTGCTGCTGCTGTTCCTCGTCTGGCAGTTCTGGGCATCAGGGGCGATTTCGAGCGCGGTCGAGAAGAGCCAGGCGAAGCACAGCGCGGCGCACTGGCTCGAAAGCGTCGGCAGTTCGAACGGCTTCTACAAGTCGAGCCGTCATCTGACCCATGCGATACAGCGCTCGGAAACGCTCACGGCCGGCTATGTCGCTGCACATCGCAAGCATTTCAGTTATACATTTGCGCAAACGATCGCCCTGTTGCTGATCTACGCGCTCGCCAGCGCAACGCTGCTGGCACTGGGCGGATGGCTGATCATTCGGGGCGAGCTGTCGATCGGCCAGCTGGTCGCGGCCGAACTTATTCTGTCCGGGGTCTTTTACGGCATCTCACAGTTCGGAACCTATCTCGAGGCATTGTACGACTTCGCAGCCGGACTGGAGGAGCTCTCGCTGTTCTGGGAGATTCCGCAGGAACAAGGGCAGACGGGCGGCACCGGCCCAGCCGACGGCTCGGTAAAGCTGCGCGGAGCCGAACATGGCGACCACAGGTTCGACTTCTCGATCGAAAGCGGGGAGCAACTTGTCGTTATGGCGGCGGCAGGCGTGGAAGGCTCGCTCTCCCGCCTGCTCAAGCGCCATGCCCTGGCGCGACGCGGCATGGTGCTGATCGGCGGCGGCGATATTTCCGGCTTCGACATGTACCGGCTCCGTGCCGATATCATGGTGTTCGATCGCCCCAGCTTCGTCGAAATGTCGATCCGTGACTATCTGCGCCTGGCCGCGTCCGGGACGCAGGACGGGATGATCGGCGTGCTGGAGACGGTCGAGCTGGCAGGACGGATCAGCAGCCTTGAAAAGGGGCTCGACACGATCATCTCCAATTCGGGCTGGCCTCTCTCCGTCGGCGAACTGATGGCGCTGAAACTCGCAGCGGCCCTGCTCGCGCGGCCCAAGCTGCTGGTGCTGTCCCCGCTTTATGATCTGTTGCCGCCGGATTGCCTGAACCAGGCTCTGGAGAGGCTCCGCGACAGCGGCACCACGGTGCTGCAATTCACACGCCGTCCGCAGGGCATCGTGCGCGACGGCTATCTCTGGATCGGCACGACCAGCCAGACCCGCTGCGAAACCGATATCGAACTCATGGAAACGGCCAAGCGGGAAGGATCGGCAAATGCCCTTCAAGCCTGAACATATCCGGCACTTCCACACGCTGGCTTCGCTGCAACCTCCCAAAATGGCCCGCGTCATCGCGTGGATGCTGGGCGTGGCGATCGGAATCATCGCGGTCCTGCTGTTCATCGTGCCCTGGGTGCAGACCTCGGCCGGAACTGGGCAGGTGATCGCCCTGTCCCCGCTCGACCGGGTTCAGCCGATCACCGCTCTGGTGCCTGGGCGCGTGGAGCAATGGTATGTGCAGGACGGGCAGGTTGTGGCCAAGGGCGACAAGATCGCCCTGCTCGTCGACAACGACCCCAATCTGGTGGCCCGCCTGCAGGCGGAACGGGCGCAGGTGGCGGCCGAAGTCGCTTCGGTGCAGCAGGCGATCGCGGTTGCGCAGCTCGACGTGAACCGGTCGGCACAGCTCTTTTCCGAAGGGCTGATCGCGCGGCGCGATTATGAAGCGACGCAGATCAAGGTCGCCGAACAGCGCGCCAAGCTCGCGGAATCGCGCGCCAAGCTCAACCGCGCCGATCTCGCGCTCAATCGTCAGTCTGCCCTGCTCGTGACCGCCCCGCGCGACGGCCGCATTCAGTCGATCAACGCCGCAGCGGGCGCCACGCTGGTCAGCGCAGGCTCCCAGCTTGCAATGCTGGCCCCCGAGACCCCCGCCCGCGTGATCGAGCTGATGATCGACGGGCGCGACATCGCACTGGTCCGGCCCGGCCGGCCCGTGCGGCTGGCCTTCGAAGGCTGGCCCGCGATCCAGTTCAGCGGCTGGCCATCGGTCGCGCAGGGCATGTTCGACGGGCGCGTCCGCTCGATCGACCCCTCCGCCCAGGCCACCGGTCTGTTCCGCGTCATCATCGAGGAAGCGCCCGGCAAGGCCCCATGGCCCGCTGCTGCCTATGTCCGCGTCGGCGCCAAGGTGCGCGGCTGGATCCAGATGGAGACGGTGTCGCTCGGCTATGAACTGTGGCGTCAGCTCAACGACTTCCCGCTCGAGTTCCGCCGCCCGGCGCAGGAGGCCGAAGCCGGTTATGCGCCGAAGGCCGAGCCCGCGAAGGACGCGGCCAAATGATCCGCTGGCTGCTGCCGGTTCTGGCATTGCTGGGTTTGTTGGCGGCTCCGGCCGGCGCGGCCACCCCGCTGACGCTCGACGAACTGCTGCGCTCCTCCGCGCAGCACGCGCCGGCCATTCTCGACGCGATCGCCAAGCAGCGCCAGGTGGAGGGGCGCCGGCTCTCGGCCCAGGGCGCGTTCGACCTGCTGTTCGAGGCCGACGCGACCAGCCGCCTGACCGGCACCTATGACGGTACGATCGTCGAAGGCAAGGCAAGCCAGCCGCTCCTCAACAACGGTGGTGGTCTCTATGCCGGTTATCGCGTCTCGCGCGGCGACTTCCCGATCTATGAGGACAAGTCCTTCACCAACCGGCTCGGCGAGGTAAAGCTGGGTGGCTATTTCGCACTGCTGCGCGACCGCTTCATCGACGATCGCCGCGCCAAGCTGTCGATCGCCGAACGCGACATCGACATTGCGCGGCTCGACCGCGAAATGGTCGCGATCGGTGTCCAGCGGCGCGCGATCGACGCCTATCAGAACTGGGTGGCGGCGGGTCAGCGCGTGGCCATTTATCGCGACCTGCTGAAACTGGCGACCGACCGGCAGCAGTCGATCGAGCAACAGGTGGCGCGCGGCTCACGGCCCGATATCCTCGCGACCGAGAACCGCCAGAATATGATCCGGCGCGAAGCGCTGCTCGTGCGCGCCGAACAGGATCTGGCGGCGGCCGCCAACAGCCTGTCGCTATTCCTGCGCGACGACGCAGGAACCCCCGTCGTCGTCGACCGCGCCCGCCTGCCCGCGAGCTTCCCGACATTCCGGCTTCCGCCGACCAGCGCGCTCGAAGGCATGCCGATCTCCCGGCCCGATCTCGACGCGATCCTCGTTCGCCTCGACCAGAACCGCACCAAGATCCAGCTCGCCGAGAACGAACTCTCCCCCCGTCTCGACATAAGGGCCGAAACGAGCAAGGACATCGGACCCGCCGGGCTCGGCGGATCAAGCCGCTCACCGACCGAAACGATCGTCGGCCTGCGCTTCTCGGTCCCGCTCCAGCGCCGTCAGGCGCGCGGACGTATCGCCGAGGCCGAGGCCGAGGCCGAAAGCCTGGCGCTGCGTCGCAAGCTGTTGTCCGAACAGATTCAAGTCGAAATTCGCGCTTTCTCCATCCAGGTCGATGCGACCTCGAAGCTCGTGACCCTCGCGAACGACGAGACCCGTCTCGCAAACCGCATGGCGGAAGCCGAGCGTCGCCGTTTCCAGCTGGGCGCGAGCGACTTTCTGCTCGTCAACCTTCGTGAGGAATCGGCGGCCGACGCACGGCTCCGGCAGATCGATGCCGAATATCGCCAGGCGGCATCACGCGCGGAACTGGTCGCGGCCACCGTCGACCGCGAACAGCTGGGTCTTTGATCGATCAGTCTGTCGAAAGCGTCGCCGCGATGTAGTCCGGTATCGCGAGCGTTTCAGGGGCCATCCATCGATCGCCGTCGGCAGTCCAACCGCCGGCCCGGAAAACATTGCGGCACGGCCCATTGCGGTCGGTTTCAAGCAGCAGGGCCGACAGACCGGCCGCCACCTGCGCACGCAACAACGCCAGCGCAGCCTGCTCCAGCTGCAGGCCGAACACACGACAGCTCATTACGAACTGTTCGAGCCATCCGTCCCGCTCGACCAGAACCCCAACCAGTCCGTAATCGACATGACGGTCGCGCGCGGAGAACACCCACCAGCGACCTCCGTCGGCAAACCAGCCCGCCGCCTCGCCCTCGCCCCAGCGCCGACCGCTGGTGTTGAACTGGTTGGTCTTGTTGATCAGTTCGAGCGCCCGTCCGAAGCCGGCGGCCTGGGGATGGCGGATCGCTCGCATCTCCATGCTGAGGCCCAGGCTGGCGAGAAAGTCGTCCTGCTCCAGCCGCCCGCGATCCTGCTCGCGCTGAACCTGCGCCTGGACCATCTCGGTCCGGCGGGCGGACTCGGCGCTGATCGCAGGTACCTGCGTCTCGGGCGCCCAGAGCAGGATGCGACGCCAGTCGCGATGCGAGGCTTCGAGCGTTCGGACCGCCGGGAAAGCCGCCTTCATCGCCGCCCGTTCGACGGGGTTGTCGTCGACGAAAACGACCGCCTCGGGCAGGATATTCGCTTCGGCGATCGCTTCCGCCATCGTCTCGCGCTTCGGGCGCCAGCCGATCTTGCGGATCGCAAAGTCGTCCAGCGTCAGACGGTCGCCGAACAGTTGCGGGAATATGCGCGCGACATTGACCTCGTCATTCTTGCTGAGGATTGCGAGCAGGATGCCGCGCTGCTTCAGGATCGCCAGCGCCTCCGCAAAGCCGAGCGGCCAGCCCTCGACCATTGCGGGATCGAGATGATCGGCCTCCGCCGCCACGCCGCGCCAGAGCGTGTCGTCCAGATCGATGCACACCATCTTGACGCGATCGGTACCGCGTAGCGTCCGCACCATCGCGAAGGCTTCTTCCCAAGCCTGTTCGACGAAGCCCTCGACCTCGAAGCGGTGCAGGGCACTGAGCGGTTGCGTGCCCTCGATCCGCCCACCGTCGCGCTCATGGTCGAAGTCGCCGATCAGACCGCCATGGCTGTGGATCCAGAAAGCATCATCCTGGACGAAGCGCCGGCCGAAGGCAGACGACAGCTGCTCCATATCGAGGATGTGACCGCCCGGATAGCGATCGACCAGATCGCTCAGCCGCCGGTTGAGCCGCTGGATGAAGAAGGACGGATTGCCGAGTTGGTAGCGCGGCAGCAGGCGCCCCATCGCGGGGCGCTGGGGCAGCGGATAGTTCAGGAACAGGGTCGGCCGGTCGACATCTGCGCCGCCCAGACGATGAATGATCCGCCGCATCTGCGTGAAGCCGGTTTCTAGCGCATCTTCCAGCTCCGCCTCGCCGCGCGCCGCCCGCTGCATCGTCACCATTTCCGGATAGAGGAAGCGCAGCGGAATCTGCACCAGCCGGAAATCGCACGCCGCCTCGGTGCCATCGAAGGCGCCGCCATAGTCGAAGGCCGCATGGGCGACGTCGATGTCGGGGCGAAGCCGACGCAGCACATCGCGCCATGGATCGAAGATGCAGCCGCCGAGCATCATGATTCGCTCGAAACGATCCGGCGTCACGGCAAGGTCGGTCGGTGCGTAGAAGCTCGGCATGGACGCGCGCTAGCCGCTCCGACGATCGCCGCGCAAGCCGGATGCCTTCCCGATGGGAGACAGACGGTGTCCGGTGCACGCTCCTCCGACCTTGCCCGCCCCTGCCCACATGGCTAATCGGAACGGATATGACCCAGCCCGTAAAGATATCGCCGTCCATCCTCTCCGCCGACTTCGCCCGCCTGGGTGAGGAGGTTCGCGCCATCGACGCCGCCGGCGCCGACTGGATCCACGTCGACGTCATGGACGGCCACTTCGTCCCCAACATCACGATTGGCCCGGCGGTGGTGAAGGCGCTGCGTCCCCACACGACCAAGCCGTTCGATGTCCATCTGATGATCTCGCCGGTCGACGCCTTCCTTGAAGACTTCGCCAATGCGGGTGCCGACATCATCACCGTCCACCCGGAGGCGGGCCCCCACGTCCACCGCACCGTCCAGCGGATCAAGTCGCTCGGCAAGAAGGCCGGCATCTCGTTGAATCCGGCGACGCCCGCCAAGATGCTCGACTATCTGATCGAGGATATCGACCTGGTGCTGGTGATGAGCGTCAACCCCGGCTTCGGCGGACAGAGCTTCATCGAGAGCCAGCTGCGCAAGATCGAGGCGATCCGCAAGATGATCGACAAGACCGGCAAGCACATCGAGCTCGAGGTCGATGGCGGGGTCGATGCGAACACGGCGCCACGCGTGATCGCGGCGGGCGCCACCGCGCTGGTCGCGGGGACGGCGACCTTCCGGGGCGGACCCGACTGCTACGCCGCCAACATCGCCGGCCTCAGGAAAGGCTGAGCACCGGACGATGAGCGACGGGCCCGGCTTCGACGACGGCGTTGAACCCGGCCGACGCCTGATCCGCGTCGAGCACGACCGCAGCCATTCGCTGGCGGAGCGCGTTTCCGGGCGCCTCCACGCCCTGTCCTGGCGGACGCCCGTGCATAATTTCCGGCTGCGGGGCCGCTACCCGCTGAAGCTGCTCGACGTACCCGTCGACCCGATCGAAGGGCTGGTGCGCCTGGGTGGGGCGATGCTTGACGGCGAGATCGTCTGGCAGGGCGAGAGCGTCGCGATCGAGACCTTCGATTTCCGTCCACGCACCATCTCTGCGGCGTTCAGCGATCATTTGCAGAGTTTCGCCTGGCTGCGCGACCTGAGCGCGGCGGGGCCCCGGCTGCGCGTCGCGCCGATCGCAGAACTGCTGACGCGCCGCTGGCTGGAGAATTGCGGCAAGCAGGTCCACGAGGCCGCGTGGCGACCCGACCTGTGGGGGCGCCGCATCCTCTTCTGGGGCTGCCACGCACCGCTGATCGTCTCGACCGACGAACTGCGCGGGCCCGTGCTCAACACGCTAAGTCGGGGAGCAAAACATCTCGACCGCAGCGCCGACAAGGCTGCGCCGGGATTGCCCCGCGTCGCCGCCTGGGCGGGCGTCACCGCCGCAGGGCTGCTGATCCCGGGCGGCGAGTTGCGCCAGATCCACGGGGAACAGGGCCTCGGCCGCGCCCTCGATTCAGCCCTGCATCCCGACGGCGGCATCGTGAGCCGCTCGCCGGTCGAGCAGATGGACCTGATCGCCCTGCTGGCGATGCTGCGCAAATATTATGAGATGCGCGGCCAGCGCTTCCCGGCGCCGCTGCTCGATGCCCTGACGCGCGCGGTGCCGCCGTTGCTCGGCCTGACGATGGGCGATGGCGGCCTGTCGAGCTGGCAGGGCGCCGCACCCGTCGACGGCGGACGCATCGACGCCGTGGTCGCAGGCTCCGGCATTCGCGGCCGTCCGCTGCGCCAGTCGCGCGACTGGGGCTATCAGCGACTGTCGAACGGGCACACGCGCATCATCGTCGACGCCGCCCCGCCGCCGGTCTCGCGCTTCGCGCGCAACGCCTGCGCCTCGACACTGGCGATGGAAATGTCGGACGGGCCTTGGCGGCTTATCGTCAATTGCGGCGGCGGGCGCGGCGCGAACAACGCGCTGCATCCGGAACTGGCTCAGGCTCTGCGCAGCACGGCGGCCCATTCGACGCTGGTGCTGGCCGACAGCAACTCCACCGCCGTCCATGCCGACGGAACGCTCGGCAAGGGCGTGACCGAAGTCGAGGTCGAGCGTCGCGAGGACATGCAGGGCAGCCGGATTGACATGCGCCATGACGGCTATGTCCGGCGCTTCGGTTTCGGGCATCGCCGCGTGATCCAGATCGCGCAGGGCGGTCGACAGGTGAAGGGAGAGGATCATCTGCTCCCCGCCGGCCGCCGCGCCAGGGACAACGACACGAGCTACGCCATCCGCTTCCATCTGGCGCCCGACGTGGATGTATCGGCGACGGCCGATGGCAGCGGCGCGCTGTTGCGGATCGCCGAGGGCGCGCTGTGGCGCTTCCGCGCGAGCGGCGGAGAGGTCGCGATCGAGGACAGCATCTGGATCGATTCGCGCGGCCGGCCGCAGGCGATCCGCCAGTTGGTGATCGCCGGATCGGTTCCTGCGGAGGGGGTCGAGATCGGCTGGAGTCTGATGCGATCGGAATGACCGGGCGGGAGGCGCACGACAGCGCGCCCGTCCGAACGATAATTTAGGTGGAGAGCGAAGCCATGAACCAGTCCGTCATCCTGACCGTCGTCGGCAGCGATCGCCCCGGTCTCACAAAGGCGATTGCCGACGCCGTCTACAAGGTCGGCGGCAACTGGCTGGAGAGCCATTTGTCGCGGCTGGGCGGCCAATATGTCGGATCGGTGCTGGTCGAGCTTCCGGCTGACAGTCTGCGCGATCTGGAAGCTGCCGCAAACGCGATCGACGCGAACGGCCTGTCGGTCTCGATATCGCCCTCGCTCGCCGCAGACGACCGCTCGGGCGACGTGCTGGCAATCGAGATCGTGGGCCAGGACCGGCCGGGGATCGTCCGCGAAGTGACGACCGTGCTCGCCGGGCTCCACGTCAACATTGAGGGCTTTTCGAGCGAGATCGAAGGCAGCGCCTGGTCGGGCTCGCCGCTGTTCCGGGGCCGCGCCAACCTTCTGCTCCCGCCCGATGTCTCGGTCGACCGCCTGCGCGAGGCGCTGGAGGATATTTCGGGCGAGATCATGGTCGACTTCCCCGACGGCGCTGCCGCCGGCTGAGCCGACCGCTCAGGCGGTCGCCTTTTCGGCAGCGATCGAGCGGAGCGCCTTCTCGAACGCCTCGGGCGGTTGCCCGCCGGATATAAGGTAGCGGCCATCGATGATGACCGCCGGGACCGACTGGATGCCCTGGCGCTGCCACAGCTGTTCGGCCTCGCGAACGGCATCGGCATGAGCATCGGAATCGAGCATGGCGGCAGCCTGCGCGACATCCAGCCCCGCGCGACTGGCGGCATCGAGCAGCGCGGAACGATCGCTCGGATTGCCGCCCTCGGTGAAGTAGATCGCGAACAACGCATGTTTCAGCGGCCGCTGGCGGTCGGGATCCTGCAGGCCCGCCCAATGAAGCAGGCGGTGTGCGTCGAACGTGTTGTAGATGCGGCGCCCCGGCTCCATGTTCATCGTGAAGCCCAGATCTGCCGCCCGCGTGCGGATCACCTCGCGCAGTTCGGCCGATTTGTCGGGGCTGCTGCCATATTTGCGCTGGATATGCTCGCCTATGTCCTCACCCTCCGGGGCCATGCCCGGATTGAGCTCGAACGGCTGAAAGCGGATCTCGGCCGACACATCGCCCTCCAGCGCTTCGAGCGCCTGTTCCAGCCCGCGCAGTCCGATGACGCACCAGGGGCAGGAAACGTCCGATACGAAATCGATGCTCAGCGTCGTGGCCATAGGGAGCTCCTTCTTGCCGAGGCTTAGGCCCATTCGAGCGCCAGCGCCAATTGCTCGGCGGTCACCACCATGTCCTCCTCGCCCTCGCCGAGATTGGACAGCGTCACGCCCAGCAGGCGCACCCCCTGTTCGACCGGCTCCAGCGGCGCCAGCAGTTGCAGCGCGGTGTCGTACAGGCTCTCGACGTCCGACACCGGTGCGGGCAGCGTCCGGGCGCGGGTCAGCGTGCGAAAATCGGCGTAGCGCAGCTTGATCGACACGGTCCGGCCCGCCTTGCCGGTCCGCGCGGCATGGCGCGCGACGGTCTCGCTCGATTCGCGCAGCGCCGCCGCGAGATCGTCATGCGAGAAG
>NZ_JAGMXV010000148.1 GCF_018006725.1 Rhizorhabdus sp.
GCGCAGGCGGGCGCTGACGCCCGCCCCTGGGATCAGACTATGGCGATCAGGCCGGCACGCGCGCCGCATGGCGTGGCGGGGCGATCCGGGTCGGGCAGGCGACGGCGAGGTCGAGCACGGCATTGATCCGCCCGAGGCCGAGCCATTTCGCGCAGGAGGCGGTCAGGTCGGCGATCTCGGCCGCGCTGAACGCCGCACGCATCTCCTCCCAGAACGCCTCGTCAAACGCCTGCTTGCCCGCGACGAAGCGTTCGGCGAAGCCGATCGCGAGCGCGATGCGCGGCGGGTAGAGGTGGCGCAGCGCGGGATCGTCGACGTCGCGATAAAAGGCCTCGTCGAGCCCGAACGCCGCCATGTCGGCGATCCGCGCGCCGGAGCAAGGCTCACAGCCGTTGAGATGGGCGATGCGGATGCGGGCCGCCTCATGCTCGGGCACCGACAGCATCGTGTCGGACTGGATCAGGTCGCTGAACCGGTTGGCCGCCTCACCCGTGGCGGGGGGCAGCAGGCTCCACATCTTTTCCCAGTCGCTCTCGGGGCCCTCGGGCAGGTCGATCCGTGCCATGCTCGCTCTCCTGTCTATGCCGACTCGGGTCGGTCGCTGGCAGCCTCGCGCAGCGGGACCCCGCTGCCCAGCCCTCGTTAAGGTCAGGGTCGCCGATCAGCCGTCGAGCGACAGGCCGACCGCCGGACAGGTGCCGGAGGGGGTCATGTCAGACGGCCAGCGCAGTTCATAGGTGACGAGGAAGCCGTCATGGTCCGACAATTCGGGCCCGCTCGGTCCGCCATCGAACATCGCCTCGACCCGAACCGGGCGGATCGCGACGCGGTCGCCGGGCTGGAAGAATTGCAGGTCCTGCGTGTCCATCCACGGTTCGTCCCCGTCCCACGACATCCGGACGTCACAACCATGCGCGCCGCCGAGACAATATTCGTGCACGAGGCCGAGCGACTGATAGCGGGAGAAATTCTCCCAGCGCTCCTCCGACTTGCGCATGTTGAAGTCGCCGCCGAACAGAAGCGGGTGCGCGACGTCATGGGTGCGCCGGATGAAGAAGGAGGCTTCGAGTGCCTGCCGGTCATGGGCGGCGACGTTGCGGACGTTCGACGCCTTCGACGCGCCGCGCGCGTTCATATGGGTGTTGTAGAGGTCGACCGGCACCGGCACGCCCGGAATGCCGAGCCGGACCAGCATGATGCCCTTGTTGGCAAGGCAATCGATCCCCGCGCAGGAGCGGCGGCCATAGGCCTCGGCGCGATGATCGAGCAGCGGGTAGCGCGAGGCGATAGCGAGGCCGCTGCTGGTAAGCTTCAGCCCCAGTTCGCCGAGCAGCCAGCGGGTCCGCCCGGGCAGTTTTTCGCGCGTGGCGGGGCCGGCCGGAGTCATCCGGCGCGGGCCGCCGGCTATGGCCGGGTAGCCGCTGTCGGACAGCGCCGTCTTGGCCGGGCCGCTGAACATCTCCTGAAACAGGACGACGTCGGGCGCGCGCCCCTCCGCGCGCATCTGCGCCAGACGCCGCCCGATCTCGCGCAGTTGCGGTCCGCGTCCCGAGCGGGCGGGCCAGCTCAGCCCTTCGACATTATAGGTCAGCACCGACAGCTCGGTGGTGGTGAAGCGTCCGTCCGCCGATCGTGTCAGCCTCGGCGGCTCGGCCTGCTGACAGTCCAGCGCGCGTCGCGGCAGCGGAGTGGCGCAGGCTGACAGGAGAGACAGGAGAGACAGGGCCAGCAGCGCCATTGCGCTCCGCCTCAGCAAACCGGTCATCCTTGTCACCCGATCGCGCATCCCGCCTCCTGTACCTCGGCGCGGCTCATGGCGGGATCGGGCGGCAGTGCCAAGCCGCGTTGCGGCGGACGGCGCGCTTTGGGCCTAGAAGCGCATCGCCAGACCGAGGCCACCGCCGCCGCCATCGCCCCAGGGGAAGACTTTCACGCGGTCGTCGCGCCGGCTGGTGATCAGGAAGCCGGAGGCCTCGCCCAGCGCAGCCCCGGCAGCGACGTCATACCAGTGATGCTTGCGCGCCTTCACCCGGGCGACGCCGACGAAGGCCGCCGCGATCTGCGCGGGGAGCCCGACCTCCCAGCCATAGCGGTTCTGGAGCGAGGCCGCCGCCGCAAAGGCGCTGGCGGTGTGGCCGGACGGAAAGCTCTTGTCGTTGCTGCCGTCGGGTCGCGTCTCCGGAAAGAGCCGCTTCAGTCCCTCCGCCGCGCCGAAGGCGGCGCCGACGCTGGCGCCCGCCTGCAGGCTGCCGGTCCAGTCGCCCTGCACCGCCGGGACGCCCAGCGCCGAAACCACCACCGCATTGCGGACGATCGAGCTGGCCTTGTCCCAGCTCCGGTCAGATGCGTGCGCGTCTGTCGCGCCCAGCGTCGCCAGACAAGCGACTGCAACCCATAGACTGCCCTTCATCCCTCACCCCATCGTCATTCGTGACGGAGCGAGACGAAGCCGACGAAGGACGCCCGCAGTTCGACCTTGGTCGAGCCGGGATGAACAAAAGGGAAGGACGGAGAAACGGGAAACGGCCCGCCCTGCCGCCTATCGTCCCCGAGGGTGCGTCGGGACGATCTGCGGAGGTGCGGGCCGAGCTGCCCGGCCTAGGCCGGACGGCCCCCCACGCCCGAGAGGGGTCGGGCGATTCTTACGGCGGCGTCCAGGAGGAGGGGATGTAGACGCCGCCGTTTCCGGCCAGGCCGAAAGGGTCAATTCCTGCGGAAGGCGTCCTCGATGCTGACGACGCTCACCACCAGCATGAAGACGAGGGCTGCCGCCACCGGAAGGTAGAGATAATGGTCACCGATGAAGCTGATCATGTCGCTGTCTCCTCGTCTGATGGGAGGAGTTTGGCGGGCCGGGAGCGATTCGCATTTGATCGAGGTCAAAGAACGAAAAAATGTGCGGGCAGCCCGGCGGCGGTCAGAGCAGGCCGTGCCGCTCCAGTTCGACGCGCAGCGGTTCGGCGCCGCGGAAGTGATGCCCGGCGATGCCCAGCGCCTCGGCCGCGCGGACATTGTCGGCGCGATCGTCGATGAAGATCGCCTCGTGCGGCGCAAGGCCGAAGCGGCCGAGGGCGAGGCGGTAAATGGCGGGATCGGGCTTCACCAGGCGCTCGGTGCCCGAAACGACGACGTCCTCGAACAGGTCGAAGATCGCCGCCTCACGCGTGCGGAAGGGCGGCCAGAATTCGTCGCTGAAATTGGTGATGGCATAGAGCGGTACGCTGCGCGCATGCAGCGCGCGGACGATCTCGCCCATGCCCGGCAGCAGGCCGGTGACGGTGTCGGAAAAGCGAGGGCCGAAGGCCGCGATCGCATCGGCGAAGCGCGGCCATTGCGCGATCAGCTCCGCGCTCGTCTCGGCGAAAGGCTGGCCGGCATCATGCTGGTTGTGCCAGTCGAGCGTGACGACGTCGCGCAGAAACAGTTCGAGCTCGTGCGCGGGCACGAGCTTCTCGAAGAACTGCCGGAGATTCCAGTCGTAGAGCACGTTGCCGACATCGAAGATGACGGCGCGCGTGCGACGTTCGACCGGCGGGGTGATCAGCCCTGACGCGCCTTGAAGCGGCGGTTGGTCTTGTTGATCACATAGGTGCGGCCACGGCGACGGATCACGCGGTTATCCCGATGGCGGTCCTTGAGGGACTTGAGCGAATTGCGGATCTTCATGGCGAACGCGCCTGCTTTCTAACCTGATATGTTGAAAAACGAGGCGTCCCCCTATGGTCTGGCCGCCGATGAGTCAATGTCTGATTTGCCCGGCCGCCTGTGCCAATCCTGCAAATCGGCCCTGTTTCCATCGTCGTGGGCCACCCCTCGCCCGTTGTCGCGGCGAATCGTTCATGGACAGTCCAGTTTTCATGATGCACCCAAAACGATGCTGCGGCGTTGATCACAGGATGTGGCCGGAGACCATGGCCGGGAGGTTCGGAATGAAGTCGATTATGTCCAAGGCGGTCCTGCTCGGTTGCGCGGCGGCGCTGGCCGGCTGCGCGGCGCAAACCCCCGAAGTCCGCGTAACCCGATTCCATCTGGGCCAACCGATCGCATCGGGCGAAATCGCGGTGACCTCGCGCGATCCGACCCTGGCCAAGGATCTGGAATTCCAGACCTATGCGCGCATCGTGGCGAACGAGCTGCAGCGCCAGAATTTCAGCATCGCCCCCGACATCGCCAAGTCCGAGCAAGTCGCGGTCGTCGATGTCGAGCGCAACTGGCGCCCGACAGGCCAGCGCAGCGGATCGTCGATGTCGATCGGCCTGGGCGGCAGCAGCGGCGGTGGCTGGGGCGGCGGTACCGGCGTCGGGCTCGGCGGATCGGTCAGCTTCCCGATCGGCAAGTCGAAGGAGCGGATGGACGTCGCCACCCGCCTGTCGGTGCAGATCAAGCGCCGCTCCGAAGGCACCGTCATCTGGGAAGGCCGCGCCGAAACCATTTCGCGCGACGGCGCGCCCGAATCGGCACCCGAAGCCGCCGTTGCCCGTCTCGCCTCGGCCCTGTTCAGGGACTTCCCCGGCCGTTCGGGCGAGACTATCACGGTGAAATGACAGCATTTGACGGCATCGCCATTTCGAGCAGCTTCGACAGCGGCAATATCGCGGTCCTCGGGCGCGAGGGAAACCGTTTCGACCTGGCCATCGTAAAGGACCATCAGTCCGACTTCTACCAGTGGTTCCACTTCCGCCTGACGGGCGCGAAGGGCGTTCCGCTGGTGCTGCGCATCGGCAATGCCGGTGGCGCCGCCTATCCGGAAGGCTGGGCCAATTACCGCGCCTGCGCCTCATCGGACCGCGAAACGTGGCGCCGGGTGCAGACCCGCTATGCCGATGGCGCGCTGACGATCGAGATCACACCCGAGGCCGACGCCGTCTGGCTCGCCTATTTCGCGCCCTATTCGATGGAACGGCACCATGATCTGGTCGCGCGCATCGCCGGCCGGCCGGGTGTCCGTCACGAGCGGATCGGCGAGACGCTCGACGGACAGGATATCGACCTGCTGACGCTGGGCGAAGGGCCAAAGACGGTCTGGTTCTATGCCCGCCAGCATCCGGGCGAGACGATGGCCGAATGGTGGATGGAAGGCGCGCTCGAGCGGCTGACCGATCCGCATGATCCGGTCGCGCGCAGCCTGCGCCAGCGCGCCACTTTCCACATCGTCCCCAACATGAACCCCGACGGGTCGCGGCGCGGGCATCTTCGCACCAATGCGGCGGGCGTGAACCTCAACCGCGAATGGGCGGCCCCGACCGCCGAGCGCAGCCCCGAAGTGCTGTGCGTGCTCCAGCGTATGGACCAGACCGGGGTCGACTTCGCGATGGACGTCCATGGCGACGAGGCCATCCCCCACGCCTTCATCGCTGGTTTCGAGGGCATCCCCGGCTGGACCGAGGAGCAGGGCCGCCTCTATCATCTCTTCCGCGACACGCTGGCGCGCTGCACGCCCGATTTCCAGACGCGCCACGGCTATGGAATCGCACCGAAGGGCAAGGCCAATCTCGCGATGTCGACCAACCAGCTCGCCCAGCGCTTCGGCTGCGTGTCGACCACGCTGGAAATGCCGTTCAAGGAGAATGACGACCTGCCCGATCCCGAGCATGGCTGGTCGCCCGAACGATCGATGCGGCTCGGGCGTGCCTGCCTCGACGCACTGCACCAGATATTGGACGAGGTGCCGGCGCGGGGCTGATCGCGCCGGTCGCCCGCTCAGGCGCTGGCGGCGCCGCGTTCGGTGGCACTCGCCTGCAGCAGTGCCACCGTCGCCTCGTCGAGGGGGCGATCGAAGCGGCAACCCGCCTCGCGGCCATCGGCCCAGACGATGTGCGCATCGACCAGCCCGCGTCCCGGCAGCGCCAGGCCGATCGAGGTTTCAGGTTCGAGATCCTGATAGAGCCGCAGCCGGGCACCGCCTGCGGAAATGTCTATGATACGACAGGGCGCGCGGCTGGCGGTTCTCAGGCGGATCTGCGTTTCGAACGCTGCGGCATGCCGGGGTGCCGTCCTGCGGCATCGACCTTGACGGACCACGACCTCCGAAGAAAACATAGACATCCCCTGCCGCGTCGATCCCGACGGCCCCCGCCGCCGGTCGCAATCGATCGCGATCACCTAAGGGGTTTTACTGAGGTCGCTCCGCACGGGCAACGGCCAATCTGGCCAGCGGTGTCAGGCGTCCAGCTCGATGTCCCAATAGAGCCAGTCGCGCCAACTCTGGTGCAGATAATGGGGCGGAAAGCTGCGCCCATTTTCCTGCAATTCCCAGCTGGTCGGACGACGCGGCGTCTCGAACAGGCGCATGCCCGCCTGACGCGGCGTGCGTCCGCCCTTGCGCAGATTGCACGGCGCGCAGGCGGTGGAGACATTCTCCCAGGTCGTCCGCCCGCCCTGGGCGCGCGGGATGACATGGTCGAAGGTCAGGTCGGTGGTGGCTCCGCAATATTGGCAGGAGAAGCGGTCGCGCAGGAACAGGTTGAAGCGGGTGAAGGCCGGGTGCTCCGACTGGCGCACATATTGGCGCAGCGCGATGACCGAGGGCAGCTTCATCGAGAAATTCGGACTGCGCACTTCGCGATCATAATGGGAGACGATGTCGACCCGTTCGAGGAAGACCGCCTTGATCGCCGTCTGCCAGTTCCACAGCGACAGCGGATAATAGCTGAGTGGGGTATAGTCGGCATTGAGAACGAGCGCCGGGCAACTGTCCGGATGGCGCATGAGATCGGAGTGGTACATGGTCGAACCAGGCCTCCCGCAAAGTGGAGAACCGGTCGCTTCGCCCTCGACCTTCCGTTCGCACACCGGAACGCCTATGGCCGAACCGGCCGCGTCCTCTGTGGCCACTCTTTCGCCGGAAAGCGTGACATGGGCATGACAGCATTTCCGTTGACTCCCCGTCAAGAGCCCGAATGCACGCGCCGCTGATTTCCCGATTCGCGCCCAGCCCGACGGGTCGCCTGCATCTGGGCCACGCCTATTCGGCGATGCGCGCGCATGACCTTGCCCGGGCGGGCGGTGGCCGCTTCCTGCTGCGGATCGAAGATATCGATCCGGGGCGCTGCCGGCCCGAGCATGTTGCGGGCATCATCGAGGATCTGCACTGGCTGGGCCTCGACTGGGACGAGCCGCCACTGTTCCAGTCGGCGCGCCTGCCGCTCTACGCCGCCGCGCTCGACCGGCTGAAGGCGATGGACCTGATCTATCCCTGTTTCTGCACCCGCGCGCGCATCGCCGCCGAGATCGCCGCCAGCGCGAGTGCACCCCATGGTCCCGACGGCCCGCTCTATCCGGGGCTGTGCCGCGCCCTGTCGGCCGACGAGCGTGCCGCCCGGATCGCGGCGGGTGAGGCCCATGCCTGGCGGCTTGACTGCACGCGCGGCGCGGCCCTGGCCGGGCCGCTCCACTGGCATGATGAACAGGCTGGCCGCGTGACGGCGCGTCCCGAAGTGCATGGCGACGTCGTCCTCGCGCGCAAGGATGCGCCGACCAGCTATCATCTCGCCGTCACCGTGGACGATGCGGCGCAGGGGATCAGCGACGTGGTGCGCGGCCGCGACCTGTTCGAGGCGACGCATGTCCATCGCCTCCTCCAGGCACTGCTCGGCCTGCCGACACCCTTATATCACCATCATGGCCTGCTGACCGATGCGGACGGCAATCGCCTGGCGAAGCGCGCAGGATCGCCGTCGCTGGCATCGATGCGCGAGGCGGGGGCAGACCCGGCCGCGATCCTGACACAACTGCGCGAGGCGCGCGCCACGGCCTGATCGGTAAAGCCGGGCTCAGCCGCCGATGCGCGCGGCGGTACGAGCCGTTCCCCGGTAGAGCAGGGCCAGCAGCAGCGCGACAAGTAGAGCCCCGGCGGCCATGGCGACGCCCGGATGGCCGCCGCCCACCAGCGCCAGCGGCTCGCCGCTGCCGGTCGCGACGATCAACCCGGCGAGGAGCACGCCGAACAGGCTTTCGCCGACGATGAAGCCCGAAGCGAGCAGCACGCCCAGCCGCTGCCCGGCGCCCTCGCGGTGGCGCCGTTCGTAGAGATGACCGATCACCGCGCCGATCACGACCGGCAAGGTCGCCGACATCGGCAGATAGATGCCGATTCCCACAGCCAGCGGCGGCAGGCGCAGCAACCCGCGCCGGCCCAGCAGCCCGTCGAGCGCCACCAGCAGCAGGCCGGCGACCGCCCCCAGGAAGATCATGTTCCAGTCGAGTCCTTCGCCCAATATGCCCAACGCGAGCCCAGCGATCAGTGTCGCCTGCGGGGCCGGAAGCGGCGATGCGGGGCTGGGGAGGCCGGTGCCGGGCAGAGGCGCGAAGCCATAAGCGCGGTTGAGCAGGTCGAGGATCGGCGGAATCACCGCCGATCCGGCGAGCGTACCGATCATCAGCGCGACTTGCTGCTTCCACGGCGTGGCACCGATCAACTGCCCGGTCTTGAGATCCTGAAGATTGTCGTTGGCGATCACCGCGCAGGCCAGCACCAGCGCGGTCACGAACAGCGCGAAGGCGACCAGCTGCGGCCCGGCCTCGGCCCCCGCCAGCGGCCGCACCGCCACCGCCAGCAACAGCGCCGATCCCAGCACCGCCAGGATCGCCAGCCCGGACACCGGACTGTTGGACGATCCGATCAGCCCGGCCATGTAGCCGCACACCGCCGCGACGAAGCCGCCCATCAGCAGGACATAGACGTAGAAGGCAAAGGACAGCGGCAGCGCCAGGCCGGCGAGTGGACCGCTGCGCAGGAAATGCCAGAGCAGGGCAAGGATCGGCAACGCGACCAGCGCGACGATGACGGCAAGCCAGCCGACCGGCATGTCGCGCTCCTCGATCGGTAGCAGCGCGCCTTCGGCCTTCCGACGGCGCGATGCCGCGAGAGCGTCGGACATGCCCTGCCAGAGCGGGCGGGCGAGCTTGCCGAGCGTCCAGATCGACGCTGCCGCGATCACACCGGCACCGAAGAAGCGGACCTGCCCGCCGAACACGGCCAGCGCAGCGTCCTCGGCGGGGCCGGGCGCCGCGGCAATCGCCGACAATATCGGGGTGGCAACTCCGAAGGCGATCAGCAGGCCCAGTCCCATGGAAAGGCCGACCGACAGCCCGACCAGATGGCCGGCGCCGAGCAGCGCGAAGGACAGAGACGCGGAGATGCCGGTAGCGGCAGAGGTACCGCCGATGCGGAACCAGGTCGACGCTTCGGCCGCAACCAGCTTGGTCGCGCCCAGCAGTGCGAAGCCGATCGAGGCAAGCGAGCCCAGCCCGATCGTCCGCAGCCCGGCACGCGCCTCGGCTGCGCCTTCAGCGGTCTGGGTACCGACCTTGAGCACCTCGGCCGCTGCGACGCCCTCGGGATAGGGAAGGTCGGATCCGGTCACCAGCGCGCGCCGCAACGGCACCGACAGCACCACACCCATCATGCCGCCCGAGGCGCACAGCAGAAAGGTCTGCCAGAAGGGAAAGCCCTGCCACCAGCCGATCATCACCAGACCCGGCAGGACGAAGATGATCGAGGCGATGCAGCCCGCTGCCGAGGCCACCGTCTGGACGATGTTATTCTCGAAGATCGTGCTGCCCCGCACCATACGCAGCAGCGCCATAGAGATGACGGCGGCGGGGATGGAGGTCGCGAAGGTCAGGCCGACCCTGAGCCCGAGATAGACGTTGGCCGCCGTGAAGACGAAGGTGATCGCGATACCGAGCAGCACCCCGCGCAGCGTAAGCTCCCGCACCGTCGGGCCAGATTTCGCCGTCATTCGCATACCTCGCTGCCGTGTCCCGCCTGCATGCTCCCCCACGGCCATCCTGGCAATGGCGGCTTGGGTTCAACGCAGGTGCAGTGAACTGACACAGATGAAACCCGAAAAAACGACGGATTCAAACGTTTGCAAATTCTTTTCGCACCTGCACATTTTTTGCTTGCCGAATCATGTTCGCAGGCGCACAAAGGTCGGGCCTTTCAGGCATCCTCTCCTAAAACTTTCAAGGCCGGCCCCTCGGGACCGGCCTCTTTTTTTGCCTGCGGCAGGAAAACGGGTGGAGCGCGCGATGGCGATCAGGAGGCGGCGAGGATGTGCGCACGCACCTGCGGATAAATCTGACCTTCCCAACGGCGCCCGCTGAACACGCCATAATGGCCGACGCCGGCTTGCAGATAATGGCGCTTCATGTGCGGGCGCAGCCCCGAACAGAGATCATGCGCCGCAGCGGTCTGCCCGACCGCGCAGATATCGTCGCGTTCCCCCTCGACCGTCAGCAGCGCGGTGCGGCGGATGCGGCCGCAATCGATCCGGCGGCCGCGATGTTCGAGCTCGCCCTTGGCGAGCAGGGCGCGCTGGAACACCCGGTCGATCGTCTCGAGATAGAATTCGGCCGTGAGGTCCAGCACCGCGAAATATTCGTCGTAAAAGTCCCGGATCGCGCGCGCCTGCTCTTCCTCGCCATCGGCGAGATGCTGGTAGAGGGCCCGGTGCTGTTCGAAATGGCGGCTGGAGTTCATCGCCATGAAGGCGCTGAGCTGCAGGAAGCCGGGGTAAACCCGCCGTCCGCGCCCCTCATAACGCAGCGGGACATTGTGGATCAGATTGTCCTCGAACCATTGGAAGCTGTTGCCGGTCGCGAGATCGTTGACGGCGGTCGGATTGATCCGGACGTCGACCGGCCCACCCATCAGGGTCAGGCTGCGCGGGCAGGCCGGATTGGCATCTTCGGACATCAGCGCCACCGCGGCCAGTGCGGGTACGCAGGGCTGGCACACCGCGACCATATGCACGGGCGGGCCGATTTCCTGGAGGAAATGGACGACATGGTCGACATAGTCGTCGAAGCCGAAGCTCCCCGCCGACAGGGGCACGTCGCGCGCATTCTTCCAGTCGGTGATATAGACGTCATGGTCGCGCAGCAGCACCTCGACGGTGTTGCGCAGCAACGTCGCGAAATGGCCCGAAATGGGCGCGACCAGCAGGACCTTGGGCTGCTCGACCGCCTGCGCGGGCTTGGCGAAGCGCAGCAGGTCGCCGAAGGGCGTCGCCGCGACCAGCTCCTCGCGTACCGGCACCTCGCCATTGCCGCACAGGGCGGTGGCGATGCGATACGCCGGACGGTCTGCAGTCAGTCTGGTGTTGGCGACCATGTCGAGCGTCGCATAGAAGCTGTTGGCCAGCGGCGCATGGGCCAGCGCACCAAACATCGGGCGGGTACGCAACCCCGCCTCCGCCATCAATCGCATCGGGGTGGCGAGGTCGGTCATCGTCTGGAAGAACTGGTACAACATCGCCGGCCGCCCCCTTGCCGAAACAATAAATCAGCACTTTGGTCGTCTGCCAATATTTTAATGTTGCACTGCGTCATGAACTTTTGACGCCTGGCTTTCTTTGGTGGCATGTTCGGTACCGAAAAGGGGGTGCCGATGCCGCAAGCCGTCCTGACGCTGTCCAGCCGCAACTATTCCTCCTGGTCGCTCCGCGGCTGGCTGCTGTGCCGCATGGCCGGGCTCGACCTGCGCGAGGACATGGTCCCGATCGACGCGCCGGGCCAGCGCGCCGAATTGCTGCTGCTGTCACCCTCGGTCCTGGTGCCGCGGCTGACCCATGAAGGGGCCAGCGTCTGGGACACGCTCGCCATCGCCGAATATCTGCACGAGCGCTTTCCCGACGCCGGCCTCTATCCCGCCGACACGCTGATGCGCGCGCATTGCCGGTCGATCTCGGGCGAGATCCACTCCGGCTTCCAGAACCTCCGCTCGGCCCTGCCGATGAACCTGCGCAGCCGCCACGAAAGCTTCCGCCTGTTCGCCGGCGCCAGACCTGATATCGAGCGGATCGAGACGATCTGGCAGGACTGCATCGCCCGCTATGGCGGCCCCTGGCTGTTCGGTGAGGGCCCCACCGTCGCGGACGCGATGTTCGCCCCCGTCGCGACCCGCTTCGTCACCTATGCCGTCCCCCTCGCCCCGGCCTGCGCTGCCTATCGCGACACGGTGATCGCCTGGCCGCTGATGCAGCAATGGACCAAGGCGGCGCTGGAGGAGCCCGAGGAAGTCGAGGAGCTCGACGCGGAGTTCTGAGGGAGGGCGCTGATCAGGCGCGCGCCGCCAGCGTCCTTTCCCAGGCGAGGGCGTGGGCGACGATGGTGTCGAGGTCAGCGAGGCGCGGGCGCCAGGGGGTGGTCGCAAGGATGCGGCTATTGTCGGCGATGAGCGCGGCAGGGTCGCCCGCGCGGCGCGGCTCCATGCGGCGGACGATGCTGCTGCCTGCCAGCCGGTCGACCGAGTCGAGCACTTCGAGCACCGAGAAGCCCCGGCCATAGCCGCAGTTGAGGACATGGCTGCGCGCCGGATCGGCGATCAGCGTGTCGAGCACATGGAGATGCGCGTCGGCAAGATCGCTGACATGGATATAGTCGCGCACCCCGGTCC
>NZ_JAGMXV010000401.1 GCF_018006725.1 Rhizorhabdus sp.
GCGCCGACCAAGGCTCCGACGAGGGGCAGAAGCGAAAAGCGCCGCTTCTGGATGAAGGTAGGAGCCTTTGGGCGTTCCGGATCAACTTCATCCTGGCGATCTGAACAAATCGGGGAGCCCAATTCCAATGGTTTTACGTCGCCCGAACCATTTTTGAGGGATGAGTCGTTCTGGTGCGTAATCAATGTCAGTAGGGGATGTTGGGTGCTTGAACTCGGAAGCCGTAAGCAGCGGTTTCCGGGCATGCATGTTTTTGTCCTCGACTTCCCCGAAACTCATTTGGGCTGCGCGAAAGGGCAGTTCTTCGAAACAGGGGAAGCATAATGAACAAATTATACTGTTATTCGTCGACGAAGCGCGCAATGCAGCGAAGCTCGATGGCGGCGATTGCGGTGGCGGTCGCGTTTCCCGCGCAGGCTCAGGAAGCCCAGTCGGACGGCCTCGCCGAGATCATCGTAACGGCGGAGAAGCGCGAGGAAAATCTGCAGTCCGTTCCCGTCTCGGTGACAGCGATGACCGGCGAGGCGCTTACGGCAACGGGCATATCAAACGTCGAAGACCTCCAATTTTTTGTGCCGGGCGTGTCGATCACCAACGATTCCATGGCGATCATCAATATTCGTGGAATTGGCACCTCGGCGTTCGGCGTTGCGACCGACCCCAGCACGACAGTCCATTATGACGGCGTCTACATCTCGCGCCCGACCACAAGCTATCAGGATTTGTTCGACGTCGAACGCATCGAGGTGCTGCGCGGACCGCAAGGCGTTCTCTTCGGTCGCAACTCCGCCGGCGGCACACTCAACATCATTTCCAAAATGCCTACGGAGGATTTGACTGGCGCGCTGGGGCTCACCGTCGGAAATTACGAGAAGCGCTCGCTGAGCGGCACGATTTCTGGACCGCTTGGAGCGGGCGTCCGAGGCCGCCTCACCTTGCTTGCCAACCAGCGCGACGGCATCTACCGCGACGTCGTCTCGGGACGGCGATACCAAAACGAAGATAATCTCGCTGGACGACTGACGCTTGCGATTGACGCGAGCGACCGTCTTGAGATCGTGTTGCGGGCGGATGCCAGCCGTGATCGCGAGACCGGCGCGCGGTCTGTTCGGCCCTTTTATCCGCAAGGCTTCGTCGATGCGGGGGCGACGATCCCGGCCAATGACAAAGAGGCCGCACTCGACCGCCTGCCGCGTTACGATGTCGATGCCTGGGGCGTGTCCTCGACCATGAACTGGGACGGCGGCCCGGTCACGCTCCGCTCGATTACGGCGCTGCGCAAGAGCAAGGTCGTCCAGGCGCTCGACGTTGACTCGACTGACCTCTTCCTCCGCGATATCGAATTTTACGAACGTTCCCGCAGTTTCACGCAAGAGCTCCAACTTCTCAACAACGATGCGGACAAGCTGCGCTGGATCGTCGGAGCATTCTATCTGAATGAAAAGGGCAACGACGAAATACGGATCATCGAACCGGGTCGTCGGCTCGCGATCCCGGAAAACAATACGACGAATGCATTCGCGCTCTTCGGACAAGCAAGCTACGAACTCATCGACCGCCTGCGATTGACCGGAGGGCTTCGATACTCATACGAAAAAAAGGATTTCGGATATCGTGTCCTGCTGAACGGAAATCAGGTCGATGCCGGTCAGCCCAAATCATCCTGGACCGCCTGGACTCCGAAAATTGGGATCGATTACGACCTTGCCGATGACGTCATGGCTTATGCGTCGGCAACCCGCGGGTTCAAATCGGGTGGATTCCAGCTGGGAGACGGGCGGCCTTTCCTCCCGGAGTATGTCTGGAGCTACGAAGTCGGCCTGAAGTCGACGCTCCTCGATCGCCGGCTTCGAGCTAATTTTTCCGCCTTCTATTATGATTACACCAATCTTCAGGTGGTCGAGTATAATAATGGCGTTGCCAGTACCACCAACGCCGGCAAGGCGACGATCAAGGGCGTTGAAGCGGAACTGATGGCACGGCCGTTCGATCGCCTGACGCTTACATCCACGATCGCTTATCTCGATGCGCGCTACGATGTCTATTTTGACGACGTCGGCGCAAGCCTCAAGGGCAAGCGGCTGCCGAACGCGCCGAAGTGGAACATCACTCTCGGCGGAGAATATAAGGCCTCCCTGGGCGGCGGAATGCTGACATTACGGACCGATATCTCCTGGCGCGACAGCATCTTTTTCAAGCCCAGCAACAATCCGCTTTTTTCCGGAAACGCCACGACCCTTATAAATGGGCGTGTCGCATGGCAGCCGGCGAGCGAAGCGTGGGAAATTGCGCTTTATGGCCGAAATCTCACCAACGAGCGCTATGTGAGCTATAGTACGATCGGGACGGACGCGACGGGTGTCTCGAACCCTACTCTTCCGCTCTACATCTACGGCGAGCCGCGCCAGTATGGACTGCAGCTGCGCTACTTTTTCTGAGGTTCCTCGTCCTGCGAGGTCCCCCGGCGACTCCCCTACGGTCGTCGGTCCCCCTGGGCGCTTGCGCCCGGGGGGAATACTTCCTCTGAACGCAGGACATGATATGTCCCTGTTCTCACCGGCGCCGTTACTTGAACGGCCCTGCTGATGGCACGATGAGCCGGACAGTAAGATGGCACGAACAGATACGGGCTAGTCCCATCCTGAACGTCGGTAGCGCGCGCGATTTCGATGCCCGGCTTTCCCTGTGACGCCGCGAGGATGCAAAGACCAACTGCTTTCGGAGGCCTACGCGTCGTCGGCTGCCTCACGGCAATGGATGGGAGATCGCCTTGATCGCCTTCAGGCCCGTACCGAAGCGGGCAATGGCGACCCTGTTCTGTTCGAGCTCGGCGTAGGGCAGGTAGGAAATGTCGAGATCACCGATCCGGCTGAAAGCCGGGCGTCGGAGCTGAGCGCGGACATCGGCTTCTCGCGCATCGGGTGCAACCAGGAAAAGTGGCGTCGACAAATGAAGATTCTCGCTGCTCAGCGCGAGATCAAGCATGCGGACAATTCCGGAATAAATGGATGTCGAATGCTCCACTTCGAATGCCGCCGCGACCGTAGCCGTCGATTGCTCGAGCCATAAGATGTCGATCAGTCTTATGGCATCGCTTCCTTGAGCGGTTGCGATGGCATGCGGCAAGCTATCGAGGCATCGAGACCCGAGCGGCACACCCTCATGAAGGCGCCCCCGGTCATTTGCCGCTACCCAGACGTCATATCCAAGTGCAAGGCCGAGGTCCCGAAGCCAGGATTGGACTTCGCTATGCGTCCGGTCGCTCTCTTTCTGATTTGCA
>NZ_JAGMXV010000149.1 GCF_018006725.1 Rhizorhabdus sp.
GCTGGGGGCTGGGGACCTGACGCTTGTCGCCCAGGCCAAGACCTATGACGGACCGTGGCAGGAACCTGAACGTCTGCGCCACTAGTCGGGGTGCGCGAGATATAGGATGCCGACCGGTGCGGGCACATTGGAGGCATCTCTCCATGCCTACCGGGCGACATGGCACCCAACCGAGCAAATCCCCGAGCGCATTATCGGCACGGCGTTGTGTGCGGATGTGTTCTGCTCTCCAGATCCTTCCGCGCGGGGTGAGACGACGCGCCTGGTGGCTAACATCGCGGTCAAGCAACCGACATGGCGCGCCAATGTCTATGCCCAGTTTTATGACTGGTCGATGTTCTCGAACCCCACTTACACCGATCCGGATAGCACAAGCGCGCAGATCAAGCAGTTCGACCGGCGTTGGGTCCTCGGGCTGTCCGCACAAAAACATTGGGAAATCGCTGACAGTCTGGCTGTGAGCCTTGGCACCGAAAACAGATACGACGCCGTCGGGAATGTTGGTGTCGATCGAACGGCTGCCCGCGCATTTCTTGCGTCACTCGGGCACTACCGGGTCGGGGAATTGTCTTCCGCGCTCTACGGCGAAGTCGCTTGGAAACCCTTGGCGGGACTGCGTGTGACAGGTGGTCTTCGCGGGGACTATTATCACTATTCCGTGCGTGCACGAGATTCTGTTGCGGCGTCGCTGGGCGAAGGCAGTGGCTCAGCGTCGATTCTCTCTCCCAAGGCGTCAATCGCCTATCAGGTTACGCCGCATCTTGAACTCTACGCCAACTGGGGCCGTGGATTCCATTCCAATGATGTTCGGGGTGCGGTCAACAGGGACACGCCTGTTCCCGTTCTGGTTCGCGGCATTGGCATGGATATGCCGCCGCCGTACCCATCGCCCAGATCGCGATCCTTATCGGCCGCCCGGTGTCAGGGACCGCGAGCCGTGCCAACAGTCTTGGCCTTCGCCATCCGGCAAAGCCCCCCGACTGGACCGAGGCCGAGGCCATGCTCACGCTGTCGCTGGCAGAAGAGGGGCATCGCTACGGCCACATCGCATCCCTGCTGGTCGAAGCAGGCTATTGCGAACGCAGCAAGATCGCAATCAAGGCGATCCTGCAACGCCTCGGCTACGGGCGGGGCTGGGGACGTTCATGGACACCCGAAGAGGACGCTCTCCTCACGCTTGCCTATCGGGAGGGCAAAAGCCTCACACCCCTCCTGACGCGTCTCGGGCGGACCCGTTACTCGATCCGCTGGCGCAGCGAATATCTTGGACTTCGCGGCACCCATGCAATGCGGGACGGCTTTCGCGGCGGTCCGGTCTGGTCCGACGACGATATCGCCACCCTGCGCGCGCTCTATGGCAAGATTCCAATGACCGAACTGGCGACGCGCATGGGGCGCACCAAGGCGTCGCTGTTCACGCGCGCCAATAACCTCGGCCTGGTTCATGGATATCAGAAGCCCTGGACGGACGACGAACGCCATGCGCTGAAGCGCGCCTACGACAATGGCGTCGCCTTTGCCGATGTCGTCACGGCACTGGGCCGGAACCATGCCGCCGTCCACAAATATGCTCAGAAGATGGGACTGCTGTTCGGCCGTCGACCGCGCTGCACGCCCCCACCGACACTCGACCAGATCCTTGCCATGGAAGAAATCCCCGGAGACAAGCCATGAAGCCGCTCAGATCCCTGACAGACATCGCGACAGGCGAACCGATAGACCGCGATACCCGCCGCGCACGGCTTCTCGCCGCGCGCAGGGCTCCTGTCTGCGGTATCGTGCGCAAAGGCATTCTTGGAGGTCACTGGGACGGCGGCACCGTGGTCGGGGCTTTTCGAGGCGGGCGCGGGACATTCCTGCAAGAGCAGACGCTCCCCAGCGATCAGGAGAGGGGAGAGGGAACGAGCGGGGAGGCGTGAAGAAGCGCGCCAGCCACGAGGAGCGTCCCCATGATCCCAGCCACCATCGCAACCGCCGTCGCACCCGAGACCATCTCCAAGGTGACGCGGCTGTTCAACAACACCGCCTTCGACGTCATCAACGAACTGTTCCAGAATGCCCGCCGTGCCGGTGCGCAGTGCGTATCGGTGTCGATCCAGACATCGGGCGCCGACACTTTCCTCCATGTCGTCGACGACGGTCACGGCATTGCCGACCCCGCCTCGATCGTGACACTGGGTCGGTCGGGATGGTCCGACGAGACCCGCCGCGCCGAAGATCCCGCCGGGATGGGCGTCTTCAGCCTCGCCGGGCGGAATGTCATTATTCGTTCCTACTCGCGGCCCGATCGCCAGGGCTGGATGGCGCACATCCCGGCCACTGCCTGGGAAACGAGCCGCCCGATCGCGATCACGTCCGATCCTATCGCCTGCGGGACCGCCATCACCGTCTGCGTGCCGGGCGAGTGGGTCCGCACCCTGCGCGACGACATTACGCGCGCCGCGAAACATTATCCGGTTGCCGTGCTCCTCGATGGAGAGGCCCTTCCCTACGAAGACTGGCTCGCCGACGCCGATCATGTCGAGGAATGGAACGGCACCCGGATCGGTGTCTTCCGGAAAAATCCCTCCCACTATTCCTCGCGCGATCACCGCCTCAACTTCCACGGCGTCACCATTCCCTGCGCCCTGCCTTTCGTCCAGGAGGTCGATCGCGGCGGGCACTGGATCGCCAAGGTCGACATTTTCGATGCGCCGCAGATCCAGCTCGTGCTTCCCGCACGCAAGGAAGTGGTCGAGAACGCCGCCATCGCCGACCTGCGGCACGCCGTCCACGTCGCCATCTTCCGGGCGATCGCCGCGCAGGACAGGCACCGGCTCTCGTTTCACGACTGGCGCGCCGCAAGAGACATGGGTGTTACTCTCCCCGAAGCGGCACCGTATCTCTTTACCTGGTCCGCGCCCGCGGCCGACAGCAGCCGCAATTACGAAACGGGCATGCGCGAAACCGATCCCGCCATGGTCCTGATGCCCGACTTCGACGCGCTGGTCGCCCAACCGGTGCAATCTGCGGTCGCGGCGCAAAACCCCTTCGGCGGACCGCTGGTCGAAGCCCAGGACGCCTTCACCGGCTATGGCTGGTACGACCGTCTCTCGCGCGTCGAGGACGTTGTCTTCCGCGTCACGCAGGGCGACCGCACCTTCACGATCTCCGACAGCAAGGAAGCGCCGATCGAAGCCGAGGACGGATTTGTCGAGGCAATCACGCTTTTAGCGACGATCGGTCAAGCCGGCGTCCTCGCCACCGTGGAATGCGCAGCCGATGTCGCGTTCGCGCCAGACCAGTTCTCCTGCAACTCTGTCGAGGAAACCCGCATCTTCGTTCGCCGCGGCACCGCCATGACCGCGCAGGACGTTGCCGATCTGTTTGAAAATGCCATTTTCTACGCCAGCGAAGACAGCGACGCGGACAGCTACGAGACCCAGCAGGAGCGATTTCGCGCCGACGCGGCCGAACGCATCATCGGTCTGCTCGAAGGCGACGACGCGGCGCTCGAAAACAGTATCCGCGCGCGGCTTTTCAACCATCGTCACCTTCTTCCCGAGGACCGCACCGTCACCATCGTCATGAGCCGCGACCGGCTCGACATCGGCATCGCGCCCCGCGCAACCGGGGCGTCCGCTCCCGAGGTCGCCTGAAATGGCGCGCTACAATCACGCGTTCACGATCGCGTTCAGCGCTGTGTCGAGCGACGCCAAGGGCGAGGATCTCGACCCCGGAGCACTCAAGGCGGCGCTGCAAGCGCGCATCGCCGAACTCGATCGCGAAGACACCTGGATCGAGGCGGTCGGTCCCCCATTCGACAGCTATCTCGAGCCGGAGGAACCGTCATGACAATGCCCATCCCGGGGCCTCCAGTGGTCCTCGCTTACGGCATCGGCGTGGACAGCACTGCGCTGCTGCTCGAACTGCATGCCCGCGGGGCAACTCCCGACCTCGTGCTGACAGCCGACACCGGCAACGAGAAACCGGAAACATACGCCTATCTCGACGTAATCGGCCCCTGGATGCGCGACCGGGGCATCCGGCACGAGATCGTCTCGTACACGCCCAAACGGTTCAAGCACTGGCCGCCCTATTACGGCATCCTGGAAATGTGCCTGACCAATGCGACGCTGCCGAGCAAATCGCTCGGCGGCTCCAGTTGCAGCCTCAAATACAAGAAAGCGCCGCAGGACGCGTTCCTCAAGACCTGGCAACCGGCGATCGAGGCATGGAGCAGGGGTCAGCGGGTCATACGCCTCATCGGCTACGATGCCGGACCCCGCGACACTGCGCGCGCCAACCATGCGCTCTCGATCGACGATCCCCTCTATCGGTGCGATTATCCCCTGCGCCGCTGGAACTGGGATCGCGCAGACTGCACCGCCCGCATTGTCGCCGAAGGCCTCCCCGTGCCGCCCAAGTCGGCCTGCTTCTTCTTATGTTTGCAGATGGTGTCTCGTCTCACCGCAACCCTTTATTTATGGGCTACAAAATTATCCGCCGTTTGAGACGATCCGAGGCCATTGAAGCGCTCGGGACAGTTGCAAAGCGCTACTGCACTTTGCAACTGTCCCGAGCGCAACCGCCGAAGGCGGTGCGACTCGTCGCGGCGGCATCCGGAATGACTTTGCTGAGCGGAAGAAACTGACTTGCCATTGCCCGTCGGGACTTGCTGATGCGGCCTTGATCGTTGCGCCGACAGATTGGGAAATGTCTGTTACGCGCCCATTCCGGTCGCTCAGCCGATGCACCGCAATCCCCGGAAGCTGCCGACCCCGACCGATCAGTGAGCAGCAGTCTGCGAGAACACGTTCATCACGATGACACCAGTCACGATCAAACCCATTCCCGCCATTGCCGGTAAGTCCAGCTTTTGCCCCTGAATGATCCAGGCAACGGCTGCGATCAATACGATGCCGCAGCCCGACCAAATTGCGTAAGCTATCCCGGTGGGAATGGTCTTCAATGTCAGCGACAGGCAGTAGAAAGCCACGATGTACGAGAGGGCAGTGAGAAGGCTGGGCGCTAGTTTGGTGAAACCTTCGCTCTGCTTCATGAAAGTTGTGCCGATCACTTCAGACACAATCGCCACCGCGAGTAGGACGTAATTCATGTGCGCTCCGTTTTTCCTGCCGATTCCGATGAAGCCGCCCCTCGTTTCCGAGATGATTGCGCCCCTTCGTTCCGAGATGATGTCGCCCCCCCGGAGACAGGGCCGTGCTGGCTACGTCTGTTGTTATTTCGTTCGTGCCGGTCGTCAAGCCTCTGAAGGGGATTTGACCCGGCGCATGCTGTCACCGTCGAGGTCCAGGCGGTGGGCGTTGTGGACGAGCCGGTCGAGGATGGCGTCGGCATAGGTCGGATCGCCGATCACCTCGTGCCACGCCGCGATCGGCAGCTGGCTGGTGACGATCGTCGAGCGACGGCCATAACGCTCTTCTAGGATTTCGAGGAGGTCGTAGCGGGCATGAGCATCGAGTGGCTCAAGCCCCCAGTCATCAAGAATCAGGAGCTGAACGCTGCCGAGCTTGGCCAGGATGCGGGCGTAGCGTCCGTCGCCGCGTGCCAACGCCAGGCTGGCGAACAGCTTGGGCACCCGCTGATACAGCACCGAACGGTCGTCGCGGCAGGCCTTATGGCCTAGCGCGCAGGCCAGCCATGATTTCCCGACGCCAGTCGGGCCGCAGATGACGAGATTGTCGCGAGCGGCGATCCAGTCACCAGCGACGAGCTTGAGGAACAGCCCCCGGTCGAGACCTCGATGGCTGCGATAATCGACATCCTCGGGGGTTGCCTGATGGCGCAGCTTGGCGAACCGCAGCCGGGCGGCCAGCTTGCGGTCGTGGCGGAAGCTCCATTCGCGGTCGAGCAGCAGCGCCAGCCATTCGGGATGGGTGAGCCGCTCGGCTTCGGCATTGGCGGCCAGTTCGTCGAACGCCCTGGCCATGCCAGCCAGCCCCATTGCGTTCAGCCGGTCGAGAGTGGGATGTTGAAGCATCATGATCTCCTTCAGTGATAGTAGCGGGAACCCCGGATATTCGGGTGGGTGATCGTCCGATCGTCGCGCGCCTGCCGGGGCGCGGGCGCCT
The DNA here is from genome assembly GCF_018006725.1 of Rhizorhabdus sp. Classification (GTDB taxonomy): domain Bacteria; phylum Pseudomonadota; class Alphaproteobacteria; order Sphingomonadales; family Sphingomonadaceae; genus Rhizorhabdus. The sequence continues at coordinate 6,075 of NZ_JAGMXV010000149.1, forward strand.
GATCGAGCCGGTTGTCGAGGATCGATCGGACCGATCCATAGGTGCGTGCGCCGATATCGAGCGCCCGGCTGCACGCCGCTTCGACCCGTTCGCGGCCGAAGCCCTTCACCAGGCGCACGATGCCCAGGCAGGCCCGGAAGCCCTGCTCGGGATGCGGGCGATCGGTCAGGATTTTCTCGCACAGCAGGGCGGCACAGGGGCCGATCGCGGCCGCCTCGGTGGCGATGCGTTCGATCGTCCAGTCGGCGAAGCGCCGGTGGGATGACGGCATATGCTCGGATATCGTCGTGTGCCGGCCATTGCCGGAGCCGCGCATATGGGCGGCGATCCGTTCACCCTTGTGGAACAGTTCGATCGTACGCGCGGTGATCCGCGCCTCGACCGGCTCGCGCGCGAAGCGATACGGGACCGAGTAATAATGGCGCTCGATCTCGACATGATAATCGAGACCAGCGCGCCGCCGCCGCCATTCGGCGAAGACATAGGGTTCCAGCGGCAGAGCTTTCAGCGCAGGCCTGTCGATGGCCTCGAACAGCTGGCGCCGGGTCTGGCCCACGCGGCGCATGATACGGCGGTCATTGAGGTCGGCGAGCAGGTCGCCGATCGCGGCGTTGAGTTCGGCCAGGCTATAGAAGATCCGATGCCGAAGGCGCCCGAACAGCCAGCGCTCGACGATCAGCACGCAGGCCTCCACCTTGGCCTTGTCGCGTGGGCGGCGCGGACGGGTCGGCAGCACCGCGCTGTCGTAATGTGCCGCCATCTCGGCATAGCTGCGGTTGACCTGTGGATCGTAAAGGCAGGCCTTGATCACCGCGACCTTGGCATTGTCCGGCACGAACAGGGCAGGCGCGCCGCCGAAGGCTTCCAGCGCCCGCACGTGCGCCGCGATCCAGTCGGGCAGCGTCTCGGTCCAGCTCGCCTCGGCATAGGACAGGCTCGATGCACCCAACACCGCCACGAAGATGTGCGCGTCGCGGATTTCGCCGGTCAGCCGGTCGACCACGACAGCCACCTTGTCGCCCGCATAGTCGACGAACAGCTTCTCGCCGGCGGCGTGGGTCTGCCGCATCGTGACCGGCAGCTTCGCCGCCCAGCCACGATAGAGATCGCAGAACCGGCTGTAGCGATAACCTTCCGGATGCTGAGCGATATATTCGTCCCACACGATCTGCAGCGTCACATGCTTGCGCTTCAACTCGCGATGGATCGCTGCCCAGTCCGGTTCAGGGCAGCGGCGATGGCCGGTCTTGGTGCCAGCCGCGCGGTAAAGCGCCGCCTCCAGAACGGCATCGCTGACATCCGCGCCCAGCGGCCAAGCCAGACCCGCGACCGCTGCCCGCCTCAGCGTCTCGCGCACCGTCGAGGGCGCGGCGCCCACCCGATACGAAATCGCCTTGTGACCCAGCCCCTGCTCAAACCGGTACCGTAAAATCTCGCGAACCCGTCGCATACTCAATCGCTCCGCCGACATCGGCTCCCTCCCTCGGACAACCCAAAGGAAGCAAACCTAATCCCAGCAGCGGACCTTCATCGTCATCCCCGCAAAGGGGGCGACATCATCTCGGAATCAGGGGGCGAGTAATTCTCGGAACAGGGGGGCGGCATCATTTCGGAATGAGGGGGCGGCTTCCCTCGGAATCAGCATTTTTCCATCGGAAAGCACGGCCCTGTCATAACAAGGCGTCTTCCCGACATGGTCAGGTTGACGCCGCGGCAGGGAAGAACCCACGATATGCGGGCGCAGGAGACACCACCCTGCTACTCTATTCTCGGCGCCCCCTGATAACTGTTCCTGCTTGACCTGTCACGCTGCCTTCTGAAGGTCATCATCGGCTGCGCGGCTTACACAAGGCTGCCGGTGTTACCGTCAGGAGAATGTCCGGGCCTACGCGCGCTCCCGACGCAATGCGCACCGTCCCGGACGTTTCAACGGCCAATAGCAGATCCTGAAAACCGTTCTTGACCCTGTAGTCGCTACAGGTCTTATGGAGCCTTCCGTACCCGGCGTCAGATGTCGGGCAGGAACGGGGGCAATGTGAGTTTGATGGTTCGTGCCGGCAGGGTCTGTGTCGGGAGCAGCGCGCTGGTTATTGCAACCATGATGGCCGGTACAGCCTATGCGCAAGCACAGGTCCAGGCCGACCACACAGAGGAGGCTGAGACCGAGATTGTGGTCCAGGCGACACGGACGGGGCGCAGGGTTCAGGACGAACCGATCCGTGTCGATGTCATCAATCGCGAGGAGATTGAAGAAAAGCTCCTCATGCGCCCCGGCAACATCGCCATGCTCGTCAGCGAGACGCCGGGCGTGCGGGTTCAGACCACATCGCCCGCGCTAGGCGCGGCCAATGTCCGCATCCAAGGCCTCAAGGGCCGCTACACGCAGATCCTGGCCGACGGATTGCCCCTCTATGGTGGGCAGACACCCTCCATTGGTCTGCTGCAAATCCCGCCCACCGATCTTGGCCAGGTGGAGATCATCAAGGGCGCGGCATCGGCGCTCTACGGTCCCTCAGCACTGGGCGGCGTCATCAATTTGGTGTCGCGTCGTCCGGCCAGCGAGTCGCAAGGCGAACTCCTGCTCAATGCTACCAGTCGTGACGGACAGGATGTGACGGGGTATGTCGCCGCGCCGCTCAGCAGCGTGTTCAGTGCCTCGGTCACCGCTGGCTATGACCGTCAAAGCCGACAGGATCTGAACGATGACGGCTGGGCCGACATGCCCGGCTATGAGCGCTTCACAGTCCGGCCCCGTCTGTTTGTCAACACTGCCGATGGGACCAAAGCCTTGGTCACTTTCGGCGCGATGGCGGAGCAGCGCGACGGCGGAACGATGCCGGAAGCCAATGCGCCGGACGGATCGCCGTTCGCGCAGACGCTGCACAGCCGGCGCTACGACCTCGGCCTCACGGCCGAAACACCGCTGGAAGGCATCGGCACGCTGCGTTTGCGCGCGTCCGGCGTTACCCAATCGCATCGCCATGTCTTCGGCAAGACAGTGGAGAATGACCGCCACCGCACGGCATTCGCTGAGGCCTCGCTCGGCGGCAAGGCAGGCGAGACGACATGGCTGGCAGGCGCTGCGATCCAGTTGGACGACTATCGGTCCAAAGCGTTCTCAGCCTTCGATTACAGTTATACCGTGCCCGCGCTTTTCGTGCAGGGTGAGCAGGAACTGGCCGACCGGCTGACCCTGGCGGGGAGCCTGCGCTGGGATGCGCATAGCGACTATGGCTCACATGTCAGCCCGCGCCTTTCCGCGCTCTATCGCCCTGGGCCCTGGACGATCCGTGCGTCGCTGGGACGCGGCTTCTACGCGCCGACACCGTTTGTCGAGGAGACAGAGGCCAATGGCCTTGCGCGCCTTCTGCCTTATGGAAAGCTCAAAGCGGAGTTTGCCAACAGCGGGTCGATCGACTTCGGCTACGCCAGCGGACCGTTCGAAGCGAACTTCAACCTGTTTGCCTCGAGCATTGACCATGCCCAACAGTTGCAGACGGTGGACGCGGATCATGTCACGCTCATCAATGCCGATGGCGTCACGCGGACGCGCGGCGCCGAAGTGCTGCTACGTTATCGCTGGCAGGCTCTGTCTCTGACCGGCAGCTACGTGCATGTCGCCGCGAATGAACCCGATCTCGATGGCTCTGGTCGGCGGATCGTACCACTGACGCCCCGAGACAGCGCGGGCCTTGTCGGAATGTGGGAGAAGGAAGGGCGTGGCCGTTTCGGGATCGAGGCATACTATACCGGACGACAATCCCTACCGGACGCAAAGCAGGTCCTATGTCCAGCTCGGCGCTATGGGCGAAGTGATATTGGGCAAGGTCAGCCTGTTCCTCAATGCCGAAAACCTGCTCAATGTGCGGCAGACGAAATATGACCGGCTGCTCCTGCCGCGTCGCGCACCGGCGGGGGCATGGACGGTCGATGCCTGGGCACCGACCGACGGGTTTGTCCTCAACGGAGGGGTGCGGATTCGCTTCGGCGGAGAATAGGCCTGCTCCTCAGTTCACCGCGCGCCTGGTGGATGATCTGCCATCCGCCGGACAGCGCGAGCGCGGCCATGATTGCTGCGACAGCGATGTCCGGCCAGCCCGTGCCGGTGCCGAACACGCCCAGCGCTGCGGCGACCACGGCGATATTGCCGATCGCATCGTTGCGCGAGCAGATCCAGACCGAGCGCCGGTTGGCGTCACCCGCGCGGTGACGCCAGAGCATCGCGGCGCAGGCAAGGTTCGCGACCATTGCGATCACGCCCACGATCCCCATGGTCTCAGCAGCTGGAACTATGCCCTGCGTCGCCATCCAGATCGTGTTGCCCAGCACCCAAATCCCGAACAACAGAATCGATACGCCCTTGGCCATAGCCGCCCGCGCTCGCCACGCCAGCGCCATGCCCGCGACGCCGAGGCTGATCGCGTAGTTGGCAGCGTCGCCCAGGAAGTCGAGCGCATCGGCCTTGAGCGATGCAGACCCGGCAGTGACACCGGCGACAATCTCCACGCCAAACATGACCGCGTTGATCACAAGCGCGATCCATAACACGCGCCGCCATGCCGCATCGTTCAGCTTTTCGGTATTGTCCTGTGATCCGCCGCAGCATCCGCCGGCCATATGCATCTCCTGTTTCGGTGATGACAGGCTATATAGGGCCTGTAGCAACTACAGGGTCAAGGGTATGGCATTCACGATCGGCGATATGGGCAAGGCTACGGCCACGAAGATCGAGACGATCCGCTATTATGAGAAAATCGGCCTGCTGCCTAAGCCGGCGCGGACAACGAGCAACTACCGGGACTATGGGCAGGCGGAACTTGGCCGACTGTCCTTCATCCGCCGGGCCCGCGACCTCGGGTTTTCGCTCGATCAGGTCCGTGCGCTGTTAAGCATCTCGGGCGACCGCAGCTGCGATTGCGCCGGTATCGACCGGATCGCCAAAGAGCACCTACTTGAAGTTGACCGCAAGCTCTCGGACCTTGCGGCGCTTCGCAAAGAGCTGAAGGCGGTAATTGATTCCTGCGATGGCGGCATCGTTGCGGATTGCCGTATTATCGAAGCATTGGGGCCTGCATCGCCAGCCTAAGAATGGCAGTTGTTTGCCTTCCGCGGTCCATACCTGCCGTTCTCCTTACGGCCAATCGCGGTCATTTACATGCGAGATACCCATTCAAGCTGCTGGTCGCAGGCGGGCCGTTGATTGAGGGAATTCTTCGTCGAGTGATGGGCCCAACCAAAATCCATCAAGCGTTGTGCAGGGGAGGATCAGTGCTGCGCAAGCGGGGAGGGTTTTACACTGAACCTGCCTTCAATGCGTAGCCCGCCCGTGGCGGTCTCGCGTCGCCATGTAGCGTAGAGCGAATTGAGCGTGCAACGTGGCGTCGATTGTAATGTCCTCAGGACTTGCTCGCATCATGAGTCGGCCGGCCGTGGTTTTGGCAGCATTGAGCGCAATTGCCGGAGTTCCGCGTCTTTGGCTTCCAACGCAGCCTCCAGCATGATGATACGATTGAGCAACTGGTTGATCACGTTTCGCAGCTCGGCCTTGCCGCTCGTGCTTTGTGGTTTAGCCTTCGGCGGCTTCGGAGCTTCATCGAACAAAGCGAGAAGTTTGGAGCATCGATAGGCCGTCGCTCGACTGACCCCCGCCTCGCGCGCAACATTGGTTATGCTCAGCTTGCCATTCGTCGCGGTGCCTTTGCCGTCGCGCAAGCGGTTATAGGCGTCAAGCAGCGCGACGGTGGCTTGCGATTTCCGGGGAGGGTTCGCTTTCGTCGTCATCGTTCGACCTGTTCCAGCAACTGCCTGTAAATATCGATCTGTGCCTCAATGGCGTGTTTCTGGATCGGGCTGATGTTCTTGCCATTTTTCATGGTCTCGGCATCTGCGATGCATGATTGCAGAGCCAGCACATGCCGCCTCGCCACCACGCTGTTCGGACAACGAGCAGGCTGGCACCTCGTAAATGCCGGCTGCGCCTCAGCTCCTTTCACCTTCAAGCAGAGGGCGTGGTCGGCATAGAAGAAGCAGTCGTTGATATAACCCGGATGAAGCGTGACGGCGGTGTTCGAGAGCATTTTTGCGCGGCGCCGATCATCAACGACCGTGCCGGGCAGATCTCCGATCTTGTTTCTGATGCTTGTAAATTCGGCGACGAGTTTCGATCGCATGGGGCCGCCTGGATTGATCCCTGCCTTCCAGTCCTCGTACATCTCGACGATATCGCTGAGCTGAGCGAGGCGACGTTCCTCTTCGATCTCCGAACGGAAGCCGGATTGGGAAGTGCCCGCAT
>NZ_JAGMXV010000402.1 GCF_018006725.1 Rhizorhabdus sp.
GTTTCGCACGTCTCGCCCGCTGGTTGGAGAACGAACCCATGCCGCTTACGCGCAAGGACACGCAGCGCCAGACGCGGGACCGGCTGATCGCCGCCGCACATACCTCGATCATCGAGGAGGGGGTCGCCGCCATGTCGATCCGCAACATCTGCAGCGCGGCCGGCCATTCGCAGGGTGCCTTCTACTCGAACTTCGCCAGCAAGGACGATCTGCTGGTCGAGATCCTGCAGAGCCATATCCAGGATGAGGTCACACTGCTTCGCGACCTGGTCGCGCACTGCTCCGGCGATGATATCGAGGCAACGCTCCAGGTGCTGGCCGCCCGGCTCGCGAAGCTGGCCGGTGAAGCGCAATGGTCGCTCCTCTCGATCGAATTGCAGCTTCACGCGCGGCGCGATCCGGCTTTCGCCGAGCGGCACCGGGAGGGCAAGGCGGCCTGCTATCGGATGTTCGGTGAACTCGTTGCCGATCTAACGCAACGCTTCGCACTTCGACCGGCCTTGCCGCCGATGCAGACCGGTATCGGTCTTTACGCGGTCTGGATGGGACTGGCGGTGCAGGGCGATGTCGAAGGCGCCATGCCGCGCGACGAGATGCTCGTCGGCTTCTTCCGCGCCATGGCAGGACTGGGTTCGTCGCATGAGGAGCAGGCGTATTCGTGAGCGGGATCGTGTCAGATCGTCGACGCATCGGCTGCGATGAGCACGGACACCCACTCGTCGGCGAGGTGGATGAGCATCGGCGCTTCCATATCCGCTTCCGCGCCCGGGACGCCGACATCGACGAACTCGGCCATGTCAACAATGCGGTCTGGGTGACCTGGATTCAGGATGTGTCGGTGGCGCATTGGCTGACGGCCGCGCGGCCGCAGGATCGCGACCGGTTCGTCGCGGTCGTGCTGCGCCATGAGGTCGACTATCGCGGCAATGTCCGGGCGGGAGACGAGGTCAGTGCGATCACCTGGGTCGTCCGAGCGCCGCGGGGTGCCCGCTATGCACGATGTGTCGAATTCCATGCCGAAGACGGCCGGACGATCGTCGCCTCGCTGACCCAATGGGCCCTGGTCGATCGGGAAACCGGCAAGCTGGCCCGCGTCCCGGTGGAGGTGGCGGCTCCGTTTCTAAGTGACGATACCGCGCAGAAGGAAATTGGATGAGCGATATCAGGAAAGTGGCAGTTCTCGGCACGGGAGTCCTCGGGAGCCAGATCGCCTTCCAGACGGCCTATAGCGGCTTCGATGTTGTCGCCTACGACATCAGCGAGGAAGCGCTCGAACAGGCGCGCGCACGGCTGGCGGCGCTCGTCGAAACCTACACGAACGAGGTGTCGGGCGCGGCTGGCGGCAAGGCGGCCGGGGCGCTCAAGCGGATCGCTCTGCTGAGCGATCTCGGCGCGGCCGTCGCGGACGCGGACCTCGTGATCGAGGCGGTTCCGGAGGTTCTTTCGATCAAGCAGGCGCTCTACGAGAAACTGGCGGGGCTCGCGCCGGACAGGACGATCTTCGCCACCAATAGCTCGACCCTGCTGCCGAGCGACCTGAAGGCTTACACCGGCCGACCGGACCGGTTTCTGGCGCTGCACTTCGCCAACAGCATCTGGAAGTTCAACACCGCCGAGGTGATGGGCACGGACGACACCGATCCGGCCGTGTTCGATGCCCTGATCGCCTTCGCCTCCGCCATCGGCATGGTGCCGATCCCGGTGCGCAAGGAGAAAGCGGGTTACGTCCTCAATTCGCTTTTGGTGCCGCTCCTGAACGCGGCCGCCGATCTGGCGGCCGGCGGCTATGCCGAGCCGGAAGATGTCGACAAGGTCTGGCGGATCGCCACCGGCGCGCCGATGGGGCCGTTCCAGATCTACGACATCATCGGATTGAACACCCCCTACAACATCCTCTCGCATGGCGACGAGCATGCTCAGTCGCTCGCCGCCTGGCTGAAGGAAAACTACATCGACAAGGGCAGGCTCGGCATCGCCTCGGGCGAAGGCTTCTACAGCTACAAGCCCTCCGCAGACTGATCCCAACAAGAAGAACAGGAGTTCGCCATGCACTATAGCAGCGGAAACTATGAAGCCTTCGTGCGTCCCCGCAAGCCCGAGGGCGCCGACAAGAAGACGGCCTGGTTTGTCGGTTCGGGGCTGGCGGGGCTTGCCGGCGCGGCCTTCCTGATCCGCGACGGCGGCGTTTCCGGCGACCGCATCACCATCCTTGAAGAGCTGGAAATCCCTGGTGGCGCGCTCGATGGTCTGGACGTGCCCGAAAAGGGCTTCGTCATTCGCGGCGGCCGCGAAATGGAAGAACATTTCGAGTGCCTGTGGGACCTTTATCGCTCGATCCCCTCGCTGGAGATCGAGGACGCCAGCGTGCTCGACGAGTTCTACCGGCTCAACAAGGACGATCCCAACTTTTCGCTCCAGCGCACGACGCAGAACCAGGGCCAGGACGTGCCCGACAAAGCGCTGTTGACGCTAAACGACAAGGCCCAGAAGGACCTGCTCTCGGTCTTCCTCGCGACGCGCGAGGAGATGGAGAACAAGCGTATCAACGAGGTCTTCGGCGAAGACTTCCTCAAAAGCAATTTCTGGCTCTACTGGCGCACCATGTTCGCCTTCGAGGAATGGCATTCCGCGCTGGAGATGAAGCTCTACCTGCACCGCTTCATCCATCATATCGGCAGTCTCGCCGACTTCTCCTCGCTCAAGTTCAACCGCTATAACCAGTATGAATCGATGGTCCTGCCGCTGGTGAAGTGGCTGACCGATCACGGCGTCACGTTCCGCTACGGCGTCGAGGTCACCGATGTCGATTTCGACATCCAGCCCGGCCGCAAGCAAGCGACCCGCATTCACTGGAAAGAGCGCGGCGTCGAAGGCGGCGTCGATCTCGGGCCAGACGATCTCGTCTTCATCACGATCGGCTCGCTGACCGAGAATTCCGACAATGGCGACCACAGGACGCCGGCGAAGCTCAATGAAGGACCGGCGCCGGCCTGGGACCTGTGGCGCCGCATCGCCGCGAAGGATCCGGCCTTCGGCCGCCCCGACGTGTTCGGCGCCCATATCCCGGAGACGAAATGGGCCTCCGCCTCCATCACTGCCCTCGACGCCCGCATTCCGGCCTATGTCGAGAAGATCACCAAGCGGAACCCCTTTACCGGCAAGATCGTCTCCGCCGGTATCGTCACGGTGAAGGACTCGGCGTGGCTGCTGAGCTGGACGGTTCATCGCCAGCCGCATTTCAAGAAGCAGCCCAAAGATCAGATGA
>NZ_JAGMXV010000150.1 GCF_018006725.1 Rhizorhabdus sp.
GTTCGCTTCGTTGGCGCGGAGCGCCTTCTTGCGGGGCAGGAGATAGTTGCGCGCGAAGCCCGCCTTGACGGTGACGACGTCACCGATCTGGCCCAGCTTCTCGACACGCTCGAGCAGGATCACGTCCATGTTGGCGGTCCCTTCTTACTTGACGATGTAGGGAAGCAGCCCGAGATGACGGGCGCGCTTGATCGCCTTGGCGAGTTCACGCTGCTTCTTGGCGGAAACCGCAGTGATGCGGCTCGGGACGATCTTGCCGCGCTCCGAAACGAAGCCCTGCAGCAGACGAACGTCCTTGTAATCGATCCGGGGAGCGTCCTTCGCGGAGAAGGGGCAGCTCTTGCGGCGGCGGAAAAATGCGCGTGCCATGGTTTCTATCCCTCCTTACGCGACTTCGCGGTCTTCGCGACGCGGGCGGTCACCGCGCTCGCCACGACCACCTTCGCGGTCGCCACGACGGCCTTCACGCTCGCCACGGCGCATCATCGCGGACGGACCCTGCTCGAGCTCGTCGACGCGGATCGTCATGTAGCGGATCACGTCTTCGTTGATCGCGGTCTGGCGCTCCAGCTCGGCGACGACGCCGGCGGGGGCATCGATGTGAAGCATCACATAATGCGCCTTGCGGTTCTTCGCGATGCGATAGGCGAGGCTGCGGAGGCCCCAGGTTTCGGTCTTGACGACCTTGCCCTGATTGTCCTCGACGATCTTGGTGGCGGCTTCCGCCAGCGCGTCGACCTGGGCTTGTGCCAGGTCCTGACGCGCGAGAAACACATGCTCGTACAGAGCCATGTTCGCGACTTCCTTCCTTCGGCCGATCGCTGACGCCGTGCCCATCACGAACGCCCCTCCGGCTGTCTTCCAAAAAGCAACAGGGGCGGAGAGACAGGCTCCCGCCCCGGTTGGCCAAGCCTATGGAGGAAAGGCCCACAAAAGGCAAGGGCGCTCGGCGGAACCAGTCTATGCTCCGTCTGTTCACGGAGTCGCGCGGTTTCAGCGGGGGGACGGATGGCATTGTTATCACATCGACTGTCGTGCGTCGCGATCGTGATAGCGGCGGTGGCCGCAGCCCCCGTGAGTGCCGCCACGCCTCGCGAGCTTCTCGTCGAGGCTGCCTTCAAGACCCGCGACAAGACGGTGGCGCTAGACCGCATAGCGGAGGCGGAGTCGCTCGCAGGAAAGCAGATTGTGGCGAGGCCGGGCGATGAGGATGCTCGGCTGATCCGGGCTATGGCCGTCGGGTACCGCGCGAAGCTGACCCGCAACCGCAGCGATGCCCTGTCCGCGCGCAAGTCCTTCGAAGCGATCGCCGCAGCCAATCCGCGTGACGCCGAGGCGATCGCGTCGGTCGGGACCTGGCACCTGGATTCGGTGATCGATCTCGGCGCGATGATGGCGGGCCTGGCGATCGGGGCGAAGAAGGCGACCGGCTTCGGGTTGATGGATCGTGCCGTCGCGCTCGGTGGCGGTCGCGCCCTCTATCCTGGGCTGGCGGCACTGCTTCGCCTGGCCATCGATCCCGACGATGCGCGCGGCCGGCAGCTGGCCGAAGCTGCGAGTGTCGCTACGGTCAGTGCGCCGCTCGACCGTATCTTCCGCAATGCCGCCATCGCCATATTGGTGCCGTTGAAAGCGGGCGACGACCACGCGACCCAGAAACTGGCACGCGAGCTACTCCCCTTCGGCCGGCTGTCGGGCTGATCCTGGCCGGCTTTGCGCTTGCCAGTGCGATAAAGCTTTTCTAGTGGCGGCGGCCTTAGCGAGGGAGCCGTCCATGCGTGCATTCATCTTTCCGGGACAGGGCAGCCAGGCCGTCGGCATGGGCAAGGCCCTCGCCGATGCCAGCGTCGTCGCGCGCGAGGTGTTTCAGGAAGTCGACGACGCGCTCGGCCAGAATCTGTTCAGGCTGATGGTCGAAGGACCGGCCGACGAACTGACCCTGACCGAAAATGCCCAGCCGGCGATCATGGCGAACGCCATCGCGACGCTGCGCGTGCTGCAGAAGGAAGGGGGCATCAGCCTGGCCGACAAGGCGGCCTTCGTCGCCGGTCACAGCCTGGGTGAATATAGTGCATTGTGCGCGGCCGACGCGATCGACCTGTCGACCACGGCCCGGCTGCTCAAGCTGCGCGGCCAGTCGATGCAGGCGGCGGTGCCGGTCGGCGTCGGTGCGATGGCGGTGTTCCTGGGCCTCGACTTCGAAGGTGCCAAGGCGGTCGCGGACGAGGCAGCGCAGGGCGAGGTCTGTCAGGCTGCCAATGACAACAGCAACCGCCAGGTTGTCGTGTCGGGCCACAAGGATGCCGTCGAGCGGGCCATCGAGATTGCGAAGGCGAAGGGGGCGCGTCGTGCGATGCTGCTTCCAGTGTCCGCGCCCTTCCACTGCGCGCTGATGCAGCCTGCCGCCGACGCCATGGCCGACGCGCTTGGCAAGACCGCCGTGCAGGCGCCGCTCGTACCTGTTTATGCCAATGTCCTTGCAGCGCCCGTGTCCGACCCGGCGGAGATCGTCCGCCTGCTGGTCGAGCAGGTGACCGGCACGGTTCGCTGGCGCGAAAGCGTCGCCGTCATGGCCGATGCCGGCGTCGAGCAGTTCGTCGAGTTCGGCGGCAAGGTCGTCGGGCCGATGGTCAAGGACATCACCGACAAGGCGACCGCGACCAGCATCGTCACCATGGCGGACATCGAGGCGCTGGCCGCGAGCCTCTGACGGGGTGGCGCGGCTTGCCACCCGCCCTCGGGCGGGGGTAGAGAGCGCGCCACGCGACCGCCACGATGCGGTCATTTCGCGGCAAGCCGCGTAAGCAGAAGATAGAAGGGCGATGCACATGTTCGATCTTTCGGGCCGCACGGCACTTGTTACGGGCGCGAGCGGCGGCATCGGTTCGGCCATCGCCAAGGCGCTCGCGGCGCAGGGCGCGCGCGTTGCGCTGTCCGGCACCCGTGAGGAGGCGCTGAACGCCGTCGCCGCCGAGATCGGCGGGGACACCGTCGTCCTGCCGTGCAATCTCGGCGATGCCGAAGCGGTCGACGGCCTCGTCCCGCGTGCGGTCGAAGCGCTCGGCGGCAAGCTCGACATCCTCGTCAACAATGCCGGCGTGACCCGCGACAATCTGGTCATGCGGATGAAGGACGAGGAGTGGGATCAGGTGATCTCGGTCAACCTCGAAGCCGCCTTCCGCCTGATCCGCGCCGCCGCCAAGCCGATGATGAAGGCGCGCCATGGCCGCGTCATCACGATCACTTCGGTCGTCGGGACCACCGGCAATCCGGGGCAGGCGAACTATGCTGCCTCGAAAGCCGGACTGGTGGGCATGTCGAAGGCGCTCGCGCAGGAGCTGGCGAGCCGCAACATCACCGTCAATTGCGTGGCCCCCGGCTTCATCGCTTCGGCGATGACCGACGTTCTGCCCGATGCGCAGAAGGACGCGCTGCTGACCAAGATCCCGGCCGGCAAGCTGGGTGAGGGCGACGACATCGCCGCCGCCGTCGTCTATCTTGCCAGCAGCGAGGCGTCCTACGTCACCGGCCAGACCCTGCACGTCAACGGCGGGATGGCCATGATCTGAGCAGTGCAGGCCGATGGCGGGCCGATTGCGGTCCTGCGTCGTCAATGCATGCTTGCAAGCAAAGTCGCCCCCCGTTAGGGCAGGCGACAGAAACCCTAAGGAAGGTTTGGAATATGAGCGAGACCGCTGAGCGCGTTAAGAAGATCGTTGTCGAACATCTTGGCGTCGAAGCCGAGAAGGTGACCGAAGAGGCCAGCTTCATCGACGATCTGGGCGCGGACAGCCTCGACATCGTCGAGCTGGTCATGGCGTTCGAGGAAGAGTTCAGCGTCGAGATTCCCGACGACGCGGCCGAGAAGATCGCGACCGTCAAGGACGCGATCAGCTACATCGACAGCCACAAGGGCTGATCCACCCGCCCGCCGGTCGATTGATCGTCCGGGGCAGGTGATCGAACCGAGAGCTTTCGGCGGCTCCCCGACCCCGGGCCAACCGATGGGACGGGGGGCCGCTTTGCCGTTCAAGAGGATATGCAGGAGATTGCCATGCGTCGCGTGGTCGTAACCGGTCTGGGTCTTGTCACGCCGCTGGGAGCGGACGTCGAGACAGCCTGGAGCAACATCATCGCCGGCAAGTCGGGCGCTGCCCGCATCACCCGCTTCGATCCGAGCGATCAGGCGTGCACCATCGCCTGCGAGGTCAAGCCCGCCGATCATCCCTATGGCTTCGACGCCGGCAAGCGCGTCGACCACAAGGTGCAGCGCCAGGTCGATCCGTTCATCGTCTATGGCATCGATGCCGCCGGCCAGGCGCTCGAAGATGCCGGCCTGACCGACATGAGCGAAGAGATGAGCTATCGCGCCGGTCTCTCGATCGGTTCGGGCATCGGCGGCCTTCCCGGCATAGAAAGCGAGTCGATCGTCCTCCACGAAAAGGGTCCGCGTCGTGTCAGCCCGCATTTCGTGCACGGCCGCCTGATCAACCTGATCTCGGGTCAGGTCTCGATCAAATATGGCCTGCGCGGTCCGAACCATGCGGTGGTCACCGCCTGCTCGACCGGTGCGCACGCCATCGGCGACGCCGCGCGCATGATCGCGATGGACGATGCCGACATCATGGTGGCGGGCGGCGCCGAAGGCGCGATCTGCCCCTTGGGCATCGCCGGCTTCGCTCAGGCCCGCGCGCTGTCGACCGCCTATAACGACACGCCCGAAAAGGCCTCGCGCCCCTATGACAAGGGCCGTGACGGCTTCGTCATGGGCGAGGGCGCCGGCATCGTTGTGCTCGAGGAATATGAGCATGCGAAGGCGCGCGGCGCAAAGATCTATGCCGAGGTCATCGGCTATGGCCTGTCGGGCGACGCCTATCACGTCACCGCGCCGCATCCGGAAGGTTCGGGTGCCTATCGCTCGATGGCGATGGCGCTCAAGAAGTCGGGCCTGCAGCCGTCCGACATCGATTACATCAACGCCCATGGCACCTCGACCCCGCTCGGCGACGAGCTCGAGGCGGGCGCGGTCCGCCGTCTGTTTGGCGATGCGCTGAAGACCGTGTCGATGAGCTCGACCAAGTCGGCGATCGGCCACCTTCTGGGTGGTGCAGGCGCGGTCGAGTCGATCTTCTGCATCCTGGCGCTGCGCGATCAGATCGTGCCGCCGACGCTGAACCTCGAAAATCCGAGCGACGGCCTCGAGGATTTCGACCTGGTTCCGCTCAAGGCCAAGAAGCGCAAGGTGAAGGCCGTGCTGAACAACAGCTTCGGCTTTGGCGGCACCAACGCCAGCTTGATCATGCGCGCCATCGAGGACTGACCCGGTCGTGGCCCGCCGCCGCAAGCCTTCGATCATCGGCCGGCTCCTCGTGCTGGTCGTGATCCTGGCCTTGCTGGCGGGCGGGGCTGCGGCGTGGATCTCGCGCGATTGGTGGGGGCAGGGGCCTCTGACGAAGGAAGCCAGCGTCGTCGTCCGCAAGGGCGATACGCTGGCGGCTGCAGCACGGGCCTTGGAGAAGGCAGGGGCGATCCGCTCGACCACCAATTTCCTGCGCTTCGCCCGTCGCTTCGGATCGGACGAACCGGTCCGCGCTGGCGAGTTCACCATACCGGCGGGGGCCAGCGGGCTCCAGATCCTCGACATCCTCCAGCACGGCACCCCGGTGCAGCATCTCGTCACCATCCCTGAGGGCATGCCTTCGATCCTGGTGCGTGAGAGGCTGCTGGCCGAACCGCTGCTGACCGGCACCATCGACGTACCGGCCGAAGGATCGGTGCTGCCCGACAGCTATGCGTTCGAAGCCGGTGAGCCGCGCGCGGCGGTCCTCGCCCGGATGCAGATGGCGATGCGCAAGGCGATCGACGAGGCCTGGGAGGGGCGCAAGCCGACAACGGCGGTCACGAACAAGCGCGACGTGGTGATCCTCGCCTCGATCGTCGAGAAGGAAACCGGCATCGCTTCCGAACGGCCGATGGTCGCCTCGGTCTATTCCAACCGGCTGCGGCAGGGGATGAAGCTGCAGGCCGACCCGACGGTCATATACCCGATCACCAAGGGCAAGCCCCTCGGCCGCCGCATCCGCCAGTCCGAACTGCGCGCGGTAAACGGCTACAACACTTATGCATCGCCCGGCCTGCCCGACGGCCCGATCGCCAACCCGAGCAAGGCCGCGATCGAAGCGGTGCTCGATCCTGCAAAGAGCAGCGCGCTCTATTTCGTCGCGGACGGGAAGGGCGGCCATATCTTCGCGAACACTCTGGCCGAGCACAATGCCAACGTGCAGCGTTACTACGCGATCCGGAGAGCGCGCGGCGAGATGTGAGGGCGCTCGTCGCCCCTTCGGGGGCGGCTTAGACCTGTCCGTCGCCCGAGCAACTACTTAACGCTGAGCTGCAAATACCCTGATCGGTCGTTCAGCTTTCCACCATCGCGCTCGTTGTGCCGCGAGTGGATGTAGTCTGCCCCGTTAGAGGCGCAGACCCGTCGCCTCCGGCAGACCCAGCGCAATGTTGAGGTTCTGGACCGCTGCGCCGGCCGCGCCCTTGCCGAGATTGTCGAGCAGCGCGACGAGGCGGGCCTGGCCGGCTTTCTCGTCCGCGTAGACATAAAGGTCGAGGCGGTCGGTGCCAGCGGCCTGTTCGATCAGCAGCGCGGACGGGCGATCCCCATGGACGCGGACGATCTGGCTGCCATCATAGGCGACCGCCAGCGCGTCGTGGAGCGCGGCGCCGCTCGGGCGGCCGGGAAGGAGATGCAGGTGGAGCGGCACCTCGACCAGCATGCCGCGATAGGTGCGCGCGACCGAGGGGAAGAAGATCGGCGGATGATCGAGCCCGGCGTGGCGCTGCATTTCGGGCACATGCTTGTGGCCGAGGCCGAGCGCATAGGCGCGGAAGGCGCTGTCGGTGGCGTCGGCGGAGGCCGGATCCTCGTACATCGCGATCATCGCCTTGCCGCCGCCCGAATAGCCCGAGGCGGCGTTGACCGACAGCGGGGTGGAGGCAGGTAGCAGGCCGACGCGGACCAGTGGACGCACGAGCGCCAGGAAACCGGTGGGGTAGCAACCGGGGTTGGAGATGCGCCGCGCTTCGGCGAGCTTCTCGCGCTGGCCCGGATCGAGCTCGGCGAAGCCATAGGCCCAGCCTTGGGCGGTGCGGTGCGCCGTCGAGGCGTCGACCACGCGCACATCGGGGTTGGTGATCAGCGAGACCGCCTCGCGCGCGGCGTCGTCGGGCAGGCACAGCACGACGGCATCGGCGCCATTCAGCGCTTCGGCACGCGCGGCGGGGTCCTTGCGGCGCGCCTCAGCGATCGTGACGATCTCAATGTCGGGACGGCCGGCGAGCCGCTCCGCGATCTCCAGCCCGGTGGTGCCGGCGGCGCCGTCGATGAAGACCTTTGCGGTCATGCTGTCAGTCTCCGCCGGCTCAGGATCGGCCGGTCATGATTGGGTTGAAGGCGGGCGACGACGTCGGCCAGCGGTTCGATGACGACGGCCATCCAGTGCGCATTGGAGTGGATCAGGCGCTCGGCGTCCACCATAAGTCCCACATGACCGGGGAAACTGACGATGTCGCCGCGACGCAGCGGCTCGTTGTCCGCAAGTTCCATGCCGATGTCGTGGCGCTGCATGTCGGTGTCGCGTGGTGCGCTGTGGCCCGCTGCGGCGAGGGCCAGTTGGACGAGACCCGAGCAATCGATCCCGTCGCCACCGCGCCCGCCCCACAGATAGGGCATGCCGAGGCAGAGCTCTGCAACTGTGACTGGATCGGCAGCCAACTCGTCGATCGCCATCACATGGCGCAAGTGGATATGGCCGAGGTCGGTCTTGAGAAAAGTTCCTTCGACCGTGCCGCTCACGCGCGCTCCGACCGGCAGCGTGGCGACAAGAGCGGCCTTGATCGACGCGTCGGCAAAGACCAGCGCTTCGCGCGCCGAGATCCGGTGCGTCGGCACGATGGGTTCGCCGAGATGCGCAGTCTCGACATAGCCCACATAATGGTCGTGGAGCGAATAGCCCCATGCCCAGCCTGCTGTGATTTCCAGTACGGCAAAGCCTTCGCCGGGAAGCAGTTGCGACACGGCCTCAGCCGAGGCCGAGGCAGCGCTGCGCATGAAGACCGTCGCCAGGGCTGAGCGCGGCATGGGTGCGGCATAATGAGGAGCGAACAAGGTGCCGGCCAGAGCCACATCGGCGATGTCCGGCCGGAATGCGTGTACTCTCTTGTCGATCGCGCGCGTCGGGCCGTCTAGGGCGAAGGTCGAGACGGGCGGCGTCTGACTCAGCGTAGCGTCAGCCCCCCAGCTTCTCGATGTCGATGGATTTTCCGAAGGCATCGAGGAAGGCAGCCCCTTTTTCCGTCTTGGCGACAAAGATGTTGCGGCGATCATTATCGTCGCGTTCCCGGCGCAGATAGCCGAGCGACCCCAATGTATTCAAGGCGCGCGTTATCACCGGCTTCGACACGCCCAATTGCTGGGCGAGGCCGCGTACCGTGTGGGGGCCAGGGGTGATGTAGCTGATGAGCAGAAGCGCCATCTGCCGATTGGTGAGGTCGGGCTGCCCCGAACGGACATAAGCGACCAGCGCGCGCATCCATTGGGAAAGCTGATTGTCGGACATAATGTTGCTCGTCTCGTTCCACAGATGCAGGATCGGGCATGGACCCGTCGGTGAGAACGCGTCCGTGACCGTTTCGTTTCACTGCCGAAGTGCGAGAGTGGCGCTTTCGTCGCCGGAGATGTTCGTTTTGCCTTAGTCGGCGCTAAATCGCGATTTCAAAAGGCTAAAGGCGCAGCGGAGCCCCAGTGCGTCTCCGCCCTTGGGGCGTCCCGGCTTCGGGGAAGGGCGCCAGGCGAAGGTGTCGAAATGGGCCCAGGGCAGCCCATCGGGTACGAAGCGTTGCAGAAACAGGGCTGCGGTAACTGCGCCGGCCATGCCACCTTCGCCGGCGTTGTTGATGTCAGCCACGTTCGATTTGAGCATGTCGGCATAGTCGGCCCATAGCGGCATCCGCCAGTGCGGGTCGGAGGCCGTCGCGGCCGCTGCGGCGAGATCGGCGGCGAGCGTCTCGTCGTTGCAGAACAGCGCCGGAAGGTCCGGCCCAAGCGCTACCCGCGCAGCACCGGTAAGGGTCGCGAAGTCGAGCATCAGCACAGGCTTGTCCTCGCCCGCGCGTGTCAGTGCGTCGCCAAGGACGAGACGTCCTTCGGCATCGGTGTTGCCGATCTCGACCGACAGCCCCTTGCGGGTCCGCAAAACGTCGCCGGGGCGGAAGGCGTTGCCGGCGACGGCATTCTCGACGGCGGGTATCAGCAGATGGAGGCGGACCGGGAGGCGGGCTTCCATCACCAGATGAGCGAGGGCAAGCGCATGCGCCGCCCCGCCCATGTCCTTCTTCATCAGCAGCATCGCCGACGACGGCTTGAGATCTAGCCCGCCCGAATCGAAGCAGACGCCCTTGCCGACGACGGCGATGCGGGGATGGCCGGGATCGCCCCATTCACATTCGATCAGCCGGGGCGCGCGATCGCGGCTCGCCGCGCGGCCGACCGCTGCGATCATCGGATAGTCGCGGTCGAGGACATCGCCCTGCGTTACGCGGAACTCGGCGCCATGGCGCTGCGCTATCCGCTCGGCCGCTTCCGCCAACTCGGCAGGCCCCATGTCCTGCGCCGGCGTGTCGACCAGATCGCGGACCAGCGCGACCGCCTCGGCGAGCGCCAGCGTCTCGGCCATGGCCTTGACGTCGCGCGTCAGCAGGATGCGCGCGGGCAGGGGATCGGGCTTCGACAGATAGCGGTCGAAGCGATGCTGGGCGAGCAGCCATCCCAGCGCGCCGGCCCCGGTGCCCTCGCCTTCGATCCGGTAGGTGCCAGCCGGCAGTTTGACCGCCACCGCCGCGATGTCCCAAGGGCCCGGGGCCTTGGCGAGGCCATAAGCGACCGACCAGTCATCGTCCTTCTTGCCGGGCAGGACGACGATCTCGCCAGGCTTGGCGCGGAACTGGGCGGCGGTGCAAAGGGCGCGCGCGGCAGGCGTTTGCTGCAGCAGCCAGGTGTCGAGACCCTCGGCGGCCACGGGAACCAAGCTGTGGGCCTTTTGCCCCCGGTCGGGCTGCAGCAGCGCGGTGAAATCGGTCATGGGCTCTCCTAGCGGTCGAGCAATATGTGCATGCGCGCGGTCGCGATCGGCTTGGATCGATCGTCCTGCCAGCAGACCGCACTGGCATTGGCGACACGCTTGCCGACGCGAACGACCTGCGCCACCGCATGGGTGTCGGTCATCAGTCCGCCGCGCAGATAGTCGACCGCGATGTTGATCGGCTTGAGCCTGGGCATGGCCTCCTGGTCGCGCAACTCCTGGCTCAGCGCTTCATAGCAGGCCATTTCCAGCAGGCCCGCGATCACGCCGCCGTGGAGGAAGCCCGGTCGCCCCTCGATCTCGTCATGCCAGCCGATGGTGATGATCGGTTCGCCCGTCGCGCTGTTGCGGCGCGCGCCGATCATGTTGGCGTAGGGGGAGGTGAAGCTCATCAGTCGCCCGTGAAGAAGAAGGTGGCAAGCGCATGGGCGACGGGATCCTCGGGATCGCCGTCATGGGCCAGGCAGCGGACGAAGGCGACATTGCGCGCGACGCGGTAGCAGGTCGCTCTGGCGGTGATCGCGCGACCGGGCGGCGCGGCGCGGACATAGTCGATCCGCAGGTCGAGCGTCGCCATCGGCCGGACGCGCTTGATCTTCGCCGCTATCGAGAAGCCGCAGGCGCTGTCGATCAGCGAGATGATCGGGCCCGAGGCGAGCACGCCATTTTCGGCGTTCATCGCGAGCGAAGGCTTGTAGTCGAAGCCGAGTTCCGCCCAGTCGTCGCCATGGGCGACGTAGCGCAAGCCGAGCTGGCCGGCATGGCCCGCCATCATGCGGTCTAACCGGCTGAGGTCGAGAGTGTCAGACATATGCAGAGGCATAGGCCCTTGGCGGTGCGACGCAATCCCCGCGTGCGATCAGATCGTCGTCTGCGATCCCAGCTCGACCACGCGGTTCGCCGGGATGCGGAAGAAGTCGGTCGGGTCCGATGCGTTGCGGTAGAGGAAGATGAACAGAAGATCCTGCCAGAAGGGCATGCCGCTGTGCTTCGACGGGCGCAGGGTCGAGCGACCGATGAAATAGCTGGTCTGCATCGGTTCGAGCTTGTTGTCGCCCTGGCGCAGCGCAAAGGCGAGGTCGCGGGGAATATCCGGGCTCTCCATGAAGCCGTAGCTGAGAACCGCGCGGGTGAAATTCTCGTCGATATTGGTCATGTCCAGCCGCTTGGCCGGGGAGACCGTCGGGCTGTCCACCGTATTGATCGTGAGCGCGAGATTGCGCTCGTGCAGGATCTTGTTGTGCTTGAGGTTGTGAAGCAGCGCGCTCGGCGCGGCTTCCATGTCCGACGACAGGAAGATGGCCATGCCCGGCACGCGCTCTGGCGGGCGGGCGCGCAGCATCCGGGCGAGTTCGTCGAGTTCGATCGACTGGCTCTGGTCGATCGAGAGCAGCAGCTTGCGGCCGCGCACCCAGGTGGCGATCAGCGTCGCGACGCCGAGCGCGATGATCAGCGGAGCCCAGCCGCCTTCGTAGACGCGCAGGATGTTGGCGCCGAAGAAGAAGATATCGAGCAGCAGCAGGGGTATGATCACACCCAGCGTCAGCGGCAGGCTCCAGCCCCAGGTCCGTCGCACGACGAGGAAGCCCAGACAGGTGGTGACCACCATCGTGCCCGAGACCGAAATGCCGTAGGCGGCCGCCATCGCGGAGGAGGAGCCGAAACCCAGCACGAGGATCAGCACGCCGGCGAGCAGGAAATTGTTGATCGCGGGCAGATAGATCTGCCCGGCATCGGTGGCGGAGGTCTGGCTGATCTTGAGGCGGGGGAGCAGGCCCAGCTGTATCGCCTGACGTGTCAGAGAATAGGCGCCGGTGATCACGGCCTGGCTGGCGATGACCGTCGCACAGGTCGCCAGCAGAACCAGTGGAATGCGGGCCGCGCCCGGCGCCATCAGGAAGAACCAGTCCTGGTTGGTGAACTCGGTCCCGCGCCGTGCGGCCTCCTCCAGCGCATTCAGCGCGAAGGCGCCCTGGCCGAGATAGTTGAGGGCAAGGGCCGGGAAAACGATGAACAGCCAGCCGGTACGGATCGGCTGCACGCCGAAATGGCCCATGTCGGCGGTCAGCGCCTCGGCGCCGGTCACGGTCAGGAACACCGCACCGATGACGAACAGGCCGGTCGTGCCATGGTTCGCCATGAACAGCACGCCATTGTGGGG
>NZ_JAGMXV010000151.1 GCF_018006725.1 Rhizorhabdus sp.
GTTTCGAGGATATGGCCTTCGGTCACGCGCTGATCGCCGAGCTGATCCGCCCGGCCGTCATGCCGGCCTGCGGCGAGCCCGACAGTGCGAAGTTCCTCCAGCTCGCCGCGCGTATCGCACGCAGCGAGGCGAGCGTCCTCCTGCTCGGCCAGACCGGCACCGGCAAGGAAGGGGTCGCCCGCTTCATCCACGCCGCCTCGGGCCGCGCCGAGCGCCCGTTCGTGGCGGTCAATTGCGCCGCGCTGCCGGAAACCATGCTGGAAGCGATGCTGTTCGGCCACCAGAAGGGCGCCTTCACCGGCGCAAATATGTCGAGCGAAGGCCTGTTTCGCGCGGCCGACGGCGGCACGCTGCTGCTCGACGAAGTCGCCGAACTGCCGCTGGCGCTCCAGCCCAAGCTGCTCCGTGCCCTGCAGGAACGCGAAGTCCTTCCCGTCGGCGCCACCACGCCTGTCCCCGTCGACGTTCGCATCATCGCTGCGGGCAACCGCGATCTGGCAGCCGAAGTCGAGGCCGGTCGGTTCCGTGCAGACCTCTACTGGCGCCTGAACGTCATGCCGCTCGCGCTCAAGCCGCTCGCCGAGCGTCGCCAGGACATCCGTGCAATCGCTGCCGCGCTGCTGCTGCGCCACGCCGGACAGCATGAGGATCTGCCCTGGCCGACCGCTGCCGCGCTCGATCGCCTGATGGCGCATGACTGGCCTGGCAATGTCCGCGAACTCGAAAATGTCCTCCAGCGCGCGATGCTGATGCGCGAGGGCAGCCGCATCGACACGCCGGACCTGATCATCGATCGCGCTCCTGGCCTGCCGGCGGCCGAAGGCTCGTCGCCGGCCGCGCCGGAAGAATCCGCGCTCAGCCTCGCCGAAGCGCGCCGCCAAAGCCAGGCGCGCGCAATCGAGGAGGCGCTGGCGGCCACCGGCGGGCACCGCCTGCGCGCTGCCCAGCGGCTCGGCATCTCCGAACGCACGCTTCGCTATCGGCTCGCCGATATGCGCGCGGCCGCCTGAGGAGGTCTGAATGACCACGATCAATACCAGCAACATCCTCGCGATGCGGCAGGCGATCCTCCAGCAGAACAGCGCGCTGCAGAAAGCCGCCGCCGCTCCAGCACAGACGCCGCTGGCCGGTGTCCAGCAGGTCGGCAGCGCCACCAGCGCACCGGAAGGCAGCTTCGCCTCGACGCTGCGCGGCGCCCTGACCGAGGTCAACAGCCTTCAGGCCAAGGCGAGCGCGGCGACCGAAAGCTACGAGCGTGGTGAGACCACCGACATCGCGGCGGTCATGCTTCAGCGCGAACAGTCGAGCGTCGGCTTCCAGGCCACGCTGCAAGTCCGCAACAAACTCCTGTCCGCCTATAAGGACATCATGAGCATGCCGGTATAATCCATGGCAGAAATCGTCCCCACCGCCCCGGCCGCTTCGGCCCTCGCCACCACCGCCCCGGCATCGGTCGGCACCTCGGCCATGCTCGAACGCATCCGCGACTTCGCGGCACAGCCTGCGATCCAGCGCAGCCTGCCGATGATGGGCCTGATCGGACTGCTCGGCGCGGCCGCGCTGCTGTGGGCAACGATGTCGGGCGCTCCGCAGCGCGACCTGTTCTCAGGCATGAGCGACGGCGACAAGGCCGCCGTTGCGGACGCGCTCAAGGCCGCCAACATTCCCTATGAAATCAACCGCGACACCGGTGCCATCACGGTTCCGGAGACGGCCTTCTATCAGGCGAAGATGCTGCTGGCCCAGCAAGGCCTGCCCAAGGCGGCTCCCGACGGCGATGCGATGATTTCGTCGCTGCCGCTCGGCGCCAGCCGCGCCGTCGAAGGCGAGAAGCTTCGCTCCGCCCGCGAGATGGATCTGGCCCGTACCATCGAGGCGATCGACGCCGTCGACACCGCCAAGGTCCACATCGCCGCCGGACAGCCGACCGTCTTCCTGCGCGACGAAAGCAAGCCGCAGGCATCGGTCATGTTGCGCCTTCGTGCCGGTCGCACCCTGTCGGACTCGCAGGTCCAGGCGGTCGTGCACCTGGTCGCCTCCTCGGTTCCGGACCTGTCTCCCGACGGCGTGTCGGTCGTCGATCAGGCCGGCCGGCTGCTGTCCAGCTCGGGCAATGATCCGCTGAGCCAGGCGTCGACCCGCCAGGTCGAGATCCAGACCAAGATGGAACAGCGCTATCTCGAAGCGCTCAACAAGATCCTGACGCCGATCGTGGGCGCCGGCAACTTCACTGCCGAGGTGCACGCCGACGTCGATTTCACCGAGACCCAGGCGACGCGGGAAAGCTATCCCAAGGACACCGCCGTGGTTCGTCAGGAGCAAGGCAGCTGGACCGGCGACAAGCCCGCCGAGGCCGGTGGCATCCCCGGTGCGCTGTCCAACCAGGCGCCGGCCGCCAGCCAGGTTGCCGCTGCGCCGAACCAGACCCTGCCCGTTCCGCCTGCAGCCGACACGACGGCAGCAGCCAATGCGGCCAAGACCTCCGAAAATTACAACCGCACCTATGAGCTCGGCCGCGAAGTATCCGTCACCCGTGCCCCGATCGGTACGGTCAAGCGCCTGTCGGTCGCCGTGGCGCTGCGCGAAGGTAGCCGCAAGTTCAGCCGCGCAGAACTGGCATCGATCGAGACTCTGGTGCGCGGTGCGGTTGGTGCCGACGCCAATCGCGGCGACGTGGTCGCCCTGTCCGCCCGCAGCTTTGCGATGGCCGAGGAAGCCGAGGTCAAGCCGAACTGGTGGGAGGCGCCCTGGGTGTCCACCCTCGCCCGCAACCTGTCCGCCCTGCTGATCGTCGCTCTGCTCGTCTTCGGGGTCGCCAAGCCGCTCCTCAAGCGCCGTGCGGCGCTGACCGAAGAGAAGCAGACGATGGCCATGGCCATGGCAGACCCTTCGGCTCGCATCCCCGACAATACCAATCCCGCCATCCGGGCCGAGATTGCGACCGCCCTTGCCCAGCAGGCGCTGCAGGATCCGAACAAGCCCGTGACGCTCGACATGATCGAGGCGACGCCCGGCTATGCCAATCGCGCCGAACTGATCCGCAACTTCGTCCGGCAGGACCCGGACCGGGCCGCTCTGGTCGTCCGCGACCTGATCCGCGCCGACATGCCCAAGGCCGAATGACCCATGGCTGACGAAACCCCGATCGACACCGACGACGCCAACCCGCTTCCCGGCGGCAGCCAGGCGGCCGCGATCCTGATGATGCTGCTCGGCGAAGAAGAGGCCGCAACCGTGCTCGCCCGTCTCGATCCCGAAGAGGTTCAGCATCTGGGCGGAGCGATGTTCAACGTCGCCAACGTCTCCGAAGAAGCGATCGACGGCGTCTTCGACGTGTTCGTCGACCGCGCCAAGGCCCGCACGACGCTGGGCTTCGGCGTGGAGCGCCAGATCAAGGGGATCATGCACAAGGCCCTCGGCCAGGAGAAGGCCGACCAGGTCCTGCAGCGCATCACGCCCGTTCAGCACACCACGGCCCTCGAAAATCTGAAGTGGATGGACGCACGCCAGATCGCCAATCTGATCGAGTTCGAACATCCGCAGATCGCCGCGATCGTACTGGCCTTCCTAGATGCGCAGCGCGCAGCGGACGTCCTTGCTCTGCTGCCCGAGGACATGCAGGCTGGCCTCGTCTATCGCGTCGCGACCATGGGACCGGTTACCGAAGCCGCGCTGGTCGAACTCGACGAGCTGCTCAACCGCCCCGTCGCCGGCCAGAGCAATGGCGCGATCACCCGGCGCGGTGGCGCCGGTGAGGCGGCGAAGATCGTCAACTCGTCGCGCAAGGCGGCCGAACAGCGGATCATCAAAGCTCTCCAGAAGCTCGACAAGTCGGTCGCCCGCAACGTCGAGGAAGAGATGTTCATCTTCGACAATCTGATGGCGCTGTCCGAGAAGGACCTCGGCACCCTGCTGCGCGCAGTCGACAACGACATTCTCGTCGTCTCGCTCAAGGGCGCCGACGAAAAGCTGCGCGGCAAGATCTTCGGCTGCATGTCCAGCCGTGCCGCCCAGTCGGTACAGGACGAAATCGCCGATCGCGGCCCGATGCGGCTTGCCGACGTGCAGGAAGCGCAGAAGGCGATGCTCGCCATAGCGCGCAAGCTGGCAGCCGAGGGCACGATCAGCCTGGGCGGAAAGGGCGACGACTTTGTCTGAGATCTGGACGCAGGATATCGGCGAAGCCGCTACGCGCGTCGAGGCATGGGCGCGCCCGGCGTCCAGCACGCAATTCACTCCCTGGGGCGGTTCACCCCCGCGCCGTCGTGCCAGCGACTTCGCCCCGCGCGCGACAAGCCCCGCGCCCGATGCCGAAGGGGCAGCGCAGGTCGACGTCGAAGCCGTTCAGGCGGAGGCCTTCGCAGCGGGTTTCGAGCAAGGGCGTCAGGCGACCATCCTGGAATTTGCTCGCGAGCGTGAGGCTCTCGCCCAGCTCGTCCGTGCCGCCGAAGCGCTCCAGCCAGAATCGCAGGGGCCGCTCGCCGCCGTCCTCGCCGAAACCGTCACCCGCATGGTCCGGCAAATCGTCGGCGAGGTGAAGATCGATCCGGCACTGCTCGAGCAGCGCGCCATCGCGATCGCCGAACTCGTGACGGCCGAATGCGGCCCGGCGCGCCTGCGCCTCCACCCGGATGACATCGCGATGCTCGACGGCGTCGATCTCGGTCTTCCGCTCGCGCCCGACCATCATCTCGCCTCGGGCACGATCGTCCTCGAAACCGGCGAAGGCTGGATCGAGGATGGGCCGCAGGTGCGCCTGGCGCGCCTGCGCGCGCAGCTCGATACCATGGGGCTGCCGCGATGAGCCTGTCCCTGCTCGCCCGGACCATGCTCGACGGGATCGAGCCTGACCAGGGCGGACCGCGACGCATCGGCCGGCTCGCCTCCTATGATGGCCTGATGCTCGAGGCGACAGGCTTTCCGATGCCGGTCGGCTCGAACGCCCGCGTCATCGACGCCGATGGGCACGCCGCCCTTGCCGAGGTGGTCGGCTTCCGTGGCAATCGCACCCTCCTGATGGCGCTTGATGCCGATGCCCCGCACAGCGCCGGGGCGCGGGTCGAGCCCGACCGGCGCGGCGGATCGGTCGACGTCGGCGAGACGCTGCTCGGCCGCGTGATGGACGCGCTGGGCAATCCGATCGACGGACTCGGCCCGATCGCGACCGCCGAGCGCTGGCCGCTTGCAGGCCGCCGGGGCAATCCGCTCGACCGCGCCCGCGTCACCGAGCCGTTCGACATGGGCGTTCGTGCTATCAACGCAATGCTCACCGCCGGCGTCGGCCAGCGCATCGCCATCGCCGCCGGATCGGGCGTCGGCAAGTCGGTGCTGATGGGCCAGATGATCGCGGGTGCCGATGCGGACGTCATCGTCGTCGGCCTGGTCGGCGAACGCAGCCGCGAAGTGTCCGACTTCCTTGCCACCAAACTCGCCGGACCGGTGCGTCAGAAAAGCGTGGTGGTCGCGGTTCCCGCCGATCATCCGCCGGTCCTGCGCCTGCGCGCCGCGATGCGGGCCACCGCCATCGCCGAATATTTCCGGGCACAGGGCAAGCGCGTCCTGCTGTTGATCGACAGTCTCACCCGCGTCGCCCATGCGCAGCGCGAGATCGGACTGTCGCTGGGCGAGCCGCCGACGATGAAAGGCTATCCCCCGTCGGCCCTCGGCCTGATCCCGCGCCTCATCGAACGCGCCGGCGTCGACGTCCATTCGGGCGGTTCGATCACCGCGCTCTACACCGTGCTCGCCGATGGCGACGACACCGACGATCCGATCGTCGACACCGCCCGCGCGATCGTCGACGGCCATATCATTCTGTCGCGCGGCCTCGCCGAACAGGGCGTGTTCCCGGCGATCGACATCGGCAAGTCGCTGAGCCGCGTGATGAGCGACATCGTCTCGCCCGAGCATCTTCGCGCCTCGCAGATCTTCCGCCGGCTCTGGGCGGTCTATGAGGAGAATCGCGACCTGATCCTGATGGGCGCCTATCGCCAGGGCAGCGATCCGATCGTCGATATCGCGATTGCGCGCCACGACGACATCCTCGGCTTCATCAGCCAGGGTCAGAAAGAGCGCGTCGACTATGAGCAGTCGGCACAAGCCCTGCTCGAGGCGTTCGGCGGATGAAATCGGTCGTCGCCAGGCGCGCCCGCATCACGCGGGTCCGGAGCGTCCAGCATCTGCTGGCCGCTTCGGCTGCCGCGCAGGCAGAAGCGCAGCTCGATACGCTGCAAAACAATCAGGCGAAGCTCGCCATGCTGCGCGACAGCCTGTCGGTCCCGGCCGGCATGACCAGCGGTGCAGTGCTCCAGAATCGCGGCCAGCTCGCACAGCGGCTCGATACCGCACGCAACGGCCTTGCCGACGCCATCGTCTCGGCCAAGGCGCAGGTCGAGGCCAAGGGCGCCGAGCGTCTCGAGGCCCGGCAGCGCCAGGAGAGCGCAGCGAAACTAGACCAGCGGGCCGCACAGGCTCTTGCCGAGTGGACCGAGGCGCGCCTTGCCGCGTCCTTCCGGCCCCGTTCCAACCGATCATCCGAGCAGAAGGACAACTGACATGGCGGTAGCCGCGCTTTCCAATGCCGCGCTTGCCCTGACGGGGAGCGTTGCGCCCCAGCCCAACGGAGCTGCCCCCGCTGCCGGATCCGCGCCGGAGTCGGCGCAGAACTTCGCCAAGCTCGTCTCGCGCCAGTCGGATCAGAAAAGCACGCCCGACGGCGAGCAGGCCCAGCCCGATGGCAAGCTGCCGGTCGATGCCCCCGTGGCGTCCTCCGAGGATGCTGCAACCTCGACCGACGCGGATGCCACCGCCGACACCGAAAGCGGCGACAAGCCCGAAACCCTTTTGGCCGACATCGAAGCCATGGTCGCAGCCGCTGCCCAGCTCGGCAATGGCCAGCCGATCGTGCCCGTCATAGCGATACCGTCCGCCCCGACGCCCGTCACCGATGGCACCAGCGACGAACAGGCGCTGCCGACCGGTCCGGCCGTGTCGACGATGGGCACGAGCCTGCAGTCGCAGACACCCGTCTCTGACAGCAATCCTGCAGTCGCGACCGCCACGCCCGTACCAGCCTTCGCCTCGGCCTTGACGTCGTCCATGGGCCAGAATGCGCAGGCGCAAGCACCCACAGTCGGCGAGCCGGGCGTCACCGCTCCCACCGCGAACGCGAGCGAGAATATCTCGCCGATCGTCAGCGGAACGACTGCGCCCGCGACCACGACCGGGGAACCGCGACAGGCCACTCCCGAACTGACCCACATCGCCAGTCTGATCGATTCGCTGCGACAGGCTTTCGCTCCGGCGGGCACGGCGCAGGCGGTTGCACCACTCAAGAGCGATGGCGCGACCACCCCTATCGCGATCGATCCGCTCCATGCGGCCAGCGTGACGGCGGGCAAGGTCGCAGCCGCGACACCCACGATCCTGCGCTCGCCCGTCCTCACCACCGACGACGGCAAGGAGAGCGCGAGCGAAACCGCAGTCCCCCCATCGATCGACGGCAAAGCCATCGCGGCGTCGACGGGTCCGCTGCCCAACAGCGCGAAGAAGCCCGTCGCGCAGGTAGTGGCGCCTGTCCTCTCCGACAAGCAGCCTTCTCCGGACGAGGTCGGCACGCCCGTCATGTCCGACGATGACCAGATTTCGGGTCTCGACGCTGCCGATGCTTCAGTCGTCGCCGAGACGCTGCCGGAAGCGCCGGAACTGCCGCCCGTCAACGTCGGCGATCCCCAGCCGGCGGTAGCGACCGCGCCGACGCCTGCGGCGGCCACGCTTTCGACGGCGGCTGACGCCGGAATGCAGGTCGGCGATGCCGGCATCGCCGACGGCAACAACGTGCAGCAGCAAACGATCGACCGCCATCTGGATCTTGCGCGCGACACCCAGTGGCTCGATCGCCTCGCGCGCGACATCAGCCGCGCCGCTGACCATCAGGGTCATCTGAAGTTCCAGCTCAATCCGGAACATCTGGGTGCGCTTACCGTGGAGATCGTAAATAGCGCCGCCGGCACCGCCATCCGCATGAGCACCGACACCGATCAGGCGCGGCAGATCATCGCCGATGCCCAGCCGCGTCTCATCGCCGAGGTACGGGCGCAGGGGCTGCGCGTCGCAGAGTCGCACGTCGACCTGAACAATCAGCAGAGCGGCGGCGGCACCGGTTCGACCGGCGCCCAGGCGCAGCAAGGCCAGCAGGGTCAATCGCGCCAGCCGTCAGAAGATAATAAACCTTTTTCGCCTAATCAGTCCGCCGGACGTGACGATGCCGTCGATTCGACGGAGCGTGACGACCGCGACCTTTACGCATGATCGATGGGATTTGACCGATGAGCAGTGCCGCCGCCGCTCCCGCGCCTGACGCCCCCGCCCCCAAGAAGAAGGGCAAGATGAAGGGCATCCTCGTGATGCTCGTCATCGCCCTGCTGTTCGCCGGTATCGGTGTGGGTGCCGGCCTCTATGCCGCTGGTTCCGGCCTGGTCGGGGGCAAGCACAAGGCGGAGGAAGAGCATCCCGAAGACCCCAACGCGCCCAAGCTCGTCAAGAAAGACGGAGCGGACGATGGCCATGGGGCGGAAAAGCAGACGCTGCCGGTGGGTCTCGAGACCGACAAATCGCCCGATCCGACCAAGTACAAGGCGTCCTATTATGCCTTCGAACAGCCCTTCACCGCCAATCTGCGCGATTCGGACGGCTTCACCCAGATCGGCCTCGGCGCCGCCACCTTCTATGACCAGAAGGTGCTCGACAATCTGAAGGACAATGACATGCCGATCCGCTCGGCGATCCTGATGGTGTTGTCGCAGCAGGACAGCTTCTCGATCGGCACGCCCGAGGGCAAGCTGAAGCTGCAGAAGGAGTTGAAGGACGCCATCAACTTGGTCCTCAAGCAGCGCACCGGGTTCGGCGGCATCGACAACGTCTATTTCACCAGCATCGTGGTCCAGTAGCGATTATGCCACTTGGGGGGCTTCGGCTCTCTCTTTCCCAAAGGGGGAGCTTGGCCTTCCGGCGATCATCGCTAAATAGTCCGAATGATCGCAAAGACCCGACGCCGCTTCCTGCGGGATGCCGCCCTGACCGGTTCGGTCGCCGCTTTCTCGCAATGGCTCCCGGCCTGGGCCGCCGGTCCTTCCTCACCGGGGCAGGCGGTTCTTCACGGCCCCGATATCGCGCTCACCATCGATCATCTGACGATGACCGTCGAGGGGCGCACCACGCACGCGATCGGCGTGAACGGCACAGCCCCTGGCCCACTGATCCGCCTGCGCGAAGGGCAGACCGCGCGCATATCGGTCACCAACCGGCTGCACGAGGACAGCTCGATCCACTGGCATGGCATTCTCCTGCCCTTCCAAATGGATGGCGTTCCGGGAATCAGCTTTCCGGGAATCAGGCCCGGCGAGACCTTCGTCTACGAGTTTCCGGTGCTGCAGAACGGCACCTACTGGTATCACAGCCACAGCAACCTGCAGGAGCAGATGGGCCATTATGGTCCGCTGGTCGTCGACCCCGCCGACGGCGCAGCGCCCGACCATGATCGCGACCATGTCATCCTGTTGTCGGACCATGCCCGACTGCACCCGCATGAGATATTCCGACGGCTGAAGGTCGATCCGGGCGGCTTCAACCGGCAGCGCCAGACGCTGGGCGGCCTGATCGCGGGCAAGGATCAACCGCTCAAGGACCGGCTCGAATGGGCCGCAATGCGGATGGATCCGACCGACGTCTCGGACGCGACCGGGAATATCTATACCTATCTCGTGAACGGCCATGGGCCGGCCGATAACTGGACTGCCGTGTTCCAACCGGGCGAACGGGTGCGCCTGCGCGTGATCAACGCTTCGGCAATGACCAATTTCAATGTCCGCATTCCCGGCCTGCCGCTCGAAATCGTCGGGGCGGACGGTCTTCCGGTCCGCCCGGTGACGGTTGACGAATTCCAGATCGCTGTGGCCGAAACCTACGACGTCATCGTCCGCCCGGCCGACATCGCTTACACGCTGGTCGGCGAAGCGATCGACCGGTCCGGCATGGCCCGTGCGACGCTTGCGCCACGCACAGGCATGGTCGCTCCCGTCCCGCCCCTGCGCCGCCGCCCGATCGTGACGATGCGCGACATGGGTATGGATATGGGCGGCATGGACCATGGCGCGCATGACATGGACATGAGCATGCGCAACGGCGCCAATGCCCCGCAGGTGCAGATGGGGCCGGGCGTTCAGACGATCTCGCCCATGCCAGTCGACCGGACGGGCGAACCGCCGCAGGGCCTGGAAGATGTCGCGCATCGCGTGCTCGTCTATCGCGACCTCGTCGCGGCCGATCGCAATCCCGACACGCGCACGCCATCGCGCAGTCTGGAGCTGCATCTGACCGGTAATATGGAACGCTATATGTGGTCGTTCGACGGGGTGAAGATGAGCGACATCAAGGCCCCCATCCCCTTCACCAAGGGCGAGCGCGTTCGCGTCACGCTGGTCAACGACACGATGATGAACCATCCGATCCATCTGCACGGCCATTATTTCGAGCTGGTGACCGGCCATGGCGACCATGCACCGCGCAAGCATACGGTGAACGTCGCGCCGGGGGGCAAGGTGACCTTCGACCTCACCGCCGACGCCGAGGGCGACTGGGCCTTCCACTGCCACATGCTCTATCACATGCACGCCGGCATGTTCGAAATCGTCACGGTGCGCGCAGCATGAAGCGCCTGATCCTGGCGGGTCTGCTTCTGGCAAGCACCGCCGCCCATGCCCAGAACAGCATGGCGCCCGATCCGCATGCGGGACACAGCATGTCTGCAACCGATCCGCATGCCGGGCACCAGATGCCTGCCGACGATCCGCATGCAGGCCACAACGCGGCGATGGTCGATCCGCACGCAGGTCATACCATGCCGACGACCGACCCGCACGCCGGACACCAGATGCAGGCGGGCAACCCACATGCCGGCCATGGTGCAGCGATGGACGATCCCCACGCCGGACACGCCATGCCGGCAAGCGATCCGCATGCGGGCCATGGACAGCCGCCAGCCGTCAGTGCGATCGGCAACGCTCCTGCCCCACAGCCACCCACCGACCGCGCGGCGGACCGCTTCTTTCCCGCCGCGACAATGGCTGTCGCGCGAGCCGCGCTTCTCCGCGAGCATGGCGGCATGACCGTCAACCAGTTGATGATCGATATTGCCGAGGCCCGTCCCGGCAAGGGAGCCGACAGCTATGCCTGGAACGGAGAGGCATGGATCGGGGGCGACATCGACCGGCTCGCGCTCAAGAGCGAGGGTGAAGGCAGCGGCACACTTGGTCAGGCAGAAGTCCAGGCGCTGTGGAGCCATGCGCTTGACGCTTATTGGAACTTTCAACTCGGCGTCCGGCAGGACATCCGCCCGCGTCCCGGCCGCAGCTACGCCGTGATCGGCGTCGAGGGCCTCGCTCCCTATTGGTTCGAGGTCGACGCCAATATCTTCCTGTCGAACAAGGGCGATCTGTCGGCACGGATCGAGGCTTATTACGATCAGCGCCTCACCCAGCGGCTGATCCTCCAGCCCCGCGTCG
Source organism: Rhizorhabdus sp. (assembly GCF_018006725.1). Lineage (GTDB taxonomy): Bacteria > Pseudomonadota > Alphaproteobacteria > Sphingomonadales > Sphingomonadaceae > Rhizorhabdus. The sequence continues at coordinate 11,562 of NZ_JAGMXV010000151.1, forward strand.
GACTCGATTTCGCCTTCTCCGATGACAAGAGGACTGGCGTCGGCAGCGGGCTTGGCAGCGCCGAAGCCGGGGTGCGACTACGCTACGAGTTCAGCCGCCGTTTCGCACCTTATGTCGGCCTCGTCCATGAACGTCGCTTCGGCGAGACCGGCCGGCTTGCAATCGCATCGGGAGAGTCACGCCGGGGAACACGCGCCGTGCTTGGACTGCGCGCCTGGTTCTGATCGCGTAACGAAAGGAACGCGCATCGCCTCGACGTCGTTACACCGCCACCAAGGCAAGGAGGACCTCATGGCGGAAGTGCGTAGCGACGAACGCGTCGTGGTCGAGAAGAGCAGCATGAACATCGGCGGCATCATCGCCGCGATCGCGCTGCTGCTGCTCGTGCTCGGCATCCTGAAGTTTCTCGGCGTTTCGCCGATCTGATCCGGACGCGGACGGAGTCCGCTCCACCGACCATCACCAACGAAAAGGGCCATCCGGCATATCGCCGGATGGCCCTTTTCTCGTCCGGGAAAATGCCCGTCAGATGTGGATCGGCTTGCCCGTCACGGCCATCGCGGCTTCCTTCAGCGCTTCCGAATGGGTCGGATGCGCGTGGCAGGTGTAAGCGATGTCCTCTCTGGTCGCGCCGAACTCCATGGCCTGCGCGGCCTGGGCGATCATCGTGCCGC
>NZ_JAGMXV010000403.1 GCF_018006725.1 Rhizorhabdus sp.
ATCGACCAGATGGTTGCGGCGATAGCGGCGGAACGGGAAGAGCGGGACCGCGAGGACGGCGTGCCGGGTTTCGTAATAGGCCCGAAAATCGGCGCGCGAGATATCGGCGCGGCGCGGCATGAAGCCGATCGTCTTCGCGGTCGGCCCGCTCATGGGAGCAAGCCCGCCGGTGCGTTGAACGACCAGCATTTCTGCTCGCGCCGGTGGCGGATGCGCCAGCCGTCTGCCGTGCGGACGAGTTCGTCATTATACCACAGGCCGATGAAGAAGACGCGCTCCTCGCCTTCGTGATTCATGACCATGGGGTTGAACAGGATCGTCCTGGTTTTCGCGCTGTCGCCGTCGATGTCGATGCGCGTCGTGGTCGACAGATGCTGGAAGGCCGGGAAGGTCGGCATGGCCTGCGCAAGATAGGCCTTGGTTTCCGACAGGCTGCCCTTGGCGCCGCCGAGGTCGGTATAGTCGATCACCGCGTCGGCGGTGAACACGCGGTCGAGCGCATCCCAGTCCTGCTCGTCGATCGCATAGGCGTAGCGCGTGATGAGATCCTGGATCTCGAGCCGGTCCGACATTTCCTGAAGCGACAGCATCCCTCGTCCTTTCCGTCGCTCATGGTGGCGACATTGGGTCAAAGGATGCGCGAAGCGCGAATGGCTTGCAATCCAAAATGCTCAATGCGTAAACTGTGGACCATAAGCATTCGCAAAAAGATTCGAGGGGATATTGCGTGTCGAAGCTGCTGCGCACGCCGGACGAGCGTTTCGCAAGCCTGCCCGGCTTCGCATTCGAGCCGCATTATATCGACGTCGCCGACCGCGATCTCGGCGCCCTTCGCATGCATTATGTCGACGAAGGCGAGTCGGTGCACGGCACCGTCCTGATGCTCCACGGTGAACCGAGCTGGAGCTATCTCTATCGCAAGCTGATCGGCCCGGTCGCCTCCGCCGGCTGGCGCGCGGTGGCGCCCGATCATGTCGGCTTCGGTCGCTCGGACAAGCCCGCCGACCGCACCATCTTCAGCTATGATCGCTTCGTCGGCTGGATGCGGGACTTCATCGAGCAGCTCGATTTGCAACGGATCGTGCTGGTGATCCAGGACTGGGGCGGCCCGATCGGGCTGCGGCTGCTGGCGGACATGCCCGATCGCTTCATCGGGGTGATGGCGACCAACACATTGCTGCCGACCGCCGAGGAGCCGCCGCGCGGCGTGGCTGGCTGGCCGGGTCCGATCATCGAGCCCTGGATCGAGCTTTGCCGGACCAGCGACGACCTGCCGGTCAGCGAGATCGTCGCGGCGACCTGTGTGCAGCGGCCCGACCCTGCGATCCTCGCCGCCTATGACGCGCCTTTTCCGGATGCCAGCTACAAGGCGGCGGCGCTCGCGATCACGACGCTGATCCCGGCGCGGCCCGACAGCGACGGCATCGCCCAGAACAAGGCGGCCTGGTCGGTGCTCGAAGGCTTCGACCGGCCGTTCGCCACGGCGTTCAGCGACAGCGATCCATCGACGGCGCCGTGGGAGCAGGTCTTTCGCGATCGCGTGCCGGGGGCCGCTCGGGCCCCGCATGTGCGGATCGAGGGCGCCGGACATTTCGTGCAGGAAGAGCAGGGCGAGGCGCTGGCCGCAGCGCTCGTCGACTTTCTGCGCCAGCTGGAGGGTTGAATGGAAAAGCTGATCTACGCATTGTGGCGCGATGCGGACACGCCCCGCGCGGCGTTCAATGAACGGCTGCTGGGCGAGGTCGCCGAGGCCATCGCCCCGCATGTACGCGCGCTGCGCATCAATGTGCAGGACGATGCGCTGCCCAAGGGGAGCAACCCTGTCTTCGTCGTCACGCAGCCGCAGATGGAGGCGGCGGTGCAGGTCTGGGTCGATACCGCCTTTCCCCCGGCGCGCGCGCCGATCGAAGCGGCGCTCGCCAAGCTGTCGAGCCGCGTCGAGGGCTGGCTGGTCGCGGAGTCCACTCCGCTGCCGAACCGGGCCCATCCCCCGGGCAGGCCGACCGAAGGCTTCTCGCAGGTCGTCTTCATCGAGAAGCCCGATCATCTCGACCATGAGACCTGGCGTCGCAACTGGCAGGACGGGCACACCGAAACCGCGATCGTGACGCAGAGCAATTTCGAATATGTCCAGAATCTGGTCGTCCGCCCGGTGACGCCCGGCGCCGGCCCCTATGCGGCCGTGGTCGAGGAATGTTTCCCGCTCGCCGCGATCCAGGACAAGCAGCTTTATTATGACGCGGCCGGCGATCAGTCGAAGCTCGAAGCCAATGAAAAGCGCATGTTGGACAGCTGCGCCAATTTCATCGGCGCCAAGGGCTGCGACTGCATCCCGATGCGCCAATATGAGATGAAGACGCTCGCCTGACGGGCCGAACCAATCGAAGGAGAAGATGCGTGAGCGACGACCTCGGCCTGCCGGACTACCCCGCCGACACCACCGTGCGATCGGAGACGGTGACGATCGACGCCCCCGCCTCGATCGTGTGGGAGGTGCTGACCGACCTGCCCAATTACGGAAAGTGGAACCCCTTCTGCATCGGCGCGGAATCGACGCTGGAGATTGGCGACCCGATCCACATGACGCTGCTCAACTACACGATGCCGGGGCAGACCGCGCCGAACGTCGAATATGTCTGCGCCAAGATTCCGGACCGGCTGATCAGCTGGGAGTTGCTCGACAATCCGATCTGGCCTTATCCCGCACGGCGCGACCAGATCATCGAGGCCGACGGCCCGGAGCGTTGCCGCTACTGGTCGACTGACGCCTTCTTCGGTGAGAACGGCATCCATGTGATGCGCTTTTGCGGCCCCTGGGTGAAGCGCGCCTTCGACGACACCGCGCGCGCCCTCAAGGCGCGGGCCGAGGCGATTCACGCGGCGCGCAAGGCTGCGGCATGACCCTTCGGCTCGAAGATATCGAGCTGATCCGCCAGCTCAAATATCGCTATTCGCGCGGGATCGACACCGGCGACATGGCGACGGTGGCATCGCTCTTCGCCGAGGATGCGACGATCGACTATCGCGGCGGCAGCTATCATGTCCAGCTGAAGGGCCGCGATGCGATCGTCGACATCTTGCGGGGGATGTTCGGACCGCATTTCGTCGGTTCGCACACCATGCACATGCCGGTGATCGAGGTCCTCGACGACGAGAATGCGACCGGCGTGTGGACCCTGCTCGACTATGCGCTGAACCTGGCCGAGGGCAACAAGACCACGGTCGGCTCGGCGATCT
>NZ_JAGMXV010000152.1 GCF_018006725.1 Rhizorhabdus sp.
GATAAGGGCAGCCCATGGCCAGCAAAGCATCCGACCGCGACGACGAAAACGGCGTATCGCTCGTCTCCCATGTGGTTGATTCCATTGTCGATGGCGTGATGGCCGGACGCTATGCGCCGGGGCAGCGGCTGATCGCGGCGGACCTGGCCGAGGAGTATAATGTGAGCCGGGCGCCCGTCCGCGAGGCGCTGCACATGCTGGCCGGCGAGGGGGTGGTCGAGCTGATCGCCAATCGCGGCGCGCGAATCCGGCGCCTGTCGGTCAAGGACCGCATCGACTTTCTGGAGTTTACCGAGGCGCTATGCGTGCTGGGCGTCCGCCTGACCGCAGGCAAGGTCGGTGATCCGGAGATACGCGATGCGGTGATCGCGGCCTTTCAGCCGATCGAGGACAATGCCGTGCGCCGCAGCGCGCGCGACTTCGTCGATTCCCTCTACCGCTATCATATCGCGCTCAACCGGCTGTCGGGGAACCGCTATGTCGAGTTCTTCTACAGCCGGCCCTATATGCGCTTCTTCACGACGCTGCTGTCCGAACTCGCGCCCGGCGACCATTGGGACCAGTATCTGATCAACTACCGGCTGATCCATGAGACGATCCTGACCGGCGATGCCCATTCCGCGGTGGTCACCTTTTCCAGCCATATCCGCTGGGTGCTCCGCAACATGCGCGAGGCGCTGGCCGCCGACGAGGCCTGATCAGGCGGCGGCGACCAGCCGGCCGTCGCGCAGGACCAGGGTGGTGGACGCCAGGCGCCGGGCCTCGGCCTCGTCATGCGTGACATGGACCACCGGCAGATCCAGCCGGGGGAGGAGATCGCCGAGCCAGTCGACCATCGAGGCGCGGGCAGGGGCGTCGAGCGCGGACAGGGGCTCGTCCATCAACAACAGCCGAGGCTGGCCGAGCAGCGCCCGCGCAATCGAGGCGCGCTGCATCTCACCTCCCGACAAATCGCGCGGCATGGCGTTCAGCAGGGTGGCAATGCCTGTCCGGGCGACGATCTGCTCACGGTCGAACGGGCCGGGCGGGGCACGGCGTTCGGCGAAGTCGAGGTTCTTGCAGACGGAGAGGTGGGGGAGCAGGCCCTCGCCCTGGAAGACATACCCGATGCGGCGGCGCTCGGCGGGCAGGAAGCGACGCTCGTCCTGCCACGTTTCGGACCCGAAGCGGATGGTGCCCGAATGACGATCCAGCCCCGCCAGCGCGCGCAGAAGGCTGGTCTTGCCTGAGCCGGAGGGGCCCAGCAGGGCCGTGACCCCCGTCATGGGGATCTCCGTGTCGATGTCGAGCAGGAAGCGCGGGCCGCGCCGGCCCTGCAATCGGATCGCAATGCTCATGGCCGGGGCGTTCCGATCCGCCGGTCGACGAGCAGCAGCGCCAATAGCGCAGCGAAGGAAAAGGCGACCAGCCAGGCGGCGATACGGTGCGCCTCACCGAATTGCAGGCTTTCGACCAGCTGGAAGATGCGGGTCGAGAGGACCTCGGTGCGGCCCGGTATGTTGCCGCCGATCATCAGCACGACCCCGAACTCACCGACGGTGTGGGCGAAGACGAGGATCGACGCCGACAGGAAGCCGCGCCGGGCGAGCGGGAGTGCGACATGGACGAAGCGGTCCCAGGGACCCGCGCCCATGGTGGCGGCGAGTTCCAGCGGCCGGTCGCCGATCGCCTCGAAGGCGGTGCGGAGCGGCTGCACGGCGAAGGGCAGCGAATAGAAGATCGAGCCGATGACGAGGCCGGTGAAGGTGAAGGCGAGCGTCCTCATCCCGAAAGGCTGGAGCAGTGCCATCAACGGGCTGTCCGGACCGAGGGCTATCAGCAGGTAGAAGCCGATCACCGTGGGCGGCAGGACCAGCGGCAGGGCGGTGATCGCGCCGACAATCTCCTTCGCCCAGTGACGCGAGCGGGCGAGCCACCAGGCCAGCGGGGTGGCGAGCAGCAGCAGCCAGAGGGTGGTAACGAGCGCCAGTTCGAGGGTTGTCAGCAGGACCAGCGTCATCGATCAGTGCAGCGCATAGCCATAGCGGCGGATGATGCGCAGCGCGGTTTCGCTGCGCAGGAACTTCAGAAAGGCGCGGGCGGCGGGATTGTTTGCGCCGGTCTTCAGCAGGATCGCCTGCTGTTCGATCGGCTGGTGGAAGCGTGCGGGGACGATCCAGCGCGAGCCGCCCTTGACGTCGACGATCTGCGACAGCGCGACGAAGCCGAGTTCGGCGGCGCCGGTGGAGGTGAACTGATAGGCCTGGGCGATCGACGTGCCGGTGACGATGCGCGGCTTCAGCCGGGCTTCGACGCCCAGCCTGCGCATCACTTCCAGCGCAGCCTGCCCATAAGGCGCGCTGGCGGGATCGGCGATGGCGATCCGCTCGAAGCGCCCGGTCCGGAGGATCGCGCCGGCTCCGTCGGCGAGGCGGGGTGTCGTCGAATAGAGCGCCAGCCTGCCCACGGCATAGGTGAAGCGGGTACCGGCGGCGGCCAGTCCCTCCTGCTCGATCTTCGCCGGGCGCTCGGCATCGGCGGACAGGAACAGCTCGAACGGCGCGCCGTGGCTGATCTGGGTGTAGAAGGTGCCGGAAGGGCCGAAAGCGAGTTGCGCCTTGTGGCCGGTGGCCCTGGCGAAAGCGGCGGCGATCTCTTTTGCCGGTTCGGTGAAATTGGCAGCGACGGCGACGGTGGTTTCGGCGGCCAGAGCGGGGGAGGTAGTGTAGCCAAGAAGCAGCAAGAGCCCGAGGCAGAGGCGATGGCGCAAGGTCATGCTGGAACTCCCGGACGATCGCTCTCCGGATGCTATATCAGTGCGTATATGGCAAGCCTTCAATGTGCTGGCGGCAGCGGCTCGCTCCGCATCATTGCTGCCAGCTCCCGGAAGTCATCGCCTTCTGCCGCGTCGAGCAGGCTGCGTTCCAGCCTGCGATAGGCGCTCAAAATGCGATGACCGAAGTCGGTAACCCGAGCGCCCTTCTCGCGTCCGCCGCCGGGTGTGGTGTCGACGACCCGGTCCAGCCAGCAGCGGTTGAGGCTGTCGACGAGCAGCCAGGTGCGGCGATAGCTCATGCCCAGCGCACGGCCTGCGGCCGAGATCGACCCTTCGCGGTCGATCGCTTCGAGGAGCGCGGCCTTGCCGGGGCCGATGGCGGGCTCGTCGCCTGCGTAGAGCTGAGCCTTGAGCTTGAGGGGGCCGAGACGGGGAACCATGGGGCCAGGCTATCACCGCATCCTGACCACGTCACGAAACAACCGCCGGACAAGCGGGTGATATAATTCCTATCAAATCAGTAGAGAAAAATTGCTTCCTCTCTCAAGGCGGTCGGCTATGCGTTCGGGAAGCAAGAGAGGCCCTGATGACGAACGCTATCGACGACAGCCTGGACGCACCGCCCGGCCAGTATTGGGACATCGACCTGATCGCGTCCGAACTGCGCGACGCGCGCGAGGATTGGCGCAACGCGCATCGTCGCCATGCCGAACTCGGCGCGGTCGGCTTTCCGTCGCGGCATGTGCTCGACAAGATCATGTCGGCGCTGTGCGGGGCGCTGTTTCCGCTGCGGCTGGGGCCGAGCTTCGTCCGGCTGCAGAATGAGGAGGCATTTGTCGCCGAGACGCTGCAGACCGCGCTCAGCCGGCTCTATGGGCAGATCCGGCTCGAACTGGGCTATTCCCGTGATGGGGACGAGACGCACCGCGTCGACGACGAAGCAGGGCGCATCATCGGCCATTTCGCCCGGTCGCTGCCGTCGCTGCGGCGGCTGTTGGACAGGGATATAGAGGCGGCCTATGCGGGCGACCCGGCGGCGCGCAGCGTCGACGAGGTGCTGATCTGCTATCCCTGCGTGATCGCCATCGTCCACCATCGGCTGGCGCATCTGCTCCACCGGCTCGGCACGCCGCTCGTCGCGCGGATCATTTCGGAAATCGCCAATTCGCGGACGGGGATCGACATCCATCCGGGCGCGACGATCGGCGAATCCTTCTTCATCGATCATGGCACCGGGGTGGTGATCGGCGAGACTGCGGTGATCGGCGACCGGGTTCGGCTGTATCAGGCCGTCACGCTGGGCGCGCGGAGCTTTCCCGCCGACGAGGACGGCGCGATCAAGCGCGGGCAGCCGCGCCATCCGGTCGTCGAGGATGATGTCGTGATCTATGCGGGCGCGACGATATTGGGTCGGGTGACGATCGGTGCCGGCTCGACGATCGGCGGCAATGTGTGGCTGACGTCGAGCGTGCCGCCGGGCAGCGTTGTGCACCAGGCGCGTGCGGATCGAGACGCGGGCGAACGGACGGCTCTTCTGGCTGGAGCCGACGATGAGCAATGAGCGGCCGCTGTGCCTGATCGTCCCGGGGCTCGACAATTCGGGGCCGGATCATTGGCAGACATTGTGGCAGGCGCGACGCGACGACTGTCGCCGGGTCGATCTCGGCTGCTGGTCGGAGCCGGACAGGCGGATCTGGACCGAGCGGCTGGACGCGGCCGTGGCGATGACCGACGGGCCGCTGGTGCTGGTAGCGCACAGCCTGGGCTGTCTGACGATCGCCTGGTGGGCGCAGGCGTTCGAGACGGCGAGCCTCCGCCGGGTCAAGGGCGCGCTGCTGGTCGCGCCTCCCGACGTGGACGCGCCCGACGCCCATGCGCTGGTTCGTCGCTTTTCGCCGGCGCCTGCACGGCAGCTGCCCTTTTCCTCGATCCTCGTCGCAAGCCGCAACGACCGTTATGCGACCTTCGACCGGCTCGAGCGGCTGGCCGGGGCATGGGGCAGCCGCTTCGTCGATGCCGGCCATTGCGGGCATATCAATGCGCAGTCCGATCTTGGATATTGGCCGGACGGCGAGGTCCTGCTCGAAGAGCTGATCGCGGGTGATCATGACCTGGGAGCTGCCCGAGCAGAAAGACCGGAGGCTTCGAACGATCGCAATGACCGGGCGCGGACTTGGCAATGACAATATTGAACAAGCCAGCTAGCGTCCGGTGATGGAGAGTTTCAATCGGATCGTCGACGCGCTGACCGGCGCGGTCTTCTTCAAGATTCCGCTGCTGGGCACCCAGATCGAGCTGGTCGTGCTCTATCTGGCGGTGCCGATGCTGTTCTTCACGGTCTGGCTGGGTTTTCCGAACGTCCGCTGCATCGGGCATGCGTTTCGTATCCTGCGCAACCAGCCGCGCGAAGGTGAGGCGAAGGGCGACGTCAGTCAGTTCGCCGCGCTGACCACGGCGCTGTCGGGTACGATCGGGCTGGGTAATATTGCCGGTGTGGCGGTTGCGCTGACGATGGGCGGGCCGGGTGCGATCTTCTGGATGTTCGCGATCGGCTGGTTCGCGATGACGGTGAAGATGGCCGAGGTCACGCTGGGGCTGAAATATCGCGTCACCGACGAATATGGGCATGTCCATGGCGGGCCGATGTATGTGCTGAAGGCGGTGCTGGGGCGGCGCGGACTGCCGCGGCTGGGCGTCGTCCTCGGCGGCTTCTATGCCTTCTTCGCATTGTTCGGTGCCATTCCCATGGTGCAGGTGAACCAGAGCTTCGCGCAGGTCAGCGTCGTCACCGGCTTCACCAATGGCTGGATCTACGGGATCGGCCTGGCCTTCGCGGTCGCACTGGTGACGCTCGGCGGGGCGCATTGGCTGGGCGAGGTGTCGAAGCGGCTGACGCCCCTGAAGGTCGGTGTCTATCTGGCGGGTATCGTCGCCATCCTCGTGCTGCATGCCGATGCCATACCGGCGGCGCTCGCGGCGATCTGGCGCGGGGCCTGGGGGTTCGACGCGGCGGCCGGCGGCGCTGTCGGGGCCTTCGTGGCCGGCATGCGCCGGGCGGTGTTCGCGAGCGAGGCGGGCGTCGGATCGGCGGTGATGGCGCATAGCCTCGCCCGCACCGAGCATCCGGTGTCGGAGGGCATGGTGGCGCTGCTGGAGCCGCTGCTGGGCACGATGATCGTGTGCGGCATCGGCGGGCTGGCGATGGTCGTGGCGGGGACGTGGACCGATCCGAACCTGAAAGGGATCGAGATCACGAGCGCGGCCTTCGCGCATGTGTCCAGCTGGTTCCCGCTGCTGCTGGCGATCGTGGTGGTGCTGTTCGCCTATTCCACGCTCGTCGCCTGGGGTTTCTATGGTCTGCAGGCCTGGGGCTATCTGTTCGGGCACGGGCCGAAGGCGCAGTGGAGCTACAAGATTCTCTACATCGTGGCGCTGCCGCCGGCGGCCGTGATCGACCTCGGCCGCGTGATCGACATCATCGACAGCAGCTTCTTCCTGATGGCGATACCCAATGTCCTCGCGCTGTTCCTGTGTGCGGGCGAACTGCGCCGCGACGTCAGGGCCTATCGCGAGCAGGCCCGCATCTGATCGACCGGGCGGCCGGAGCCGCCCGATCCGTCAATAGGCGAGAGCGCAGCCGTCGGCGCGCATCTCGCTTGCTGCGGCATAGACGCGCTCCTGCCCGTCCATGCGGTGCTCGACCGCCTGATAGCGGCCGAAGGCGGCATCGGATTCGCCCAGCGTCCAGCCCCGCGATCTGAGCCCGTCGCGCGTCGCGGCCGGGACCCCGTTTTCGAGGCGGAGCAAGCCCGTCGCCGGGAGGCCGGGCGAATCCTCGCCCATCGACTGCGACGAACCTTCATGGTGCCAGCGCGGGCTGTCGCCGGCCGCCTGGACGTCGAGGCCATAGTCGCGGCGGTTGACGATGATCTGGGTCTGGCCCTGCGGCTGCATGTCGCCGCCCATGACGCCGAAGCTCATCCACGGGCCGTCGCCGCGCGTCGCGAAGCCGGGAATGATCGTCTGGAAGGGGCGCTTGCCCGGCGCATAGATATTGGGATGGCCATCCTTCAGCGAGAAGAGCTGGCCCCGGTCCTGGAACATGAAGCCGAGCCCGTCGGCGACGAGGCCCGATCCCATTCCCCGGAAATTGGACTGGATCATCGACACCATCATCCCGTCCTTGTCGGCGCAGGTGAAATAGGTGGTGTCGCCGCGCGAGGGTGCCTGGCCGGGGCGGACGTCCGGATTGATGCGGTCGGGCCGGATCAGGCGGGCGCGCTGGGCTGCATAGTCTTTCGAGATCAACCACTCGACCGGGATCTTCGAGAAGTTCGGATCGGCATAATAGCGGGCGCGATCCTCATAGGCGAGGCGCTTGGCCTCGGCCTGGAGGTGGATCGACAAAGCCGACTGGAAGCCGGCGCCCTCCATGTCGAAATTCTCGAGGATGTTGAGCATCTGCAGCGTCGCGATGCCCTGCGTGTTCGCGCCGAGCGCGTGGACACCGACGCCGCGATAGTCGGTCTTGTGCGGCGTGATCCACTCGCCCTTGTGCGCGGCAAGGTCTTCGGCACGCAGCCAGCCGCCGATCCGCCGGAAATAGGCGTCGATCGTCTTCGCGATGTCGCCCTTGTAGAAGGCGTCGCGCCCACCCTCGGCGATCATCCGGTAGGTGCGGGCGAGATCGGGGTTGCGGAAGATGCTGCCGGTCTGCGGCCCGGTGCCGCCCATCGACCAGGTGCGCAAGGCGTTGTCGGTCTCCTCGATACCATTGCCGGGCTTGCGGAAGTTCACGAGGGCGCGGCGGATATAATAAGCGATGATGTCGGGGACGGGGGCCCCGTTGGTCGCCAGATCGATCGCAGGTTCGAACAGCTCTGCCCATTTCAGGCGGCCATAGCGCTGGTGCATCAACGCCCAAGCGTCGACCGTGCCCGGCACCGATACGGTGACCGCGCCAAGTGGCGGCAGGGCGCCGTTCACCGCGCGAGCGCGGGCCGTTTCCAGCGAAAGCGCGCGGGGAGAAGCGCCCGAGCCCGCAAGCCCCATGACCGCCTTGGTCTTCGGGTCCCAGAGCATGGCGTAGCAGTCGCCGCCGATGCCGCAGGAGGTCGGCTCGAGAAAGCCCAGACAGGCGTTGATTGCGATGGCTGCATCGACCGCCGAACCGCCCTTGCGCAGGATGGCGATGCCCGCCTGTGTCGCCAGCGGATGGGCGGTTCCTGCGGCGCCGGACATGCCATAGGCTGCGGTGCGGCTGGCGAAGCTGGCACCCACCGGGCGATCGCCCGCATGGACGTCGTTCCGGTCGAAGCGGTCCTCTCCTTCGCGCCAGCGGGGCGTTGGGGGCAGGGGGGCGGTCGCCTGCCCGGCGAGGGCGGGTGCCGCCAGGGCCGCGGCGGGAAGGGAGGCGAGGAAGAGGCGGCGGTCCATGGCTGGGTCCTTTTCAGAGCGAGTCGAAGTCGATGGTCTGGGTGCGATCCAATGTCCGGGGTGCCGGCGGCATCGGATATTTGAGCCCGGTCGAACAGTTGAACAGGACGGTGCGGTCGCGCTCGGTCACCCAGCCCTGTTCGAGCGCCAGACGATAGGCGGCAAGCGTCGCGCCACCCTCGGGACACAGCAGCAGTCCATCCTGGCGAGCGGCGTCGTCGACGGCCTGGAGGGTGGCGTGGTCCTCGACCGCCACCGCGCGGCCACCGCTGGCGCGCACGGCACGGAGGATCAGGAAGTCGCCGACCGCACGAGGCACGCGAATTCCGGCGGCGACCGTGTGGGCGCCTTCCCAGCGCTCGGCATGTTCGACGCCGTCGTCGAAGGCCTTCACGATCGGCGCGCAGCCGGCAGCCTGCACCGCGAACATCTTCGGGCGATGCGAGCCGATCCAGCCGAGCGCTTCCAGTTCGTCGAAGGCCTTCCACATGCCGATCAGGCCGGTGCCGCCGCCGGTCGGATAGAAGATGGCGTCGGGCAGTTCCCAGCCCAGCTGGGCGGCGAGTTCGAGCCCCATCGTCTTCTTGCCTTCGATCCGATAAGGCTCCTTGAGCGTGGAGAAGTCGAACCAGCGACCCTGCCGGGCACCTTCGCCGACGATCGCGCCGCAATCGTCGATCAGGCCGTTGACGCGCCAGACGCGGGCACCCTGCATGGCGATTTCGCGGACATTGATCTCGGGCGTATCCTCCGGACAGAAGACGATCGTCTCGATCCCGCAGCGCGTCGCATAGGCGGCGAGCGCGGCGCCGGCATTGCCGTTGGTCGGCATCGCGATGCGGGTGACGCCGAGGGCCTTTGCCATAGACACGGCCATGACCAGGCCACGCGCCTTGAACGAGCCGGTGGGGAGCCTGCCCTCGTCTTTTACGATCACCGCCGGACCCGCCGAACGGGGCAGCGGAATGAGAGGGGTTTCGATCTCGCCGAGGCTGACGATGTCCTCGCTTCGCCGAACGGGCAGCAATTCCCGCCAGCGCCACATGTCGGTCGGACGGCGCTCTATGTCGGCGCGGGACAGCCGCTTGCCGATCGCGGGCAGGTCGTAGCGGACCAGAAGGGGTCGGCCCGCTGCCGAGAGACCATGGAGCTGGTCGGCGGGATAAAGCTCGCCGGTGAGCGAGCATTCGAGATGGGTGACGAAGCTCGGGCGAGCTTCGAGCAGATTTATGTTCCTCTCCATCCCCCTGTCTTATCGACGGATTTTGACCTCGCAAAGCCCAGAGTCCGTGGACGGACAGCCCTTTAGGCCATTCAGCGACCGATCAAATATTTAAAAATGACACAATATAGTTGTGCACAATATAATCGTGTCTATATGATCCCCGTCACAACGAAGAAGGACGATGAAATGAGCCAGCTCTACGCAACCCGGGTACATGCACATGGCGGCCGCAGCGGCGCGATCAGGAGCGAGGACGGCATCCTCGACCTGCCGCTTGCCTTGCCCAAGGAGCTTGGCGGTAAAGGCGGTGCTACGAATCCCGAACAGCTCTTCGCTGCCGGCTATGCCGCCTGTTTCGAAAATGCGGTCATCCACGTAACCCGCGGTAAAGCCGACAAGGTCACCGATGACGATATCGAGGTTTCCTGCGAGGTCGGCCTGTTACCTAACGGACAGGGCGGCTTTATCCTGACCGTTGCGCTCGATGTCGAAATTGCCGGTGTCGACCAGGCAAAAGCCGAGGAGATCGTGGCAGCCGCGCACGCGGTATGCCCCTATTCCAATGCGATCCGAGGGAATGTGGACGTCAGTTTCAAGGTCTTTACGCAATGACGGACAGGGTGGCAGCATTGGACGAAGATCAGGATCCCCTGTCGCTCGACCGCCAGGTCTGCTTTCCGCTCTATGCTGCCACCAATCTGCTCAACCGGCTCTATGGGCCGGTGTTGCGCGAACTGGGTCTGACCTATCCCCAATATCTCGTCATGCTGGTATTGTGGGAGACGGCCCCACAGACGGTCGGGACGCTGGGTGCGCGCCTCTACCTCGACAGCGGGACGCTGACGCCGTTGTTGAAGCGGATGGAGGCGTCGGGACTGGTGACCCGAACTCGCGATCCGGCGGACGAGCGTCGCGTCATCATCGACCTGACCGATCAGGGAAGGATGTTGCGCGATCGCGCAGTGCATGTGCCTGCGACGATCGCCGGAGGGCGCACGCCCGAGGGGCTGGAGGAGTTGCGCGAGAGCGTGCGGGGCCTGGTCGCGATGCTTGCGGACCAGCATCCGCAAGGTTGATCGCGAAACAGGCGCTTAGTGGGCGGCGAGCCAAGTACGGGCGCGGCGTTGTGCCTCGGCGATTTCCTGCCGGCTCATCTGATGAGCGAGGTCTGCGCGGCAATACTGCGCCTCGGCCGACCCGGACAGCGCCGCCAGATTGAACCACTGGTGGGCCGTTACGAGATCGAGCGGGAAACCGTCGGCGCCCGTGGAATAGGCGAAGCCGAGGTCGAGCATATTTTCCGTGTCCGTGGCGGTCAGTACCGCCGCACTAGCGATATTGGTTCCCATGGCCAAACTCCTTCTGGGAGCAACATCGCCAAGGCACGGCAAACAAATGGTTAACGCACGATTATACAATGGTCTAACGGCAGCGAGGCGAGAATGGGGTTTTTAGTAGCTCCGAGTTGCCGACGTTCAGCCCATCTTCTTGAAAAGCAAGAGGTGAGATGCCGACACATCGAAGCCTGAAACCGTCACATCTCAACTGGGGATTTACCCAAGCTATTCATACGATGATTTAGCGCAAGGTCCGCGCGCTTCATTTCCACAAAATTGCTCGATAACGGTCGAAGCATCGCGCGCCGCAGCGCAGGCGGATCAGCGCACCTTCCGCCATCGCCGTTGCGCGTGTCGGATCTTCCTCGATCAACGGCCGTATCGCTTCGCTGTTCCAGTCGGCGCTATGCTTCACATCGAGGACGGCGTGCAGGTCGAAATAGCGTCGCTCACGATCGCTCAGGCCGATCCGGCGAAGGCCCTTGGCCACCAGCGCAGACCGGCCGGGGGCGGTCAGTTCGATTACGCCAAGTGCTCCAACAGAATGCCAGGCATAGTCTCGATGTGTCGCCATGGCCGTCATCGCATTGGCCAGAGCGAGGCTTTCCCATACGGTGTCGTCGATCGTCGGATCGACGTCCAGTATCTCCACCAGCGCGTCGAGCATCGGCCCGTGCATCCCTGCCGGGTTGCCCCGCCCCATCTCGTCCCAATAGTTGCGCGCCAGTTCGAGTTTGGCGCGCGCCGGCATCTTCACCTGGGTCAGAGCGACGAGATCGTCGAAGCCAGCCTCGCCTGCTGCTTCCTGTTCGAAGAACCAGCGCAACTGGTCGCGGCCTGCCTCTTCGGCCAGCCAAGGGAATAATGGATCCCCCTGTCCCGGTCCGCTGTCCTTCAGGCCTTCGAACCAGGTGATAAAGCCGTCTGCATCCTGCGGTACATCGCTTGCTTCTGCGACTACATCCGAACGCAGGTGGGCAAGAAAGGCGCGTTCGAGGCGAAGCATGCGGAGCTCCCGCTCGAACATATCGCTGTCCTCGTTCGGATGACGCGGGGACAGGCGCATATGGTTCCAGCGCGCCAGGCCCCTTTGAAAGGTTTCGGTCAGGAATTGCGATCCATGATCTTCCTGCAGTCGATTATGAGGGGTAGCCATCTGTCTGCCTTTAAAAGGAATATGCCCGATGAACGAAGGCTGCAGAGCGGAGTTCCTATTGTGACGGGGGCGGCTCGCGGACGGGCTTAGAAGATTGTGGATCGTCGGCGGGTACCACGCGTTACGATTGACGGTGGGGCGACAGTTGGGGAATGCAGCAAGACCATGATCGCTGCGGCGATCCGTATCGGGAGGCAGGATGCGTCAGATTCAGCACGCGCTGATTGTCGATAGCCCAAGACAGGGC
>NZ_JAGMXV010000007.1 GCF_018006725.1 Rhizorhabdus sp.
ATTTCACCTATTGCAGAACGCCATTAGCCCTTCCTGCCTGGTCTTGCCGCGGGGGGCGAGCCTGGACTCGCCCTAGCCTGCGGTCCGCCGGCTCCCCCAGGATGAAGCGCAAGCTGGCAGCCGGATTGGGGTTCTCGACACGCAGAATTCCGCCGAGGTAGCTCGCCCTGCTCCGCGCGTCGATCTCCCGTCCGTCGGCCGACCTCGCGCGCAGCATGACGAGCGCGGCCGCGAGCAGACAGCATGTCTCCCCATGGGTTTCGACGGCCCTCGACCAGGCGGCGCCGTTGAACTTGCTCAGCTCGGTCCGGCGAAGATAGGCAAGCGCGCTCCACGGACTGACCAGAGGGCCCGCAAATCGGCCCAGGAAGGCGCCACGTGCCGATAACGCGGCGACGGCGCGGGCTGCCAGGCCCTGCATAGCAGCACCCTCCCCGCTCATGCGGCGGCCCTGGCGGGGCCTATCGGTGGGTGCCTTCGAGCCGCTGGAGGCTCCGCCCCTCGGCGCCTGCCGAGCAACATGAATCGGTGACGATGTCTCTGGCAGTTCAGGGCTGTCCGCGGCGCGGGTCGGGGGCTCCGCAAGGCTGAGCGAAGCGGGCGCGCCAGGGACGCCGTCGGCGTCCCGGCCGGGCGCGCTCATTTTCACCTCTACAGAATCTGATTCTGACTCCGAAGGGTGCCGCATATTTTCGCTACGGGGGGGCATCGCCCGCTTCACCGCGCCAGCCCTCCCCGCCGCGGTCTCGACTGCGGCTCCTGTGGCAGTTGGGCTCATGCGATCGCCTCGGCCGAGCCACGCCCAGCCGAGCGGCAGGATCCGGTAGATCGAGGGCCGATCGCAGTCGGGGCGTGGGCCCGCCCGGTGCTGAGTGTCGATGAAGTCCTCTGCTTCGAGGTGGCGCAGCGCTCGTCTGACGGTGTCCATGTGACGACCGATCCTGGTGCTGAGCTCGGCTTTCGTGGGCGCGACCTCGCCGTCGTTGGCGAGCTGGGCGAGCACCCTGAGCAGATCCCAGGCCGCCGGCGTCAGCCTTGGCCCCAAGCCGGCCGGGCGCCCCGGACGGGCCCGGCGGGCCCGGTCGGGCGGAGCTCTATGCCGCCCCTTCCCCTGCCCTCGCTCCGATTGCTGAGCCGGGGGATTATGGATGGCCGTGACCTTCCGACTGCCGGCCGCCGGCTGGGCAGCGGACGCGAGTTCGTCTGCGAACCGTGCAAGCTCCTCGTCGAACTTGTCATCGAATCCGCGCGCATGTGTCCAGTCGTAGCCGCTCATATCCCCGTTCCCGGGGACCGCCGGCACGCAGCATCCCGCTCGCAGCACGCCACGGGATGCTGATTGCGATCAACAGCATCCCGTGGCGTGAACACGCTCGCAGTCTTGATTTTCTGGGAAGCTGGCCTTAGGGTCGGATCACCTTGGAGGATCCGATCTCCGGCACGCTCGGTGATGGAAGCGCTTGCAGGCGCCGACACCTGGACCGAGAGCCCCCTACCGCCGATCTCGGCGGCGTTTTGCTGCGTTCAGGCGATCCTCCCTTCCTTAGGTTTCGTGTCCTGTGAAAGCCATCCGGGCGGCCCTGCGCCCAGACGGTCGCCCTGCCGAAGGCATCCTGCCCTCGGCAAGCCTGAACCGCCGAAATCAGAGGCGGTGTGTACGAAGTTTGTTGGAATCCCTTCGGGCCCGCGCATCGGCGCGCGCGATGGAGCGCCTGCCCTGCGGTCCTTCAACATCCCCTTGCGGCGCCGACGTGCACTGCTGCGCTCCTCAACCGCGATGGTTCAGCAGGCGGAAATACACTTCTTCGACGAGCCCGCCGAGCGGTCGCCCCGGGCCGACCGATAGGCGTTCGTGCAGCTGCACCGTCGCAATCGATCTCCTGTCGAGCTCGATGCGATCGAATGTTGCCGGCAGCCCGCGCGTGGCCAGCAACAGCACGCGAATGAACCCGTCGGCCCGGCCGGAGCGGATCATCGCGTCCAGGTCGTCGGACAGACCCAGGAGCAGACCGGGAACGCCGTCGCGAAGGCGCGACCAGGCGAGCACCGAGCGGGCGGCGCCGGACAACCATGGCTTTCCGTCCCCGTCGAGCCAGGCTTCTTCGTCGGCGCCGGCGGCATGCGACGTCGAGGGACGGTCCCAGCCGACGATCGCGAGAATTCCGGCCTCGGTTACGGCCAGAAGATCGACAAACTGTGAGAACCCCGCATCGGGTCCCGGGATAGGCCATCGGCGCAGGAGTTCGACCTGGCCCGGGGTGCAGTAGGAAAGCACGGCGGCATTGGCGGCCGCATGCCAGGCCGATCCGGGCTCCGCAATGTCGAGCCCGTCGTCGGCCTCTGGCTCTGCCCCTTCGGCGTCGCCATACGCCGCCATGGCAAGGGCCTCGATCCCGCTCGCCAGAACGTCCTCCTCCATAAGAGCCTCCTCCTTGAGGGACCCAGCGGCGGCGATGGCTACCGAGTCAACCCCATCGGATTCGCGGCGACCGCCGGCGAGCTGCGCCTCGAAATCCTCGAGTTCTCGTTCAAGGTCGGCCAACTTCTCCGCGAGGAAATCAGCCGTCTCCCGATCGTTCTCACCTTCCGCGTCGGCCAGCTGGGCCCGGCGATCCTCGATCTCCCCCCTCAGTTCCAGTACGGCCTGGCGCAAGTCGTCATGGTCGCCTGCATCCTCGACGACATCAGGGCCTCCGCGGACCGGAGCGCCTGACTGGTCGACTTCCGGAGCCGCCGGAGGATGCGCCGCGGCGGTCGGGTCGACCAGCTGGGGAGCGTCGGCACGGTCCCCTTCACCGCCGTTCGCACCCGGCCTCATCGCAGCGGTGTCGAGGAACGGCTCGGGCCGGGCGCCGGGAACCGGCGCCGGCGGCAGGGGCGCTTCGACTTGAAGCCGTAGGGCCGGTACCGAAAGCGCGGCCGCCGGCACCGGCGGCGCTGCAGCAGCTGGCGCCGCAGGAACCGTTGCGGCAGGCGCTCCGGTCTTCGCCGTCTCCGCGATCTGAGGACCATCAGCACTGTCGGTCCATTTCTCGCGCTGCTCCAGCAGCACGGCGCTACCCATTCGGTACCAGATCCAGGCGCCCGCAGCGCTGGCGATGCCGCCAGCCGCCCAGCTCAGCGGCCAGGCGACAAGCGCGCGGAAGCTCCATCCGATCGAGCCCGCGGAGAGGATGCGTCCGAGGAACGTCCAGTCGCGCGCCGAAAACGGATCGAACCCGAACAGCCGGCGCTGGACTTCGCCGAACATCCAGCATGCGATGAACAGCCAGCAAGAGGCGGCTGCCACGCCGACGGTGATCGGGGCGAAGCGCAACAGACGGTTTTCTCGGCCGCTCACAGCGGGGAGCGACGTCAGGCGGTGCGTCTGTTGCCGCCGGGCTTCGCCTTGGACGTGGGGGAAGGTAATCCCGGGGAAGGCGGTCGCCTCAGGTCGAGCTGCACGACCACACCTTCGGCGTCGGTCCCGGTTCCGGTCAGGACGAGCCGGTTTCGGGACACCCCCTTCTCGATCAGGCTGTCCCGCACGGCGACCGCGCGGTTTTGCGCGAGCCGCCCGACCGCGCCGTAACCGCTGATGAGCAGGCTCGAGCCCGGATGATCACCGATGATCGCCAGGATCTCGGCAATCTTGGTCGGCGCAGGTGCTGCCGAGTTCACGGCGAAGGGGATGAACGCGGTGACCTGGTCGGCCGGTGCCTGGTCGGCTGGTGAGCGGGCCGAGCCCGATGGCGCCGCTTGCTGCGGCGGTGATGCAGCTGCCGTGGCAGCCACGCGCGTCGTGGCGGCATCGCCCGGCAGGACATTGCGCGGGCCGCGGGTCGCGGTGTCCTGGGCGTTGCGATCGGCACGGTGAGCTGCGATGCCGGTCTCGACGAGATCGGCCAGATCCGTCGCGGACACCGCACCATCTGCCGAACGGTGCCCGTCGACGATCGAAGCCGACTTGTCGTGAGCCACCGGCGGCTGAACCTCCGGGCTGGCGGGCGCCGAGGCCTGGACGGACGGGACGCCCGCCGCCCTGACGGCACCGGGAAGCATCGGATCGCGCGACTCCTCGGCGAAGGCAAGCGAACCGTCCGCACGCAGGGAACAGGCATATCGGCGGCAGTAGGACGGAACCGACCTTGCCGGCGCTGGACCGATGATCCGGCCGGCGGGGGCCGCGGCGCGGCGCTGCTCGGCCTGGGCGACCGGCTTCGCGTCGGCCACCCTCTTGGAAGCTGAAGGCTTGGCCAGGCGCCCCGCACTGGCAGTGGGTTTTGCCGGGCGCTCCGCTCGCCGGGATGGTTCGCCCGCGCCAGCAGCTGGGGGCTGCTGGCGCGGGCCGTTGGCTCCGGTCTCGTTGGCTGTCGGGGGGAGGGGCGAGACAGGAGCCGGTGGCTGTGCGGTAACCATCGGAGGCATTGCCGGTGCGGCGGGCGGCGCGAGCGGCTTTACCGTAACCTCGGCGTTCACCGGAATAACAGGCGCAGGCGGCGCCACGGAAATCGCCGACCCGCTCGATGCCGGGGCCACAGGCGTCGCCGGTTCGGCTGCCGGAGACACAGCAGCCGGCCGCGGCGTGGCCGGCTGCGGCCCCGAGGCAGGTTCCGACCGCACCGGTGCCAACGGCGCTGGCAGCACCGCGGGCGCTTTCCCCACTCCCGCGCCAGGCAGGGCCATGCCCGGAGGAGCATCTTCGGCATAGGGACGAACTACGCCGGCGGCATCTGCCCGGCCAGTGAAGGCAAGGATCGCGGTAGCGCTCAGCGCGGCGGCCGCGTAACAGGTCATTCGGCGCGTAAACATCAACCCCTCCGATCTCCCGACGCCGGCTAAGACGCGCGAACGGAGTCAAAAGTTGATCGGATTCCAGAAAATTTTTTGCAAAGGCCCAGGACGCTCCGGAGCACTTGCGGCCGCAGTACCGCACGACATTCGTCCTCGCGTGCGACATCATTTAGTTGTCCATGAAGCGATGGTGCTGGATTGGACTGTGGTCTGATCTTTACCTAAGTTATCTGCAATTTTGCGCTAATTGCTGATTATGTCGCATATTTTCAGCGGTAGAACTGCCGACGGCGGTTGACCTATTTGTAAATGCAGTTGTACGTTCGCACAGGCGACACTACAAAGTGGCGCAGCGCAGGGTGGTATTGACGCGAGTGGGGATATGGCCGAACGGGCTGCGCAGCAACCATACCAGGTACGGACGACAGCAGAGTACGGACGCCCCAAGAGCGGCACCCCAGCTCCTGCAGCGCGCCTGCCGGAGAACCGCGGGGGCTCGCCCAGCAGCGCATCCGTCGATCTGAAGTGGCGGATCACCCAAACGGCCGAGCAGGCGAAGGCCGACCTCGAAGCGGTCCGGCTGATCGCGGCAAAGGATCAGCCGAACTCCCTCGCGGCGGCGCAAAAGGCGCTCGTCGGCCTGACCCGGGTGTATTCTGGGCACCTTGAGCAATTCGTCGGCAAGATACTTCATCGTCGCCAGCAGATGTATGTCCAGGACATCGTCCAGGAGACCTGGGAGCGCGTCTGGACCAGACCTGGAAGCTACCTGGACAAGCTCGACCAGCGGGCCAAGCCGGTCGTAAGCTGGATCTTCAAGATCGCAAAGAACCTCAGCATCGACCGGCTTCGGCGATCGAAGCCGGAGCTCCTCGTCATCGACCATGTCGACGATAACGACGAGGTTTACTCTGAAAGCCCGGCCATCCGGGAAAGCGCCCTCGCCCTCTGGCGCGACCACGAGAGAGACGTGGCGATCGCGGACTCAGCCGATGCCGTACTCGCGAGCCTGCCGCCACAGCGCCGCCAGGTCCTCGTCCTGATTCATTTTCACGAGCTCTCCTCGATGGAGGCGGCCGCGCTGCTTGACCGCACGGAGTCGAGCATCCGCTCGACTGTCCATGTCACGAGGCGACACGCGCGCCAGGTTCTGGCCAAGATGGGCATACTGTCCCTGCGCGATCTCGTAGAGTCCGACTGATATCTAATTTACGGTTCGCTACCCCGGCGCGGCCCAATTGCGTAACGGCCGCTTTTCGCTCCATCTAAAAAATTCGGGAATGCGCGGATTTGGGGGTAGAAGTGCAAATTTCTACCGTCTAAATTGTAGTGAAACCTGTTTTTTTTCCCCATCGCGACGTTCACGAGGCGTGGTCCGTCCAGCATAATGAAGGCCTATGCGAAGGTCCTTCGAAGTGAACGGCGCATGGAGGGTTCGGACGGAGATGCAGACGATCATGGCGAGGGACGACAGGGCGCAGGTGACCGCCCTCCGCAGCCATTCCGATACGAGCCGGCCCGGCCGGCCCCCGGAGGGCGTCGGCGATCGCCCGGCCGTGATGTCGACCTCGGATTTCCCGCTGGAGGCCGTGCGAGCCGCGATGGTGGAATCGGCTGGCCGACTGGCTCCGCAAAGCTCTATCGCCGAACTGTCGGCCGGCGATGCCGCCATCTACCTAGCCGCCGCGGAATCCGTCGAGATCGTCGACCTCAATGTCGAGGTGGACACCGTGCAGGTCGACCAGCAACAGGCCACCGCCGAGATGCGAGGCCGAGTGGAGGTCTCCTTCGGATCGCGGATGCCGGCCGAGGCGGCCGAGACGCGGGCCTGGCCGATCGTCGTGATCGAGAAGCCGGGAAGCTGACCGCAGCGATCCGCTGAAGGGCTCTGCCGCAGGTGAAAGCAATGACGCCGGTCGCCAATGGCGAACCGGCCTCATTCACGTGAGAGCGCATTGTCCTCGGCGCCAGTGCGTCGAAAGCCCTGATTCCTTGGCATACGGTAGCCTGGCTAAGGCGAAGCCCGAGCCGAATTCGGCGACTGCTGGCCGCCGCTGGTCCGTTTGCGGCCGTCCGACGACGTGATCACAATCGAGCGGTTCCACGTATAGATATTGATCTCCGGCGCGGGCTTGGCCAGGATCCCACGCGCGAGATGGGTGAGCGCCTGCTGCAATGACCCTTGAAACGTCGCGCCCGTCTCGATCGGCCAATCCCAGTCGGAGTCGTTGATCGGCCGCGGCCAGCCGGCGTCGCGGGCCCACCGCGCGACGACGGTCACCAGCCAGTCTCCCGCCTTCGCGTGCCAAAGCTCGTCGGTTTCCGGTTTCTCTTCCTGTGGGCTGGGCAGCACGTCCGGCACCGGTGGCGCGCTTGTCGCCGGTGCCGGACTCATGCCGAGCTGGGCGGTCATGTCGTTGAGGCTCCGGGTGCAACCCATCTGGGCGAACAGGGCGAGGGCCGCCAGGACCAGCACGCCCAGATCCCGCCAGGCGCGCTGGCGTCGCTTCGGGATGGTCATTCTTCCGCTTCCTTCAGCCTGCGCGTGAATGGGTTCAGCGATCCCAGGAGCTCGCCGCCGCGGCGAGCGCCGGACGCCGCGCCGCCGATGACGGCGCCGGCCAGTCCACCGATCTGGTTGGGATCGCGGCCGAGTATCAGGCCCTTCGACGCCATGATCCCCCTCGACGCGCCCAGCTGGCCGACGCCCACGACTGCGGCCGCGCTCATCGCGGAGTCCGTCGCGCCACCAATGTTGGCCGCAATTCGCGGCGCCGCCAGGTGCAACAGGATCGAGATGAACCCGATCATGAGGGTCTTGAGATAGGCCATGCTCATATAGGGCTCCTGCGGGTTGGACATCACCACCGCCGGCGGAGGTGCGCCGGTGGCGTCCCAGAACGAAGATGCGGAGCCGATCTCTATGGCGGAGGTACTTCCGGCTGACGCGGCGATCCCCACCAGTTCCTGGATCGCCACAGCGATCACCATGCCGGTAAACCCCATGGCGACCGCGCAGAAGACGATCGTGAAGGAGCCCGTCAGCAGGACCTTCAATGCCTGGCCGAACATTCCCCTCGTCTTGTCGAATACCAGGAAGAGGACCAGGACCGGCGTGACGGCCGAGATCGCCGTGAAGTAGAACTGGGACTGCAGCAGCAGGGCCGCAAACACGCCCATGACGAATATGTAGGGTAGAAGGAGCAGCCCGTACATGATCGCCCGAGGGATGATCGCCAGCGAAACTCCCGCCTCGGAGACCTGACTCATCGAGAAGCAGACGAGAGGGGTAAGGGTGTGCTCGACCTGGGCCCAGATCCCCGTGTAGGCGGCGGCGATCGTGCCGCCCATCGCCGCCTGGTCCGCCGTCAGGGCCAATCCGGCCGGCGCGCCGCTGCCAACGACGCTCGCCAGCGACGGTGCTCCGCCGATCGAGCTGGCGTAGGCCATGATCGCGGTACCGATGTCGCCGGCGGCCTGCTGCATCGCGCCGAAGATATATTCGAAAGAAATGACCACGCCGTCGGCCGACAGGAGCAGCGCGGCCGCGACTAGCCAGCCGGCTCGCTTCAGCAGCTCCTCAAGCGCGGCCCGGGATTCGCCGGGCAGCAAGATGATCTTGATGACCCAGATGTGGCCCGACACCAGCGCAAGGATGCCAAGCGCATTCGCGGCGTCGACGGCCATCGCCGAATACACCTTTTGCCCGTAGGCCGCGCTCAGATAGGCGAGATATTCGAAAGCGCTGCAGAGCCAGCAATCGTAGACCCCGCCCGCCGAGATGGCGGCAGCGGTGCACTGGGCCGAGGATGCCGAGGCGGCCGTCGGATACATCGAGGCCGCGGCGCCCGAGGCGATCGCGCCGGCGACGCGAAGCCAGAGGACCGTGCCCGGCCACGGGAATCGAGGTCTCATGTCCGGTCTCCTTCGCCTTGGTGTTCGGAGCCTTCGGGGGCTCGGTCGGTCGTATCGGCCCTGGCCGTGGGCGGCGGCGACGTCCAGCGCTTCATCCGCTCGACGATGCCGGCGATGGCACGGTGCGCACGCGGAAGCTTGATCAGCCGGTAGTACACAGCGGCTGCAAAGAAGAGGGCGACCAGACTGCACACCAGCGATACCTGGATCGCGACCAGGATTCGCTCGAACAGCTGGTGGCCGTTTGCCAGGCTGGCCGCTACCTCTGCGCCTCGGCCCGCGATCGCTTCGACCTGCGGGCGCGGGCCCGAGGAGGAAACGAGATCGAGGGCAAAGGAGGCGGCTGCGATGAGGCAGCACCACAGCACGACGTGGTAGACGACCTTCACCGGCACGGGCAGCCGCTTGCCCTGTCCCGTCGCACGACCTGCGTCTTTCCGGGGGGACTGTCTGTCGCCGCTCATTCCGCCGGCCCCCCCGGGCAGTTCGAGGAGACCCGGTAGGACAGAGGCGCGTAAGCGCCGATCACCGTCGTCGCCCAGTCGAACTGATCGGCCCCCTCGCGGTTCGGGTGGAAGGCGACTGGTTTAAGAAAAGTGACCTCGGCCGACCTGCGGTAGAACCGGGCGCAGTCGGCGATCTCAACCTGTCCCGTCTCGACCTCGCGCCGCTCAGTCTCGATCCACGGCAACGGCAGCGATGCTCTTCTCGGCGGGGCAATCTCGAGGGGATTCCCCGGACGGTCCATCACCATGCGATACCAGGGCCAGGTCGCGGCGATCGCGCTCTCATCCTCGAATGACGCGACCTGCTCGGCATGGGGAAAGGTGACCTCGACATCGCGATAGCACTCTGTGGTCTCGGCATCGGTACGGTCCTGGTCGCCCCCATTTCCCCCACCCCCGACGACGAAGCGTGTCCCCGCAAATGAGACCCCGGTCGTCAGGTCGTGAAACCAGACGTCGTCGCAGCCCTCGCGCAGCTTCGACACGTTGCCGTCGAGCTTTTCCGACGGTTGACAGGGGACGATGACGATCCGCCTGGTTTGCCCGTTGCTCCCCTGCACGTCGACGGCCGTCTCGTACCGCCGCACCACATGCCCTCGAGGCAACCGAAGGGGTTCGCACTCGAAGACCTTGTGGGGGAACATGCTCGCGAAATAGACCGGCTGCCGCCAGGTGGGCGGCAGCTGGACCATCATGTCGGCCGGGATCTCGCCGACATGCTCGCGATCGCGGAGGGCGCAGCGTTCGGCCTCGAACCAGCTTCCATCGACAAAATAGAGCGACCTGATCTCGCCGTAGCTGATCCCCAGGTCGAAGGCGTGGAGGAACGGGCATCCATCGAACACGTACACGAGCTGCGCCGTCCGCGAACCCGGCCGTGGCATGCAGCCGGAGACCGGTACCTTGGCCCCGCCATTCCCGCGCTGGTATGTCTGCCGCATTGCCTCGACCGCAATGCCTTCGAACGGCTGGACGGCCCAGGGACATGACTTCTCGAGGACGATCGGCCACTGCGTGGCAAGGTCGGGCTGGCAGCCGCCGATCCAGACTGTTCGCGATTGCATGTACTGCCCCGCAGTCCGTAGCCGAAACTGCGGCATCGCCACGTTGCGGTCGAATTCGATGACGTCGAGGCATCCGGCATAGCGCCTGTCGCCAGGGTCCACCGCGTAGGGGCCTGGGTTGCCCGGGCCCGGGGTGTCGCCACCGCTATAGGCCGCGGCGGGATCCCCCGGTGATCCCGTATAGGGTCCGGATTGGCCGGCGGACTCGCTCACCGGCAGGAACAGGCCGCCCCATAAGCACAAACCTGTCAGGATCATCCAAGGAATCAGAGGCTGGCCGGTCATTCCGCAGCCTCCGATTCCTCGGTTGGATCGAACATCGCCCGTTTCATCCGTTCGAGGGCTCTCGGATCCTTGGCGGCGATCGCGAGGAACTGGCTCGGCGCCAGGTCCAGCTGGGCCAGTACGACCTCGACCGATTCGAGCGTCTTCTTGCGGCGACGGTCGGTGACCTTCCGCTCGACCTCCCTTGCCTTGGAAGTGACGTCCCGCCGTTCGCCCAACAGGCCGTTGATACGGGCGTCGAGATCGAGGAGCGTGGTCCGGGTGTTGTAGAGCTGGCGCTCGATGTTGTCTGATGGCGCGGGATCGAAGCGCGGATCGAGGCCATCCGTCCAACGCGGGCGCGCATCCGCCCCGGGAGCGGGATCACCCGGGGCCGGGGCCGCGTTTTGTGACCCCGCCCCGGCCCCGCCAGCCCCTGCCCCGCCTTGCGCGGGGTTTGGCTTGGGTGTCGCGCCTCCGCCGGTGTTCGTCCGCCCCCCGGGACGGAGGTTTTCGCCGGTGCGGCCCGTCACGATGCCACCGCCTGATCTGCGCTGACCCGCGTCTGGACACCCCGCTGGTATGACCATCCGTGGCTGGTCACCCTGTAGCCGAACACGCGGGGCTTTCCCTTGGTGCCGCTGGTAGGAGCGACGACTTCCCTAACCTCTAGATACCCAGCGCGAGCAAGAAGCCCCTGCGCATAGCGGAGGGTTTCGTGATGCACCCCAATGTGGTTTCCGAGCTCTACCAACGTGGCGGTGACTTCACGTGCGACGGGCGCCGCCCCGCCATGCTCTTCCTCCTCGATGCGGCCGCGGAGAAGCTCGAGCATGTCGCGCGCGCTGGCCGGAAGTCGCGCCCCCAGGCCTTCTGGCCGGTGCCGTCGGCGATATGCCCTTCGCTTTGTCGTCGCGGTTTCGAGGCCTGCATCCTCGCTCATCATCTTCGTCGCTCCCGGCTTCACCAGCTGAAGCGAGGACGCAGGGGCCTTGGCGATTGTCGAAAGACTCTGAAAATTTTTCTGGGAACCAGCTCGCCACCAGGCTGCGCGCTAGGCGTTACTCGCCGATCTGTTCGCCCGAATCCGGCCAAGATAGGGGGATCGTTCGGCAAAAATCGGAGCAAGAATCGCAGAAATAAATCCAAATTTTCCGGTGACGCGCAATTACTCATCCGCATGCGGATTTTTTCAGCCGCGTTGCGATTTTCCCGCTGTCTGGTGCGTCCGGAGAGGAGAAACGGCGCGAGGCGGTCGGATGGTGCAGAGCGGCAGGACAGTGGAAGAGGACTGGTTCAAGCGAGCCGGGAGGCTCGTCGACGAGGAAGGACAGTCCGAGAAGTACCTTCTCACCGGACGCTACGCGAGCATGTCGCGGGGGGCCTACAAAATCCCCCAGGTCAGTTCGAGCCGCGGGCGGTCGGACGCAGGCGGCGTGCCGTTCTATATGCATATCTCGCATGCGGGAAAGGGGAAGGCTGGAAGGCAGGTCAAGCTCGCTGACGCGGCCCGCCAGCATCCCGAGCGTCTTTATGTGATGCCGCCGAGAGGCCAAAAGGAAAGCGTCGAGCAGCTGGGAGGGGGATTCGATCGGCGGGCCGGGTGCTGGTGGGTCCCGAAAGACCGCTGCGGTCGGGAGGAGGCGCGCCGCCTCGGGTGGCGTGGCCAGGCGGCTGTACGGCAATGGAGCGCCGGCGGGCGGGGCCGAGGAACTGCCGGATCCGCGGTCCGATACCAGCAGTATGTGAACCGCGCGGACGATCCGGCGCGACGTGAAGAGGTAATGACCGACGAGGATGGGCCGCTGGCCTTTGGCTCGCTCGGAAGGACCGAGGACGAGCAGTTCGCCTTCTGGGAGGCGCGCGAGGAGGCGGAGAAGCAGGGGGGCCGCGTCCAGGCCCGGGTCACCTTCGAGATACCGCACGAGTTGCTGGGTCACCCGAATGAGGTGCGCCGGGCACTCGAGGAGTTCGTGGCGCTGTTCGCCCGCCGCGGCGTGCCGTTCCATGTCGCTGTTCACCGCCCCGACAAGAACGGCGATCGCCGAAACCTGCATGCTCATCTCGTGTACTCCGATCGTCGGGTTCTCGCCCGGCCGGCACCGGGCGCCCGCACGTCGCCGGCTGGGGACCGCGCGGCCGACTGGGCCGAGGTGGCGGAACTCGTTGCGGCGGGTGTTCGGAAGCGGAGCACGATGAGGGAGATGGACGACCAGCTGTCCCCCTTGGGCGCGGCTCTCTGCTCGCGGCGGAGCGGATCGCTTGGGGTGGTGTTCCGTGGCGAGGTCCGGGACGCGCTGTTGATCGCGAAGGCTGGCGGTGCCGTCACCACTCGCCGCGCGCTTCGCGAGTTGTGGGCAGGTGCGGCCGCCGAGGCAAAAGCCGTCCGCCGCCGGGATCTTGGGTGGGTGTTCGAGCGCGAGAAGGACCGCTCCCTGCAGGGTGCGGACTGGGTGAAGCTGTTGCGCTCGTCGTGGGCCGAAGCCGCCAATCGGTCGTTGGTGCGTGTGACCGCCCCAGAGCATGGCCTACCCGCCAGGTTCTATGATCCCAGGTCGTACAGGGCAATGGGGGTCGAGAAACGCCCCTCCGAACATCTGGGATCATGGCGCACCGCCCTCGAACGTGCCGGGGTGCCGACAATGGCCGGTATCCGCAACATGACCCGCGAGATCGAATATCGTCGCTGGAACGAAGAGCGGACGTTGAGGTGCGAAGTCGAGCAGGTCGAGCGGGTCGTCGCCGACGGGTTGGCGACCGCACGTCGCGGCATGGGATATCTGACAAGGCCGGAACGCGAGTTGCTGCCCTTACGGTCGCCCCTGATAGACCGCAATGCGGTGGCCGAGCGAGCGGCGGACCACGGCCGGGCTGTCGCGATGGCTGGCGGAAGCCTGGCCGAGGCCGTTGCGGACTATGTGTCACGGCGGCAGGGGCTGAGGGAAGGGGCAGCAACCTGGGAGACCAAAACGGAGATCGCGACATCGAGGGCGCGTAACCGGCAGGCCTGGGCCCGCGGCGAGTTGGAGATTGCCGCCGGGCGCGAGCGACCGCACGAGAGGCGCCGCGTGGCAAGGCTCACCGCCATCCTCGACGAAGCGCGCGCGGCCGAGGCCGAGATCCGGGAGGGTGTCGGGCGTGTTGCGGACATCGAGATCGGGCTAGCGAGGGACCGGGATCGCATCGTCCGGCGCCGGGAGGATGTGGCGCGGTTGGCCGCAGGCCAGGAGGCCTATCGGTTTGCCTTGGATTGGCTCGATGTCGACACTCGGGTGTCGCTTCAGCGAATGACGGAGGAGGTTGCGTTGGCCGCCCGCCGGCTGGGAATCTCCGCCGCCGACCGGGGTGATGACGGACTGGGCGGCAGCCCTGTGCCATCGCGATCGAATGCTGCCGAGGCGGCGGAGCGGCTGACTCATGCGATCGCGTATAGCCTGCGGCCGGACACGCCTGGGGACCTGGTCGGTTCGTATGTCGGGGCGTTTCTCGGCGGAACCGATCGGGAACGTGCCCTTATGGGCGGTACGGCGTCTGTGCCGCCGCTGTCCCTGCTACCCTGGTGGGACGGCTCGCTCGAACGATGGGCGATCGCCGCGAGGCTGCAGCAGGAAACGGTATTACGCGAGGGCGCCGAAGCGGAAGCGCGTCGAGCTCAGGTGCTCGAGCTGGAGGCCGCGGCCTTCGCGAAAGCACGTGCAGGGGCGCTTGGCGGCGTGGAGTTGGCAGCCCTGAGGCGCCGGATCGAATCCGCGCGGCTGGAGGAAGACAGGGTGCTGTCGTTGCTCGCCTCGCCCGGGCAGGAACTGACCGGCCCGAGATCCGGATTGGTCGGGGTCCACGGTTTCTCGGAGGCGATCGCGGCGCTGGCCGCCAGGCGGGGGGCATGGGCCGCCGACTTCGACCGGCGCCCGGGCCCGAGGGGTTCACGGGACAGGGATCGGTGAAAAAGGGCTCTTCCTGTGGTCTGGGCCGGAGAAATGGGGCCGGCCCCGGGGTTCCCCGCGCGGTGAGAGTTTTTTTTGAAGCCGGTCCAACAATCACCATTGCCCGGGCGTCTTAGCCTCGGAGCGGCCTGCCCCTACTCGGCGGCGTCCTCTGTGGGCTGGTCGATTTCGAGCGGTCGCCGAGCGGCATAGGTTCCACAGAGGTTGTTTCCGCGCACGGCCAGAAGAGCCGCTCCGAGGACTTCGTGAACCCGGTGAGAAGGTCGGTCGCCTTTATGCATTTCCTGCAGCTGCTTCAGCTTCGAGTCCCCCTGGGCGGTAAGGGAGACCTTGGTCAGTCTTCGCCCCGCGAAACCCGCCAGGGCGTTGAGCCGGCGGACCTGCAGCATCAGCTGGTCGTAGGCGACGGGATTCATCAGGAGTTCGTCGAGCCCGATCTCGATGTCCGCTCGATGCGGCGCAAGGTCGGGATGCAGGTGGGGGACGTGGGGAATTCGGCGGTTCGTCGATTTTTCCATGGTCGCTCCTTGTCGATCGATCCCGCGCGGCGGGGTTCGGATCAATGACGCAGGAAGGGATCCAAATGTTGAGGTCGAAGCTGAAGAAGTTGGTCGAGGGCAGTACGCAGCGTGCTCTCGGGGCCGCCATCACCATGGTCTTCGCGGCCGGGGAGCAGGCTTTCGCCGCCAGCGGCACATCGCCGTTCGCCGGCGTCGAGAAGCTGGGCAACAACACTGTCACCAGCCTCGCCAACCTGGTCAGCATCGGCGCCGTGATCGGCGCAACGGTGCTGGTGCTGGTCGCGATCGCCACGAAGAAATGGAACAGCGGCTGGATGTGGACCATCCTCGGGGGCCTGGTCTTCATCGCAGCGCTGCCCCAGGCGATCCCCTGGATCCAAGGGTTCTTCACCTCCTGAGGCGGCGCGCGACGATGTCCGCCCCTGAGGATTTCGTGCAGAAGTCGCGGGCTCCGATCATGCCCGCGGTCTGCTACCCGGATCACCTTCTCTACTGCCCGCTGCTGCTGTGGGCGGTTGGCTGGGTGATCGGCCTCCTCGTCGGCACCCTGCCGCTGCTGGTCGGCGCGCTATGGCGACTGATCGACGGCAGCGCCCCGAAGTTGGGCTTCTCCCCGCTGGGTTTCTTCGGCGTCGCTGCCGTGGTCGTGATTTACGCCGGCTATCGGTACCGGCAGGACCCCTTCTATTGGGACGTGAAATTGGCTCGCTGGCTGACAGCCCGCCCATTCACCTCCCGTCGCGCGCCGAAATCGAAGCTGGTCCGAGCCGGGCCAGGCCGGATCCGGATGATCTGACTGCCATGGGAGCCGCACGATGACCGATTTCGCCTCCGAGATCGCCAGCGCTCTGGCGCAGGAAGCTTCGGTTGGCCGCATCGCATTCAGCCTGGCGATGGGCGCCCTGGCCGCGAGCACCGCATTGGTGTTGGGGGTCCCCGGGCTGTCCCGGCTGCTCTTGGACGACCCTACGCCGGTAAGCCTGGCAGACCACCTGCCGTTCGCCGAGATCCTTCAGGGCGGGCGGCTGCTGCGCTGCACTGACGGCTCGCTGGCAGCCACGATCAAAGTCGAGGGCACGCCGGTGAGCGGCAGATCGTCAGAGGAAATCCGCGGTCTTTATGCCAGGCGACGCAACTGGGTTGACGGTCTGGCGGGCAAATCGGTCGAGGTCCGCGTCTTCAGCCGCCGGCAGAAGCGTCAGCGCGACCTCGACGTCGCCGACGACGGACGGGTCAGCTCGATGCTGATCGCCCGGTTCGAGGAGAGATTCGCCGAGGCATACGAGACCGACCATACGATCGTCCTCAGCGTCCGCGGCGGGTCAGAAGGTGCACGCCGGCGGCTCGAAGAGGCGATCGACCTGACTCTCGGCCAGCTCGAACCATTCCGTCCGCGCGAGATCATCCAGACCAGGGAGCGGATCTCGGATCTATTAAGCTGGTGGGCCCGCATCGTGAATCCGGCAACAGCAGGACCTGTCGCACGATTGCCTGAAGGGGATCCGACCGCGGCAGCCGCGTTGGTAGGCGGTCCCGTCGAAATCGACGACCGGGACGGATTGCTGCAGTTCTCCTCGGGCCCCGGCTCGGAAAAATTCGGGTATTTCGTCACCGTCGCGCGAT
The DNA here is from genome assembly GCF_018006725.1 of Rhizorhabdus sp. Classification (GTDB taxonomy): domain Bacteria; phylum Pseudomonadota; class Alphaproteobacteria; order Sphingomonadales; family Sphingomonadaceae; genus Rhizorhabdus. The sequence goes on from NZ_JAGMXV010000007.1 coordinate 16,611, forward strand.
GGGGGGCGGAGTCGGCCGAGGAACTCGTCGGCAGGCTGCTGAGCCTACAGGTGGAGCTGGCCGTCTGCCACCGGTTCAGGGTTCTCGATGCCACCGAAGCCGACGTGGTCCTCTCTAAAAAGGAGCAGCTCGCGGCAAGCGCCCGTTTCAGCCGTTCTATCGAGCAGCAATACGAGGCCGTGAAGGAGGCCGTATCGCCTGGCTCGGCCCTGCGCTCGTCGCTGGTGCCCTATGAGCTGGCGGTACTGGCACTGGGCAATTCGCCCGGCGAGGCCATGGCCACCGCGAACGCGGTTCGCAAGGTCTTCATGGAGTTCTCGGTGAACCCGGTGATCGAGAGGGACCTCGCCGTTCCTTACTACTTCGCCCAGTTCCCGACCTACGACGACCGCTATCGGCAGTCGCTGCTGGTGACCCACAATATTGCCGAGTTCGTCGCGTTCGAAGCCTGGCCGAGGGGAATGGGGCGCAGCGCATTCGGGAACGGCCCCTTGTTGCTCCTCCCCACCGAAGCGGGAACGCCCTACCAGGCGCAGCTGCACATCTCCGAAGACGCCGAGGCGCTGAGCCATCTCATGGCTATCGGCAAGCCGGGCTCGGGCAAGACCACCGGAATGTGCCTGCTGGCGACCGGAGCGATCGCGCGGCACGAAAACGTCAAGGTCGTGGTGATGGATCGCCGCTTCGGTTGCTACACCTGGGCCCGTTCCCTTGGGCCCGAGGCGACCTATGCAAGCCTGCAGAAAGACTACCCCGGGACGACCAGTGCGTCGCTCCAGCCGCTTCAGCGAGACCTCACCCAGGCCAATCTGGAGCACATCCGGCGGATGATCCGGCTGATGTGCAATACGGACGAAACCGACAACGAGGCCGAGACCGCGATCGGCCATGCGCTCCGGACCCTCGTGGATTTACCGAAGGAGCATCGGACCTTCACCGCCTTGTGGCCGATGCTCCGCCAAAGCCGCTCGACCGAGGCGGGGTTTCAGAAGTGGATCGACCCGAAGCAACATGGCTCGGTGTTCAACGCCGGGGTCGACAATGTGCCGCTGGGGAAGACGCGGGTCACCGTCTTCGACATGACGACGGTCCTCGAAGACGAGGTACTGGCCGCGCCGATCTGCATGGATCTTTTCCATTGCATCGCGGCCATGCAGGCGGCCGAAGGCTGCAAGATCATCGTGATCATTGACGAAGCGCGGCAGATGCTGATGCATCCGGTCTTCCGCAAGCATTTCCAGGGGATGCTGCTGGATTGGGGCCGCAAGAGCGGCATTTCCGTGATCGCGATGTTTCAGGATCCCACGGCGGTCGACCAGATCGACCAGGCGTTCGCCATGACGATGCGGCAGGCGATGCCGACCAAGGTGATCTTTCCCGATCGTACGGCGGAGCGCCGGGCCTATGAGGCCTACAACCTGAATTCCCGCCAGTGGATGGCCGTGCGCGGGGAGTCGCCTCAGGCCAGGTGGCTCGACTGGCCGGCGCTGGTGATCCGCAGCGGCGGCGAAGACGAGCCGGTCGAATCGATGCTGCTTGATTTCTCGACCCGCGCGCTCGGCGACTATGCGGCCGTGTTCCGCAGCGGTGTCGATCACCGCCAACAAGCCGCGCGGCTGATCCAGGCCGATGGCAGCGGCTTGCGCGACTACATCGATTGGGCAGCCAGGTTTCGGGATGGGGGAAGCAGATGACCCGGGAACATCGTCTCGCCGCGGTAACCGCTATCGCCTTTGTCACGCCCTTTGTCAGCTCGTTCGAAGCCCACGCTCTGACGGTCTTCGACCCGTCGAACTTCCAGCAGAACGTGCAGCAGGTTGCGCAAGCCCTGGCGCAGACGGCCGTTCAGCAGGTGATCCAGTATGGCGTCGGCAAGCTGGCTCAAGCAACTGGCCTCCCGGGGCCGCTGCTCAACATGGCAGCACAGGCGGGCATGGACAAAATGTTCCTGCAAACCGGGCTGAACGGCGTGTTCGGCGGGGTACCGTCGCAGTTTCCCAGTGGCGGCATGACATTCGGCTCGATGCCCGGTGCTCTCTGGCAAGTTGGAACCCAGCTCGGCACCCAGGTGGCGAAGTATGCGATTGGAGAGGGGCTCGAGCAGATCGGTATCGACCCCAAAGATCCGTTAGTGGCAGCCGGCCTCTCCGCCGGCTACGACATGATGCAGCGTTCGGTCGGGCAGTCTGCCACCTGGGCGAAGGTATCGACACCGTCCTTCGCCTACTACGGCGCGCGGGCGCCGACGAACGTGTTCACAACGGCCCCGAGCGCGATCGGGTTCATGCGGACGCAGTTGCAGCGGCCATCGGTGCAGAGCACGCCCGTTGCCCTGACGCAGATCCAGGTCCGGCGCTCCCGCGAGCTCGAGGAAGCGGCGCTCGACGCTATCGGCCTCGCGGCTCATGGCCTGGCCGCAGCATCCGGCGCCTCCCAGCGGGTCGAATCGATGCAGAAGGCAGCGCTGTCGGCGACCGAGTTGCGCCAGCAGATGGCGGTCCTGAACGGCAGCATGACGGCTCTTTATGAAGAGCTGGCGGGCATCCGGGTGCTGGTCGCGGCGGGGCTTCGCGTGCGCGCGGCCGAAGTGCTGGCCAACCGGCCGGTGACCGGCGCGCAGGCCGGCGCCAACGCTGTCCCGCAGACCACCACGACGATCCAGGGGTTGCCGTGGCTCAACCAGGGGACGCCGTGATGGGGAACACCGTGAAGATGGCGCGCACGCTCGCCTCTGTCGTCGTGGCGGTGTCCTCGCTGACGCTCGCCGCGTGCGGCAGCAAGTACGAGACCCCGCTGGGCGTCGGGCGGGACCGCGACGACTACCGCGCCAGCCCCTGTCGCAGGGTCTCCCAGATTGCGCCAGGCTCGAAGCTCGCCTGCTTCGAGATCGAACAGGAGCCCGAGCCGGCCGATTGGCGCGCGCGCATGATCGAGACGGTCGGGTGAGAGCATGACGATCTTCGAGAACCTGGCGCATCGGATCGGGGGCAGCCGTCAGCAGGCCCAGGCCGTCGCGATCGAGGACGAGGTTTTGCCCGTCGAACGGACGTTCCCTAGGCGCCTGAAAGTCGGGCCGTCGGACAGGGCCGGCATCTGGGCGGCGAAGGTATTCGCGGTGATTGCCGGCCTCTCGTTCTGCCTCAACCTGCTCCAGGCCTCGATCATCCACGAACTCGTGCCGCTCCGGCAGGTGATTCCGTTGATGCTCAGCGTGCACCCGAAGTCGGAGCAGGTCATCGCCGTGGAAGCGCTCACCGAGAGGTCGACCGCGCTGAAGGTCATGACCCGCTACTGGGTGCGCGAGTGGGTGGAAAAAAGGAACGAGCTGCAGCCCGACGGGGCCCAACAGGCGCGCATCGTCGACTGGATCGCGCGGCGCTCCACACCTGAGGTTATCCGTTCCTATCGGGAGCAGGCCGAGGAGGCGATGCAGGAGGCGCGGCAGCGGAAAATCCAACGCCGCACGATCGCGGACCCTGCATCGGTGACGGAACAGGGCCCCGACTTCTGGCTCGTCGATTTCGTCACCGTCCAGTACGACCAGCAAGGCCGAGAACTCAAACGCGAAAGCTGGCGGGCGAGCCTGAGGATCACGTTCGTTCAGGCCTCGCTCAACCAGGTCGACCTGCAGGACCTCGACCTCACCAACCCGTGGGGCTTCACTGTCACTCACTACGTGCGGAACCAGCTATGAGGTGCGGAAACTCGGCGAGACGGCTCGCTGCCGCGGTCCTTGCCGCCGCCTTTGCCTTGGTCGGGCTGGACGCCGGCACCGGGCGCGCGCAGCCTCTACCACCCGACTTCGGCGGGCCGCGTTCGCCCGGCGCCGCGCCGATCACCGGCGTCGCGCCGGCGGGTGGTGGGCAGCCGGCGCGCGCGACGCCGCCAGCGGCGGCGCCAGGCACGGCCGCAGCGCCGCCGCCTGGCTCGGTGCTGAACGATCTCCAGGGCAGTCCGCGCAGGCTCGATCGCACCGGTGCCCAGGCGGCGCCGATCGCATTGCCGGGTGGCGCTGATCCGAGGGCGGGAGCCACCCAGCCGGCGCAGCTTCGGGACGACCCGACCGCTTCGCTCGACATGATCCAGCGTGCCTGGGCGACGCCGGTCGCGGCACCCGGACAGGTCGGACCCGGGGTGAAGCGGGTCGGCTACGAGCGCGATGCACCGATCAAGATTCGCGCCCGCAGGTACATGACGACCACCGTCATGCTCCCGGGCTGCGAACGCATCGACGATGTCGTCGTCGGCGATAGCAACGCCTTTCGCGTGGCTCAGCCCTGGTCGAACCGGGTGACCGTGGCGCCGGAATATGTCGGCGTCGATTCGAACATGACGATCGTGACGGCCAGCGGAACCGTGTACGATTTCTACCTCCTCTCGGTCGACTTTCAGGATGCCCAGCTTCCGGACCTCCGCGTCGAGGTCGAGGCTCCCGGGGTCTGCAGGGGCGGCGCGGGAGGCTCTCGGCGGTCCGGCGCGGAGGCCGCGGCCGACTTTGCCCGCCGCGTGCCGACCGATCCCTCGCGGTATCGCTGGGATGGATTCTCGATCTGGGTGCGCGACGATGCATCCAGAGAGATCGCGCCCGACCGCGTCTTCTCGGACGGCGTCTGGACGATGCTCGACTTCGGCGAGCGCGGCGATCGGATTTCCATTCCCGCCGCCTTCCTGGTGGTCGACGATGTCGACATGCCCGTCAACACGCGAACGACCGGCGATCGCGGCCAAGTCCTCGTGGTGGAAGCCGTCGGGGACATTACGCTGAAATCGGGAGCGAAGGTCGTATGCATCCGTGATGCGCGCCCGGGCGTGGCCTCGCGCGCCGCAGTCGTCGACACGGATCTCGGCAGGGGAACGCCGAGGTTCGCGCCTTGAGCGACGACGCGGGTGGCGGGGCGAAGACCGCGCTCAAATGGGTCGCGCTGGGCCTGCTGCTGGTCGCGACCGCGGTGCTGGGCATCGTCGTCTTCACAAGGAAGCCGCCGGAGCAACCGCCCGCGCCGCTCGCGCCGCGGCTGGAGAAGGACACCCTGGTCGACCAGCCGCCGAAGCGGCCCGGGCGGATCGAAGCCCGGCCGGCGGCGGTCGACTTCGCGACCTCGCTCAACGCCGCGCGGCGGGCTGTCATCGATTTCGAGAATGTCGGCGATGAGGTCGTCATGCTCGGCGGGCCGCCAAGGCTGGTCGGAGAAGTAGGGTTTTTCACGCTGGGACAGCACGACTGCCGCGACCGGCTCAATGCCGGTGCTAGATGCAGCGCGACGATCGAGCTCCGCGCCGACGTCGCGGGCCGGGCCAACGGCGGGATCGTGCTCCCGGTCCAGGGCGATCCGTCGCTGGCGGTCCAGGTCGCGCTGGCCGCCACCGTCGCCGACCCTCCCCCGGCGCCGGTGCCGCCGACGATCATGGCCCCGGCTCCGGCCGCGACGGGCCAGCCGCCAGCGCTCGACCAGGCGCCTGCCGACCCGATCCAGGCGATGAAGGTCGAACGCGATCGCCGTGCCGGCGCGGCGCTCAGCGGTCGAAATGCGGATAATGCCCGGTGGATCACTAATCAGGACGCGATCATGCGTCGTGATGCCGGGGCGCGGTCCAGCGCAAGCAGCGTGGACTACGGTGCCGGAACCCCGAAACGGCTTTCTTCGCTGCCGGTCGACCGCGAACGCGTCATCACCGGGGACGCGTTCATCGAGGCGACACTGGAAGGAGCGATCGACAGCCAGATCGGCGGCCGGGCGACTGCCGTCGTCGGCAGGAACGTCTATGGCCGCAGCGGACGGCTGGTGGTGATTCCCGGCGGGTCGCGCCTTGTGGGCCGCTATCAGCCCCTGCAGGCGCAGGGCGAGACCAGGCTTCCGATTCAGTGGGAACGTGTCATTCGCCCGGACGGCGTGCAGATCGTCATCAAGGATCCGAATGCCGACATGATGGGCCGGGCCGGAACGCCGGGCGATGTCGATGACCGGACCTGGGAGCGGCTCGGCCTGGCGCTCACCACCTCCGTGGTGACTGGCCTTGTGCAGGGCTTCGCCACACTCTCCCAGCAGCAATCCACGCTCTACGGCTATCCCGGGATGGGCGTGGTCCAGCAGGACACCACATCGGCCGCCAAGGTTGCCGCAGCCAATTCCGTCAGTCAGAACCTCGGCCAGACGATCAACGAGATCGCGAGGGAGAAGCTGAAGATCCGCCCAATCATCCAGATTCCTCAGGGAACCAAGATCATCGTGACGCCGATGGAGGATCTGTGGCTGCGCCGGATTGACGAGCTCGACGAGGATAGTCCACTCGAACTTACGCCGGTACCGGTTGCCGGCAGAGAACCACGCACCGGGCCCGCACAACCGGCCCCTGTGGGCCCGGGCCGCGCGATCAACCCAGCTGGCCCACAGACGCCGGCTGCCGTGCCGCGGTCGGTACCGTAATGAACCCGATCGCCAGCAACGAGCGGGTCCTGGCGGAACGCCATGCGCTATTCGAGGCGCTTGCCAGGCCGCTTCTGCCGCACCTCAACGATCGGGCAGATCGGGTAATCGAGATCGTCATCAACGAGCCTGGCGTGCTGCTCGTCGAGACCGAGGCCGACAACGGCAGCGCCGGCTGGAGACCGGTGAAGGCGCCGGAGATCACCCGCGACTGGATAGAGGCTTTCGCGGTCGGCATGGGGCAGCTCACGGAACGCCGGTTCACCGCGAGGCGGCCGGTCCTCGGCTGCTCCCTGCCCGGCGGCCATCGTCTTCAAGTCATGACCGGGGCGAACGTGACGACCGGGGTCGCGATCGCGATCCGGGTCAAGCGCCGAAAGAAGCGCGATCTCGCCTCCTTCGGGCTCAGCGAAGCGGATATCGCCCGGATCGGCAGCGCAATGCGTCATGGGGCCACCATCATGATCCTCGGCGGCACAGGCGCCGGCAAGACGACGCTGATGAACCTGATCATCAAGGAGTTCTTTCCGCGCCATCTGAGGCCGATCATCCTCGAGGACGTCGAGGAGATCGATATCCCGCCGGATCTCCGGAACTATGTCCATATCCTGCTGTCGCGCTGGGCCTCCGACAGCGAGCTGACCTACGAGATCGTCCTCGATTCCGTCCTGCGGTTGAGGCCGGACCAGTTGTTCTGCGGCGAGCTGTCGATTCACAACGCCGCCGCCATGTACCGCGTGCTCAACACCGGGCACAAGGGCCTGACGCTCACCGCCCACGCAAACAGCGGCATGGAAGGCCTCGAAGCTTGGCGGCGAAACTACGAGCTCGCCACCGGCCGCGATGCCGAGGCGATCATCCCCTATCTCGTACGCACGATCGACCTGGTCGTCCATGTTTCGCGTGGTCACGACAACAAGCGAACGACCGTCGTCGAAATCCCGCGGGAAATGAACTGGCGGGCAATCCTCGGCCATGGACGACAGGAGCCTGGCTTCGAGGCAACGCCGGCGCCCCTTCCGGCGCAGCACTGGTGGTCGACCATGCTCGGCCTGAACGGCAGCGAGGGCGCCTCCCTGGTGCGGCGCATTTGCGATCTCAGGATCGAGGCGGCCGACGACGACGTCTCGCGCGAAATCTTGCGCGGTGCCGCGGCGGCGGCGCTGCAGCACATCGGAAGCCACTGAGGCGCGGGGGTTTAGGCGATGCAGGGCCTATCGGGGGAACGCAGCTGGTCGGCGGGCATGACCGTCACGAGGGTCCTGCTCTGGCCGGTCGTCGTCGTGTCGATCGCAGCGTTGCTGCCGGCGGCGTCGACCTTGCCGGGGTCGCCGGTCGCCATCGTGCCGCTCGACCGGTTCAGCCTAATCTTCCTTGCCTTTTGCGGCCTTGTAGCCGGTGCGGCCATCGAGGGCCTGCTGATCGCGCTCGGCATGGTCAGGGCGCTGGAGCGGCTCGCGTGGTCGGCTGCCGAGGAAAGCGACGACCGCGGCTTCACCGGGGCCGCCGCGCCGTATCGCGGCGGTGAGTTCATCGGCGCTGGAGGCGCTAGACATGGCAGAGGCTAGGCATCAGGCGGAGCGATCGATCCGCACTTCACCGCGGTTCCGGATTCCGTTCGGCGCAGCGACGATGCGGACGGGCGCGCGCGCCGGACAGAAGATCGAGTTTGCGCTCGACAGCACGACATCGATGAACGGCCATCTGATCCTCGCGGGCTCGTCGGGCTCGGGCAAATCGCACCAGCTGCGCAGGATAGTCGACGCGCTTGGCCATGCCGGCGTGCGGGTTCATCTGATTGACCCGCATGGCGACCTGCAGGTGTCCGCCGGCTTGACGGACAGCCGGGTGTTCTCTGAAGCGACGCAGGCCGGCCTCAACCCACTGGAGGTGGCATCGGATCCTGACCATGGCGGCCCGCGACGCGCGGCAGTGAATTTTGTCTCGCTGATGCTGCGGCAAGCGACGCTCGGCGAAAAGCAGCGGTCCGCGTTGCTCCGGCTGTTGATGGACATGTACGCGAGATACGGCTTCGAGCCGGGCAACGCGCGGAGCTGGTCGCTCGATTTCGACCCCAGGGGATGGGCCAAGAACCCGAAGCGGCAGCCCGTGCTCTCCGATCTGAAGCGCGACGTCCATCAGAAACTCGTGCAGCTCAAGATCGGCGTGCCCGGTTCGGCCGCCCGGGCGCTGGAGGAGGTGTGCAAGCTGGCAAAGAAGCACTCCACCCTCAAGATGAGGAACATCCGCGGTGACGACGTAGAACAAGCGCTGGCAGCCGCCAAGGAGAAGTTCGTCGAGAGGATCAGCGAAGCGGTCAACAGGATGGAGACCGGGGCCGAGATCGAGGAACTCATCGCCTGGGACAGCTTCGATGTCGTCAAGGGTTTGTATGATCGGCTGGAGTCGCTCGAGGGATCGGGGCTGTTCAAAGGCGAGGCGCCGGCATTCGACGTCGACCGGCCGGTATGGCGCTACAACATCAGCGCCATCGCTCGCAACGAGCAGCAGTTTTTCGTCGAGTGCCTGCTTGGCAAGCTCTTCGCGGAGGCCAAGGCCCGGGGCGAGGCGAACGGGCCCGATACAGCGATAGTGCTCGACGAGGCGTCCGCCTTCATCGACAGCGACGACGAGCACATCCTGAACATCCTGTTCAGGGAAGCCCGCAAGTTCGGCGTGATGGTGATCCTCGCCGCGCAGGAGATCTCCACGTTCCCGCAGGCCATCATCTCGTCGGCTGCATCGAAGATGATCCTCGGGGTCGACGAAATGTATCACGCGGCGCTCGAGCGGCGACTGGCGCTGCCCAAGGGCAAACTCCGCTTCATCCGCCCGCACCGAACCGCCTTGGTGCAGTCGCGCCGACGGTCAGGCGACGAGGTCGAGCTGGCGGGTTTTTTTGAAGTCGACGTGATCGGCTGAAGGAGGGCCGGGAATGATGACGAAGAGCCATCTGGTGCTGCGGCTGCTGGCGCTGGCCACCACGCTGGCCTGGTCCCCCCCGGCGACCGCCGAGAGCAAGCCCGCCGCGGTCGACCCGGCCACCACGGTCGCCGGCGGCCAACCGAAGGCGGTTTCCCAGGATCAGTCCGAAAAGCCGAAGGCAGGCGAGGCGGTCCCATCAGCGGCGGCAGCCTCCGTCCTGTGCTACCGGCAGGTCTGGTTCGGCCCCGCGGTCGTTTCCGTGGGCGAAGAGCAGATGCTCGTACCGACCGGAAGCATGGCAGCCAAGATGCTGATGAGCGACGGGAGCGAGCAAACGATGTATTTCGGCGCCGCGATCAGGGTGGCCGCCTGCAAGGGCGGCGGCTGAGCGATGCGGGGCCACGACCTCGCCGGCGATCTGCGAGCCCCGGAGTTTGGCGTCATCGCGCGGGCCGCCTGGCGGTGAGCGCGCTGGTGCATGACCTGGTTGCCGTCGACGACGGCTACGACCAGATCGCCCAGGAGATCCTGGCCGGTGCCGGCCAGGGACCAAATGGGGTCTGGCGCATGCCTTGGCACGCGCTCGAAGGCGGGCTACCGGAGAATGCCTTCAGCGGCCGGCGCTTCCGGACCAGCAACTTGCTGACCCTCTCGGTCGCCTCCAAGAAGCGCGGGTTCAAGGCGAGCCTGTGGGCGCCGGCCGAACAGTGGGAGCGCAAGCGCGGCAAGGTTCGCGCGGGCGAGACCGGCACCGTGATCCTGGTTCCGGTGTTCGACGAAGCCGCGCCGCCGGCGCGCTGGAAGCCCGGCAGTTCGAACGCCCCTCGACACGGCGGCCAGCTCGGAGGCGACCCCGAGGGAGGCGAGGTCAGGCCGTTGCTGGGGTTCGAGCGGCAGCCATGGTTCAACATCGCGCAAATCGAAGGAGCCGACATCCGGCCGCCCGCGCCGGCAAGCCCGAGCGATGCGGCGCGCGATTTGCTTCAGCTGCTCACGAACTGGCGGACGTCGAAGACCGGCCGCCGGGGCCCGGCACTTGCCCATGGCGGTCACCAGGCATTCTGGGATCCGGCCTACGATCGCATCACGAGCCCCGCCCAGGCTGCCTATGGCGACTATGACGGGCTATCCGGCCACGAGTACTACGCCGGCGTGATGGCCCACGAGCACATCCATGCGACCGGTTCGAAGAGGCGGCTCGATCGGCCGAGCCTCGCCGGCTATCGGAAGAAGACCGAACGGGCGAAGGAAGAGATGGTCGCGGAGCTCGGTGCCGCGTTTCTTTGCGCGCGGTTCGGGCTGGGGACCGTGCTGCGCCCCGACCATGGGACCTATGTTCGAGGCTGGATGGAATGCCTGGCCCTCAAGGAACAGCGCCGCGTTTTCTTCTGGGCCGCGGGCCAGGCCCAGCGCGCGGCGGATTTCATCCTGCAGAACGGTGCGCCCTCGACGGTCCAGAGATGACGTCCGTGGCGATGGCGATGCTGGCTTGGCATGCCGGTCTCGGGGGCTTGGCGACCCTCGCCGTGTCGCGGGCAGGTTATGCGGCCGGCAATATTGGGAAGCACTGGGTGAGCGACGTGGCGGCTCTGGGCCTGGCCGGCTGTCTCGCCGGAATCCTGGTCCACCTCCGCTTCGAGGATGAGGCCGACCGGGTGATGGCGCTTATTCTCGCCGCGGCCCTGGCCACGCTCGCGCGCGTGGATTGCCGGGCCTTCAGGCTTCCGGATCAACTGACCCTTCCGCTTGCCGCTCTTGGTCTCCTGGCAGCGTCCCTGAAAAACCCAGAGACGTTTCCGTCGGCTGCGGCCGGATGCCTCGTATTCGCTGTCACCTGGCGGTTGGTCGACGTCCTAGCGCCTTCCTCTGCCCTGCCCGGCGGCGATTTCAAGCTGCTGGCCGCCGCGGCCGCCTGGACCGGTCCCGCAGGTGCGGCCGCGGCGCTTGCGGTTGCCTGCGCTATCGCGTGGCTTGTCGGATCGCGCCGGGACCCGCATCGCTGCCGGCGGATCCCGTTCGGCGCCTATCTCGCGCCGACGATCTGGGCGGTCCACCTCTCGATCCCGCCGGACCTGCCCAGCTCGGTACCCCTCAGGCTCTTCGGCTGATTGCAGGTTCACGCCGCCGCGCCGGCTTGAGGGCGACGATCATACCGGCGCAGACGGCCAGTGCGCCGCCTGCCTGAAGCAAGGTCATCGGCTCACCCAGCAGGAGAGCCGCCAGCACGGTGCCCAGCACAGGTAGAGAGGCTGGAAAGAACGCCGCCCGGGCCGGGCCCAGAGACCCGACGGCATGGACATAGAGGATGCCGGCAAGTACGCCGATGACGATCCCCTGGAGTCCCGCCTGCAGCAGAATATCGACCAGCGGAAGCCGATCGAACAGGCTCATCCCGGTTGTCGCCAGATAAGGTGGAAGCCAGATCAGGGCCGACAGGAGGTTGATCGCGGCCGTGCCCTGCAACGCCCCGATCTTCCAGCGCCTGACCAGGATCATGAATATCGCGTACTGCAGCCCCGAACCCGCGAGCAGCAGGTCGCCGATCCTTACTGCGGGATCCCCGTGGGCGATACCGCCGCCGGCAACCAGCACCAAGCCGGCCAGCACGGCCGCCATGCCGGCGAGGACCGGAGCCCGAAGAGGCTCGCCGAGGAAAACGGCCGACAGGACCACACCGGCCACCATCATCGCACCAGGATTGAGCACCGCGCCGTGGCCGGCCGGGGCGAGCGCCAGGCCGGCGAAGCCGATAGCCGTGTAGGGTGCGCCGGCGAATACCACCAGAGCCAGCCCCCGGCGCCAGCCGATGCCTCCCAGCTGGGCGACCGATCCGTGGCGCAGGAGCAAAGGCAGGGTGGCGACGGCCGCGATGCCATAGCGCAGCGCCACCAGGTCGGCCGGGCTGAAACCCAGCCCCGCGGCATGCCGGCCGGCGATATAGTTGCCCGCGAAGAGCACCATCGCCACCAGTGCCCCAGCATACGGAATGGGGTCGCGGAACGCTTTCTGACCGGGATGGGGCAGCTGGGCGGGCTCGGCGGTCATGCGGACAGCGACTCCGGTGCTTGACTAGGATAGAAGGATGGGCCGAGGATCGATGGTTGTCGATAGGGCGGTCTGCTTCTGGTCAAGGGTCTCAAGGCCGGCCTGCTCGGAAATGGGGAAATGCGATGGTCTCTTGCTTCGCGCGGGCCAGACTGGACGACATCAGCGACCCGCATCTCGTCGAGGTCCTGAAGATCTGGTCCGCCATCGGCGGCCGTGAATGGACCGAGTTTTCACAGGTCGAGGAGAAGCTGCTGCGAAACGACGTGCTGCTCGGCAACACGGGCACGCTTCTCATCGCCGACCCCGATGCGGTCGACAACCTGAAGGCCTGGTGCCTTGCCGCCAGCGGCTGGCGTTTCCCCGTCGCGGTGTTCCAGGGCTTCAATCCGCTGGGGATGCGGGTTCAGGACATCCCCGACAGTGCCTATGTCGAGGCCGCCGCGGCCGCGCTGGCCGAGGCAATCGAGGCCGGGGTCCCGGTGATGCACCGGTTCTCGGGCTTGATCGAGGGCAAGCGGTTCGTCTACGAGCGTATCGCGCTGCCGATGTATCATGCAGGCGTTCCCGACGCCGTTTGCACGATCAGCGCCGGCTACCGCCGGCTGGGCCAGCACGCCAACTGAGGCGCGGGCCCAGCGCGGCGGACAGGTGTCAGCCGACGCCGTCGCTCGAACGAGTCTCGCCGGCACCGGCGACAGTGTCCTCGACGATCCGCATCATGTCGGCGGCAGCGTTCCAGCATAGCAATAGCGGGATGGCCTGACCCTGCCACATCAGCTCGGCCCCTTCCTCGACACCGGCGAAGCGGTAGCTGGTTTCCAGCAACCGGCGCTTTTCGTGCTCCAGGAGCCCGAAGCTGTAGCTGACCTTGTAGTTTCGCAACAACACCGCCTGGGCATAGGCCAGCATCAGAGCGGGCAGCCGCCGGCGCCGAAGGCTCGGATCGACCCATGCTCCCCCGAGCCAGCCCAGGTTTCCCCGAAGCGCCGATGGCCTGGCCGCGCCCTTCCAGGTGACGACGCTTCCACACGGCGCAGCGGCCGAGCCGTCCTCGAGGATTCTGTTGGTGGCGAACAGATCCTCGACGTCGTCCCACGCCCAGACCCGCATCGACAGGGTGGCGAGCAATCCCTGCCCGCGCCGGCCCTTCAGCTGGAGCCAGAACGCGTTATCCGGGCCGAGGCGATTGAAGGCCGGGTCGTACATCGGCAGAGTACGAAACGTCCAATCGTCGGCACGGATCTTGGCGAGCGTATTGCGCCTGACGCCGAAATCGTGCTCGCGAATGATCATCACCTCGAACGATTCAAGCACCTCGAGATAGATCCGGTCGAGAGCCGCATCGAGGGCATGGTCTGTGTCCGCGTAAGCGGCGGGGGTGAACCTTGCGGTTGCTGTGTCAGACATTGGACGGGTCCCTTTCCTGTTCCTCAGGCGCCTGCGCGGCGCTGCGACCAGTAAAACCAGCGTCCACCAATCGGGCGAGTCAGACTTTCCCAAGCAAGCGGCGAAAAGTGGTGCTCAAGACCAGATCATCGGACAACAAGTCCTCGTTCACCCTTGGAAAGAGACCTGCGTGACAGGATGCATTGTCCGGATCGGGCCGGCGACAGCACGAACATAGGCCAAGTTGCTTGCGCCGCTCTAATTCGGCACTGGGCTGAGCTCGGTGGTGTGCCACTCGCTGGACGGTCAGCGTCATTCCGGTCCGGAAAGCAACAGGGAGTTTTCATGCCGGACTTTTCGCTGGCGCGACTTTGCCAAACGAAACCTCAGGGGATCTGGTCTTGCCTGAAGGCGGCGTAAAGCCGCGCCAGGCGAAGCAGTGCCGACCACCGCTCGCCCTCGCCGACGAAGAGGAGATCCTGGAGGGGCTGCCAGATGCGGGCAGGCGCCGATATGCGGCGGAGGTCCACGATGATGCGCCGAAGTTCGTCGTCGACGCGCTCTGCCGCCTGCTCGGCCGCCTCGTCGCCGCCCGCCAGCTGGCGGCCGAGCCGCAGCAGCCGGTCCGCCCGCCGCGCCCGCTCAGCCACATCGAGGTGATGCGATCGAACCTGGGCCGCCCAGTCCTGTCGGTCTGCATCGCTGAGGCATAGTCCTGCCTCGATCAGGATGGCCAGCAACTCGACCGCAGGCCGGTCGTGCTGATGGTGGTCGACGCCGGCACCGACGATCACCCTGGCGACATGGGCGACTTCGGCCGAGCGCCTGGTGTAGAGAGCGCGAAGGGCAGTTGCGGCCGGCAGCAGCGACGAAACGGTTTCTGCGGCCTGGTCCTGCTGGCGAACCGTCGCGTGGGACCACGCGACACGATGTGCCGGCTCGGAAAAGAGCAGGAGCCCGATAGCCTGGCCGTCGCCGGCCAAGGCGACCAGCCGCGCGGCGATGCTGCCGTCGCTGAGGAGGGCGCTGAGGGCGGCCGAGGCGAGCTCATCGGGCAGGACCTGGGCCAGCGAAGCGAGTGCATCGCCTCGCAGCCGCGCGATGGCCGCCGCTTGCATCGGCCCGCTCTCGTTTCGCACTGTCAGGCCCGATCGGCCGAGGCGGCGAGGCGGGCATTTGCCTTTGCCGCGACTTCCGCGAAATCGGCTTGCGGCTTCGCGCTGGCGGTCGCCGGTTGCTGTTCCTCGAGCCGGACGATCGGCCTCGGCTGGGCAAGTTTGCCGGCCCGCTTGCGAAGTTCCGGCATGTCGAACCACGCGGCCGGCCTGCACAGGATATTATGTTCACCGAATCGCACCAGCTGCCAACCCCACTGGTTCTTGCGGGGATCGAGCTTCTGCAAGCGGGTGAGCTGTTCGGCGCGGATCAGGGGTACGCCGGCGAATGACGTATTGACGTTGTGGGAGAAGGGATTGACCCCCTTCCCAAAGCCTTTCTGTTCGCTGCGGTTGCGGGTGATCACCGTCTGATTGCCGATCAGCTCGCTCACCCCTTTCGCCGAATCCATGTCGTTCTGGGCAGGGTAGAGCTTGTAGTGGCAGCTCGCCTTCAGCTCTTTCACCGCGTTTGGACCGTCGCTGCCGTATTTCGATGCGATCTGACCATCAGTCTGGCCGACAAGGAGAAGCATTGCCCACAGGCCGCGCCCCAGGGCCGGAAGCTGCCGGAGGGAATCAGAGCGCTGCAGCGTCCAGAATTCGTCTATCAGCAACAGCACGGGGCGCATGGTGCCCGCCGCCTTGCGCCGCTTGACCTCCTCGTCGTCTTCGGAGAGCAGAATCCCAGCGGCCGCCTCGAGCAGCAGCGACGTCACCCTGCCGAGGCTGTTGGCATCCTTCAACGGGACGACAAGGTAGACGCTGATGGGATCGACCTTCATGCCGGATTTCTTGCCGTTGGGAACACCCCTGAGATCGGTGATCCTGAACGTCGACCGCGACGTTCTCGCCCGGACCGCGGCATTCTTGAAGATGTTGATCGCCCCGCCGGCCGTGCTGATGACCGACCCTCGTTCCCGATCCGGCTTCATGCGGAGGGCATTCAGGTCGTTGATCACGCGAGGCGGGTAGCCGTTGCGGGTAGCCTCTTCAATCGCCGCTTCGAGCAGTTGGGCAGTCATATCAGTATCCGCGTCACCGCCCGTCGGCTCGTTGGCCGATCCCACGTTGTCCTGCCCAAGGTATTTTCCAGCTCCATGGGCATCGCCGTCGGAACCTTCGACCACCGCCTCTTCGCGAGGATCACGAAAGCCACGGCCGCCGGTACATGCATTGAGCCAGTCGAGTATTTTGGGGATGCTCGGTTCGCCATAGTTGACCGGATCATTCTCGGCGCGGGCGATCTCGAATCCCATCATGCCAGCGAGCGCTTCGCGCCCGGTGATCCGCCAGTGCTGTTCGACAGTCTCGGGAATCAGGATCGCCGCCAGGCTTTCCAGGTACTTCTCTCGTTCCGCATAGACCTTGTAGAGGCGATCGATATGGGGTCGCAGCCCAGCGACCGCCAGGTCGACCAGATCCCGAGCCGGCGCGCCGGCATGGGGCAGTCCGTCCCAGAGCTCCTTGCCATGGTCGTCGGACAGGAGCATGGCGGGGCCGGCCGCAAGCATGTCGGCCCAGTCATGCCTCAGCTGCGTGAGCAGCAGCAGCTGGCCCAACGCTGCGCCCCGGTAGGGGCCATAGAGCGGCTCCAGCAACGCGAGAATGGCCCGGCGCAACGCAATGCCCTCCAACCCGTAGGGATAGTTGCTCGGATCCAGCGGGTTCCAGCAATCGAGTTCGGGATCGGTCTCCGCCCATGCCAATTTCACGACCGGCCCGAGCGTTGCACGATGCCGGCTCGTGGTGTTGTAGATCTCGCCCTTGGGGTCGTTGATCAGCATGGACGGGCCGGGAACGGCCGCACGGATCTTAGCGATCGGGATGATACCCAATAGGAAGCGCGTCAGGTGGTCGGGCCAATCCGCCAGGATCTGGGTGACAAGCTGGACGGTTTTGCCGGTCCCCGGCGGGCTGATCAGGATTCCGGACAGCGTTTCCCAGTTGCGCAGGAAGTGGCGCTGGCTGTGACCACGGGACCGCCTCGTCGAATCGACCTGCCCCACGACGGGCACGCGACCGAGGATCATGCCGGTGGGTGCGAACAGCTCCGAGTTCCGAAGCTCGTCTTCCGTGGCCCATTTCGCGTCGCCCTGAGATTTCGGACGCAGTTCGTAGGGACACGCGCGACCGACGAAGGCTGCGAGCGCCATCGGCACCACAAAGACGATCAGGTAGGGCGACAGCCCATACCGGGCGCCGTCGAACTTGATGAACAGCATGTAGATGAACGGGGCCCAACGCGCCGGCCACCCGCTCGCGGTGACCGGGACGGTTCCGGACCACCATTCCCGAAGGCCGAGATAGGGGAAGAACCCGCCATAGTAGCTCGCCGTCTGGCTCCACCAGGCCGCCATGGGCCAGTTGCCGAGGATGACGTTGTCGACAAACATTCGCGCCGGCCAAAGCAGCGTGATGCCGACCAAAGCGGCGAGAGTCATGCACGCGATGGTGATCCACTTCCAAAGCTGCGCCTTGCGCCGCTCGGGCTCCGGATCGTATTCGGCGACCATGCTGCCGAGGAGGCCGTCGACGGCCAGAAACGCGACGTCGGACGCGCCTCGGCGAAGCTTACCGAGCGATGCGGAGATGGCAGAGGCCATTCGGCTGATCATGTCGTTCACCTCACCGTTCGTTAGTGTCCGGGCGGCGCCCCGCGACGTGCCGGGCGGTCTTCTGCCGCGGATCCGCCGAGAGCGGGATCCCGCGCTCGGCGGCAATCCGCTCGATGACCGCCACACCTCGGGCATATTCCCCGGCCAGCAAGGATCCGGTGGGTCCGCGCCGGCGGACAGCTTCCTCCCTGCCGGCGGCGTGACGAGCGACCAGCTCGGCCGGATCAAGGCTCCGGAAGGCGCTCTCGAGCGATTGCGTGACCTTGCGCGCATGGTCGGCGCCGACGAGCCCAGGATCGGGGAGCCGGATCTCGACCAGCGCCGGCGGCTCGGTTCTTTGTTGCGCTGGCATTGGCCCGCGCGACAGGAGGCCGGCTCCCTCGGGACCCTGCACTGATTCGGGATCGTGGCCGGAGCGACGCAAATCCGGATCGAGGCTGCGATCGAGTTGCTCACTGGCGCGATCGAACGCGAGCGCTGTATCTGGCCGGGCCGGCGGCCGCCTGCCTTCCGCAATATCTGCCTCGTCAGCCGTTATCCGATCCTGGTGTGCCCATGCGGCAGCGCGCAGCTCGAGCGCAGCACCTTCGGCCAACGAAGAGGTGCTGCGCACCCGGACGGCCATCCATTTGTCTGCTCTGTCCCTGTTGCCCGCACGGGCGGCACCAGGATCGGATAAGGGGTGGCGCTCGCTGGCCCGATCGATTGCGGCGGTGCTTCGGCCCGCCGCCGTGGCACGCGCCCTGGCGCGTGCCAATCCCATGGCGAGAAGCTCCGGATGGTTGACGGCAAGATGCGCCAGGGCGAGACGCGCGCCTTCCCGATCCAGGCGCAACGGCCTCTCGCCCGACAAGGCACCGATGATCGCAGATGCCTCCATCAGTCGCGCTCACGCTGCGGGCGCCGCGGCGCGGCTGCGGCCGCATCGCCCCGGAACACTTCAATCCTGTCCTGCCCCCTCGCGGTCATCTGGTCGTTGATCATGTTCAGGCCTCGTGTCAACTCGCCTGACAAGATCGCCGCGGTCGGACCGCGGCTTTTCGATACCTCACCGACCCGCGCTGCGGTGGCCTTGCCCATCTCCCTGAGGGTCGCCAGATCGAGATTCCGGAGCTTATCGGCCACTGCACCCCGATCGGCATTGTCAGACACCTTGAGCGGTACGACGGCAGGGGTGGCCGCCCGCACGGCTGTCGGGATGGCGGTGGCCGCAGGCTGCCGGGCAGGCAAGTCTCCGTGCCCGGTCATGGACCGCTCGGCGGCCGCTGCCGGCAACTGCGACCGAGTGCGGGCCGCGCGAAGCCGAGCTAGCGCCCCGGTGGCCGTGCCGCGGACCTGGCCGCCGGTTTCCGTCACCGCCTCGATGACGGCCTCGGCAATGCCGTGCGGCGTCTTCTCGCCCCCCTTTGCCTTGTCGCCGGCGGATGCACGCTCGTCCTCGAGGTCGGCCGCATTGCGGCGATCGGCCGCCCGGACAAGGCCGGTGTCGACAGCTCCCGCCTCTTTCGGTGCGGAAGGCGGAGCGGCAGGGCCGAACTCCGCGAGCTTGGCCGTAGCCGGAGAGGCCGCGACGAAGGCTTGTTGCTCGTCGAGGCGGAACTGGTGCCTGCGCTGGTCGCTGGCGTCCCGTTGCGAGGCGTTTGCCGCAGGGTAAACGCGCAAGAGGGCCGCTTGGCGGTCCTGGGGCTGACCGTCCCCCAGCCGGAACTGGCCGGCGATCGAATCCCAGGTCGCACCCATGGCGGTCGCCCGTCTCCTGTCCTCGGCGGCCGGGGGAACCTCGATGTAGGTGAATCGGGCCTTCGCCCGGTCATAGGTTTCGAAGGTCGACAGCACGGCCTGGCGCTGTTCGGCCGAAGTCGAAGCGGTGACGTAGAACATGCCGGCCGCGGGATCGCGATCGGCCCCCAGCTGCCAGGCGGAGAGTTCCTGCCCCCCGGGGACATGGAGGTAAGTGCGTTGAGGCCGCTCGGCCTGCGCCGCGTCGTTCCGCGCCTGGGCCGATCGCAATTCATGCAGGTTGACGACGGGTCCGGCGCTCCTGGCGGCCTGCCTGTCGGCAGCCAGATCTTCGAGGTGCCCGGGAAGGTCGCCCATTCGCTCGGCCGAGACGCGCTTCCATTCGAACTGAATGCCCTCGCCCTCGGCCGGGGCGAACGCACGGTGCGGCGGCCCGAGTTGAGCCGATAGGGCAGCCTGAACCCGGTCGGCGACGGCGCCGGTCGCGACCACGTCGACCGCGCCGGCGGCCTCGTCGAGCTTGAACCGGAAGCCCGACGAACCGATCGCCCGCTGCCACAGGCCGCCGAACAGCCTATCCACGGCCGAAACGGTCGGCTCCGCTTTCACCTCGACGGGGGCAGCCTGATCGGCCGAGATTGCCTCGGGTGCTCCATCCCCTGGCTCGGCGCGGCCGGCGGACGGCGCCGGCGAAACCTCCGCCGCCGTTGCGGCCCCATCGCGCTCGATGCCAGACTCCATCGTCTCGACGAGCCGCTTGCTGGTCTCGTGCTGGTCCTTCAGCCGCGCGACCTCGGCGCTGGGCTCGGCCGCAGGCGAGCTGCCCTGTGACCGATGCTCCTCCCGGGCCGCCGCGTGGGCGTGATACTTGGCCGAAGCCGCGAGATTTGCCTTTGCCATGCCGATCGGCGTGTATCCGAGGTCATCCGGTGCCCCGGGATCAGCACCGGCATCGATCAGCAGTCGCGCACTCTCGGGGGACCGGGTTCTTGCCGCGAAATGCAGCGGCTGCAGACCCTCGCCGGGTGGCACGGTCCGCAGGTGCGGATCGCCGCCCGCCTCGAGGATCAAGCGCAGGATTTCGGGCTTGCCCGCGGCATTGTGGACTGCCGCCATACCATCGGCCAAAGGATGGGCGGTATTGACGACTTGCTGCGCCGTGCCGAGCTCCTTCAGCTCGGCGAGGATACGCGCGACCCGATCCGGGTCGCGCCGGTTGATCGCCGTCGCAAGGTCATCGACGGGATCGGCCCCCAGGCCGGTGCCGCCGTCGGCGACGCGAACAGCGTCGACGTCAGGATGATCCGACAGGCGCTCGACGGTCTGGGCGACTTCGGATCTCGGCACCTCGAACACCAGGCTGACCTGGTCAGAGTCGTCGGACACGGTCACTTCCCTAGCCGGAAGCCCCGCCTGCAGCTCGATGGCCGCGGTCCTGAATTCGAGCGGCCCAGTCCCGTCCGCGACGAAGGAATTGACCGCGGCCGCCCAATCCAGCTCGGTACCGTCGATCTCAATGAGCGGAGACCTGATATCGGCCGTGACACCGACGGTCTCGCCCAGGTCCGGCGACCGCTCGGCCAATTCGAGCCGGTCCTGCAGCAGCCGCGACGGCAGGTCGATGTTCGCCGCGGCCGCCGCCATTGCCTCGGAGGGGGTCAACCCGCGATTGTCTCTGACGGAAGGCCTGGCCCCCGCGTCGATCAGGGCCGCCGCGACATCCAGGTCGCCGCGCTCAGCGGCAACATGGAGCGCGGTCATACCATCCTCGCGGCGACGTTCGTCTATATTCTGGCCTCCGGCCAGGAGTTCCCGAACTTGCCGGAGGTCCGGGTTCATCGAACCGACCAGTTCGACGAGACTGCCTTGCCTCTCCCTGCTCCCTTCAGCCGGGAGGGTCGCATCGTGACCGCGGTCGAGCCAGCGCTTCAGCGCGGAGACCGCATCGGGCGGAGCCGCGGCTGTGGCTAGCGCTGTTGCGTCAGCGAGCACCCGCCGTACGGTCCGGCCGTCATCGCCGACCGCGTCGAGGTCTCCGCCTTCACGAACGAGGTCGGGAAGCAGTTTGGCAGCGAGCCTGAGGTCGGATGCAACCAGATGCATCACGGTATTGCGACCTGAGACAATAGCGTTCGGATCGGCTCCACGCGCGAGAGCGATTTCAAATCCCTCGTTGGAGCGTGTTCTGGCGGCATTAACCAGTTGCGCGTTGTATTCCGGAAAATAGAGCTGTGGCGCCCGCTTGGTCGATGCGATCCGTTCCAACTCCGCACGGATCATCGTGGCATCACGCCCCGCCCGGGCCGCCTGCGCCTCCCGGTCGTAAACGACGTCAAGCGGGGAGGCTCCATCGGACTCGCGGCGTTGACCAGGATTTGCGCCGGCCGCAAGCAGGATCGGCACGATCTCTTGCGCGAACGCCAGGTCGCCCCCGGCGGCCAAGTGTAGTGCCGGACCGGAAGCCGGGTCGAGGGTCCGGTTCGGGTCGGCGCCCGCAGATAGCCAAGCCGACACCATCTCGGCATCTTTGGCGGCAATCGCCTCGTGCAGGCCCGCCGTCGCGCTGTCGTGATCGGCGAGGATGCCGGCGACCCGCAATCCGATCTCCGCAAGTGCCGCTCCCGGCTCGGCGGCCTCATCGCCAAAAAGCTGGTCGGCCAGCTTGAGCTGGCGGGCGGGTGTCGACGGCGCCGCCACTGCCGCGATGTCGGCCGCCGTCATCGCCACCGGCGGTCTGCCGGTGTCGGATACCCGGAGATCCAGCGTGGTCCAGGATTCCGGGCGGTCGAGCACGATGTCGAGCCGCGCCATCGCTTCCGCCACGGCGCGGCCGACGATCCAGGCGGGGGCCGCGCTTTCCTCGACCAGGACACTTCTCGGCAGGAAGATCCTCACCTCCACCGGCTCGGCCCCATCGGTTTCGAACAGCACGTCGTAGCCGGCCGAGCGCTTGCCCGACCAGGCGGCCTCCGGCAACGAGATCAGCCGGTTTCCGGCGTCGCGCCTAGCCGCCTCAGCGACCTTGCGATCGATCAGCGACGCCCTGCCGGAGACGGTCGATGCCGCGGCGTCAATCTTGATCGCATCGGCCGGAAACCATACCGGCGCCCCGCCCGCTTCGAGGATCAGGCGGATCGCGCGGGGCCGGCGCTCGACGATCTCGGTGTACGGTATAGTCTTGCGGGCAGCTACGGCCCGGGTGAGCACCGGATTTTGCATTGCCCCGACCTCGGCCAGCGCCTCGGCCAAGGCCGCATCGCGGGCGAGTGTCGTCGCGGCCTCCCGCACCGTTTTCGCCGTGGCCGCACGCTTTGGCCGTGCATCCTCGGAGATGCCGGCGCCGACCGCGAGGGCTAGACCATGGCGGGCCGCAACCTGCGGCACCGCTGCCGCGATCGCCTCGGGCGAGAGACCCTTCGCAACTGCGAAATCGAGTGTTTCGCGCGCGATCTCCTCGAGGCTGGCCGCGGGACCGGGCGCCGTCGCCCCAGTGCCGAGATAGAACCGCATCGCCGGAAGCACGTGGCCCGCATGGTGCGTCTCCATGTGCGATGCTTCACCGCCATCGGGCAGGCCGAGAGCGAACTGAACGCCCATTGCATGCCCTGCTGCACGCGCCATGTCCTTCGCATGGTCCGCGAGGATTGCCGCATCGACCCCGGTGGCTTGCTCGACTGCCTGCCTGAACGCCTGCAGATGCACGCCCACGCGCGTGGCAAGATCGCCGGCCGCCTGCATCAGGCTCTCCGCGTGCTGGCCGAGGCGCGCGAACGCGCCGCCCTTCTCCGCCCCCGCCTTGCAGGCATCGACCGCACGCCCCACCGCGGTCGAGACGCGATCGACGGCGCCGGCATCGGTCACGAAGTCGAACAATCGCTGCCCGAGCGGACGCTCGAGCGCCGCCGGCACCGCGTTCGCGATGCACGATCTCGCCGCCTCGCCGGCGACGCCCAGCTCGTGCTGCCACACGGCAAGCTGCTCGCCCCCCTGGCGCAGTAGATCCACTCCCTGCTGCTCGAAGACCCCGAGCCATTGAGCGGCCGCCTCCTGTCCCGAGGCGGCCAGCCGGCCAAGCGCGCTCTCGGCGGAAACGTGGACGTCTCCGACCAGGATCGAACCGGCATGGGCGGTCGATTCGAGCTGTGCCACCGCGGCGTTCCACGCCCGGTGGCCGGCTTCGACGACCGTCCCCGCGGCATCGGCAACCGGCTGGAAAGCCGTCCCGGCGTCGCTATGGCGCAGATAGGTGGCAGCACGGTCCGGATCGATGCCGGCTTCCTTCAGGAAGCGGAGATGTCCCAGTGCCAGATCCCACGACTGGACCAGGACACGGTCGGCGTCGCCGAAGTCCTGGTTGCGCCAGAGATCGCCGCTCAGCACCAGCTCGGACAACTGCTTCTCGGCGGCCTCGTAGATCTCGCGCGCAGTGGGGGCGCCGAACTGAGCCAGCTCGGCCTGGGCCCGCGCCACCGCCTGGGACGCGAGCTCGCGGGCGGTCGACAGGTTTTCGGTGGCCAGCCAGGCAGGGAGCTGGAGGTGGGAGGCCAGCGCCGCCGCCGCATCGCCGATCGCGTCGGGTAGGGCCTTCATTCCGGCGGCGATCGCCTCGTTGCCGCGATGCAGACTGTCGGCCAGCATGACATCCACCCCCATATGCCCTGCCGTGTGGCCGATGGCCGCCGTCGGATCGACCCCGGTATCCCGGAGCCGGGCAAGGTAACCGGCCGCAACCTCGCCGGCTTCCCTCATCTCGATACTGACCGCTTGGTTGGCGGCACCGATCGAGCTTGCCAGGGTGTCGATCGCGCGCGCGTAAAGTTGCGCGGGGTCAGCCCCGGGCGCGGTTGCCAAAGCCTGGCTCAGATGCTGGTCGACCAGTTCAAGTGCCCTCGCGATCGCCGGGCCGCCCGTCGAATTGTCCACCATCTGCGCGGCGAGCAGACCGAGCGGGACGCCAAGCGCCGCCGACCCGGCCCCGTAGAGCCGGTTTTCCCAGCGCGTGAAGGCGGCTTCCGGTCCGACCGTCCGGTTGTGGGCGTCGGCAATCTCGCGTGCCTGGTCGGGATCCGCCGCAGGGCCGATCGGATCGAAGCGCCTGCCATCGGCGGAGAAGTAGACGCTGAGACCTCCTCCGAGCGCATCGGGGCGCGGCGCGGTGTAGTACCCCCATCGGCCAAGCCTTGGGCGCAAAAAAAGCGTCGGCGCGGGACTGGCGCCGGGCGCTGCGGCAGCGATCTCGGCATCGCTTGCTCCGCCGGCGACCAGCGCCAGGGCAGCGCCGGCAGCGTCGACCGGATGCGCGAAGTTGCCGATCAGCCGCGCCTGCCCGTCGGTGGTCGGCCGATGCACGTGCCAGCCACCGTCATGCGCCGGCACTGCGGCCGCCGCACCGGAAGCGGATCTTGCGAGCAGGCCGGCGCTGGTAACCTGAAGCTCCGCCTGCCCAGCCCCAGCCGGGAGCAACCTGCGCGCCGCAGCGAGCGCCTCGCGCATCGAAGGCGGTGCAATGACAGGCTCGCCGGCCTCATCCCGGCCGAGAGCGAACTGCAACGGGCTGTGCCCGAGCTGGCGCTCGCCGATGCGCGCCACGGCCTGCGCGATGCCGACGTCAGACCCTCGCGATCGCGGCGCCACGACGTCGGCGCGGTCATTGTAGAGCCAGGCCGGTACCAGCGGCGCTAGATCAGGATAGGTCTGCAGATTGGCCTCGCTGATCCGGCGGCCCGCCTGCAGCTCGGCGACCAGGACCCGCTTGTGCAGCTCCTGCACCGCTCGCTGCAGGATCGCATCGCGCTTCTGCACGTCCGTCAATGTCGCGGGCAGCCCGGCCGAAAGGGCGGGATCCGTCAGGGACACACTGGCATGCGGCGTGTCGCGCGGGCCGTAGATCACCTTGTCCACGACGGGCGTGCCGTCGAGATTGCGCTGGACGACATTGCCGACGCCGAGCTTTTCCACTACTCCGACAGGTATCCGCCGCTGCTGGGCCCCGGCGATGAATTCGGCCTGGGTCCAGAATCCGATCGTCAGTTCGCTTGCCCGCCTGCTGGGACCTGCAGGGCGCGCGCCCGACTGGGCGGCAGCCGGCGAGGCCGCTGCGACAGGAGGTTCGCCGCCGAGCGGACGCGAGCCGACCCTGGCCGCGGACGCCTCCGGTCGTTCGCCGGCGCGGCCGCGGCCCGCAGCACGCTGAGGCGTCGGCGACGTCGCGAGCGCCAGGACCTTCCGCGCCTTCTCGCGGGTGTCGGCGAGCAGGCCGAGATCGGCGCTGTCCGCGACCCGATGAAAACCGCAGGCCAGGACCGCGTCGCGGATACGGTCGTCGGTAATGCGCTGGCGCAGATCCTCGACTAACTTCTTGGCTGAGATCGGCCGGCTGCGCAGACGCAGCGACAGCTGATCGTATTGCTGGGCCAGCCGCGGCAGATTGGCGGTGCGCGCGATCCGCGACGCCTCCCGCAACGACAGTTCCGAGCCGGTATCGAAGACCTCGGCACGCTGGGCGATCGCGCCGCGCATCGAGTCGGCCACGACCTGCTGGAAGGTCTTCAGGTCGCGGCGCTCATGGGCGTCGTCGATCTTCCTGAACAGGCCGGTCCAGGCGAGCACGCTCGTGCCCACCTCCCGGACCCTGGCCGCCGCTGCCTGCCAGCGGCCTGCGGCCGAGGCAGACGCCGGCGCCGGCGCGATAACCCCGGCCCGGGGATGGGTCCCGAAGCGTCCGGTACCGGCAGGCGGCAGGACGGTACTTCCTGCGGGAGAGCCCGAGGCCGCCAGGCGGACGGCGCGGGCCATGATCGCCTCAGCCTCGCCGCGCCTGGCCGCGGCGGCGAAGCGGCCGAACACTTCGCGGGTTCGAGCGGCCTGGTTTACCGTCGCCGGCAGGCCCGCCGCCGCCTCGGCCTTGACCGCCTGGGCCAGCAGCGCCGCTTGGTCCTCGACCTGACCCTTGATGCGCGCATGCGAGGGATGGTCCGATGGCGTTCGCTCGAGCGCGGCGCGCAATTCGTCGTATTCCTTCTGCGCCTCCTCGCGATCGAGACCAGCGAGGGCCTGCTCGATCAGCGGCATCGCCGATGCGAGGGCCTGACGCTCGCTGTTCGAGAACAGCGGTTCGAGGATCCGATAGGCCTCGTAGTAGGCGGTCGCGGCCGGGTCGCCACGCGTCGCATCCATCGACACCGCGATCAGCCGCAGACTGTCGAAATAGAGGCCCGATACCGGCTGCATGTCCGGGCCGAGCGCCCCGGATTCGGTGACGGTTGCCTGCTCGCCATAGAGACGCCTGGCGAGTTCGACAGAGGTGCCCGGCGCCGCTTCCGAGATGATCGCCTGGACCTCCTCGCGCAGATCGTTCATGTCGGCGGCGAAATCGGGATCGGTCGCGCGACCGGAATCGAGATAGTCGAGGAAGGCGTCGAGCAGCTGCGGAGGGAAGCGCCGCGCGGCCTCCGGATCGCGACCGAGCAGACCCTGGGGCGAGATCATCTGGCCGAACGCTTCCATCGTCGCCGCCGACATCCTACCGGACTGTGGGTCGCGGAACAGGACATAGCCGTTCTGGAGCGGCCAGACCCCTGCCTGCTCGCCGCCGACGTCGCGATAGATCAGCGAGGCCAGCTGTTCGGATCGCGCCAGGCCGAGCGGCTCGGCATCCGCCGCGAGGAGCGCGGCGATGTCGGCCGGCGGGGTCTTCGGGTCGAGCTCGTTCAACTGGGCGACGATCTCGCCCAGGCGCTGTTCGAGTGCGCGGGCTTCCGGGGTCGAGTCCTGCTGCATCGGTTGCCTCCCAGGGGGCTGATTTGGGCCGGATGCCGCGAGCTCGGGCGCCTGCGGCTGACGCGCCGAATCCAGTCCGGCGAGGGTGATGGCGGGAGCGGCTGCGGGCTGGCCGAACGCGGTCGCACTGGGCAGATCGAACGCTGACCTCGCGCCGCCACCGGCCTGAGCCGCCGCGAGTGGCGGGAGCGCCGAAAGACCCGGCGCCTGCGCCGCTGGGGGAGCGCCCGGTGGCGCGGACCCGAATGTCACCGGCGCGGCCGGTCCCCTCGCCGCCTGCTGTCCGTAAGCCACGGCCGCGCTCGCAACCGCGCCCGTAGCTGGCGCCTCCCACTGCGTCGCGGGCCGGGTCGACTGCTCGGCGCCCGCGGCAAGCTGGTCTTCCTGGGTACCTGGCTGCGGCAGTGCGATTCCGCTTGCGAGCACCCCGACGACCTCGACGCCCGCATCGATCATCCTGGCCGTGTCATAGCCGGCGCGCTTTAGCGCCGACAGCACATCGCGCTGCAGTGCACGCGCGGCCACCTCATTGGGTGCCTCGCCGCGCCCGGCCATGGCTGCGGCCTGGTGCTCGACGAGCGCGCCGCGCTCGATCAGGGCAAAGAACTCCGGCAGCGCGGGGAGGCGATACTTGTCGCGGGCCGCGCCGTACCACTCGGTGAGGACCATCCGCACATCGTGATCGAGCCGTCCTGGGCGCAGATCCGCGACCCGCCTCGAGCGCAGGACGAAGGCGCTGAGCGCCGGCCCCGCCGCCAGTGCTTCCTCTGGCTTCGGCGCAAGCAGGGTCGGCGCCGGGCCATCGGCGATCGCACGGATCGCGCGATCACCACCCAGATAAAGCGGCTCGGTGACGGCAAATCCGAAGGCCGCAAGCTGCTCTGCCGTCGGGCGGTCGATACCGACCTCGGCAGGTAGGTAGTCGGCAAGCACCTCGGGAGCGATGTCACGGCCCTCTGCGAGGGCCAGGGTCACGGCAATCTTGTGCCGCCCGACCAGCTCGGCCCGTTCGGTCGTGGCCTGGGTGATGCGAGTGGCGTCGTTCCCGAAGCGCCGGAGCAGCATCGATCGCACAAAATCGTCCCGGCGGGACCCTGCCGGGTTTCCCGGATCGGCCGGCGCCGCTGCAAGCGGGTCCGCGCCCCGCGCTGCCGTTCCCGTCCCCTGTACCGGCTGGCTGGGCGCTCCCGGCACCCGCAGCGTTCCGGGGGCAATATTGCGCAGCACGCTGTCCGCCGTCTGAGCCTTGCCCTGTTGATTTTGCCCCGCCGGATTCTGGCCGGCTTCGCCCCGGCTGCCGGGCGATTGTGGACCGTACTGCTGCATCGCCTTCTCCGGGACCGGGTTGAGCGTCGGACCTGCCTGCCGTGCCACGATGCCGATCGGCGTCCAGTTGGCACGATCGAGACCGCTGGCGATCGAGACGGCGAGACCGCTGCGCGCGGCATCGCGCGCGATCCCGTCGAGCCCCGCGGCATCGACCCGGATCTGGCTGACCCTGCGGCCGCCATCGAGCTCGATAGTCGCGAGCGCCGCGGCGGCGGCGGCGGACCGGGTGGCGAGCGCATCGGCCTTGGCCCCGAACACGTAGTAGCTGCCGGCCGACTCCAGGACGGGGACCTCGTCGGCCCGCGCTGCGATCGAGAGGTCCGTGAAGTGATCGGCGAGCTCGGCCACCTCCCGCCAGGCCGAGGCCCGGCGTTCCGCCGCCTCCGCGCGCTCGGCCACCCGCGCAGACAGTGTCGCCGCGAGATCCGCCCACTCATGCGGCGCGATCTGCTGCACCTCGGGAGAGCCTTCGCCGGTCCAGTGACGGATGTCCGCCTGGCCGTGCTCGTCGATGGACACGAAGGCGAGTTTCGCGCCGGCCGCGTTGACCGCCTGCGCCATCCGGGTCATCGCAAGCGAATCCGCGACCGGGTCGCCGGTCGACAGGAGTGTCGCCCGCTCCGTTCGGATGTCGCCTGCCGCATACTCGAACAGCCGCAGGCCCGAACCGGCGGCGACAACGCGGCGCGCATCGGCGTCGACCGCGACGAAATCCGCCCCCTGGCGCAGGAGCACGATCGTGTCCTCGTCGACAAGGAGCCGGACATTGGCCGTTATCTCCTCGAGCGTGAGTGGCTGAAGGGCCGTCGCGCTTTCCCTCAGATCAGCGGCGCGCTCGTCCTGGCCCGCGCGCTCGGCGACCCGGGCGCGCTGCTCGATCAAGAGCTGGCGGGCCTGCGCCGCACCGAGCATCAGGTTGCGCGTGCGCGGCCCCATGCCGATGGCCGGGGTGCCGTCAAGGCGCGTGCTGAGGCGCGCGACCGGTCCCTGTTCCAGCCGGTCGAGCGCCAGCGTCAGGTTCTCCTCCTCGAAGACCACCAGGGTCCTCACGGCCCCGGGGCCGAGGAGCGAGACGGAATCGAAGCCCTGGCGCCGCAGCTCGCCGAGAACCATGTAGAACAGCACCGGACCCGCGCCGCCGAGTTCGTTCCACCGGCCCTGCTGGACCAGCCGGGTCAGGCCATCGGCATCGGCGATGCCCGCCTCGGCGAGAACCTGGCTGTTGCCTTCGTGGATGGCGGTGATGACCTGACCTGCAGCGGCCGGTACATCACTGCCGATTTCCGCCAATCGGCCGAGGCGGGCGTAGACCGGCACTGCCTCCTGCTCGCCGTTGCGGTAGAGCGCATGGCCTTGGGCCAGCGCCTGCTCGCGGTTCGCATAGACCAGATGCAGCCGCCCGCGGCTGTTGGCGTCGGCCACGCCGTCGAGATCGGCAAACACAGCGTTCGCGACCGGGTGCCAATGAGCCGTCGAGGTATCAAAGCCAAGCGCCCGCACCTCGGCGAGGTCGAACGCGGCGATGTCCGCCTCGCGCTCGCGGACGCGCTCCGCCAACACCTGCTCGTCGTAATGCGCGTTGTAGGCCTCGAGATTTTTGCGCTCGGCCGCGCGCTCGGCCGTTGCCATTTCGATCGCTGCCGGCACACGATCCCAGGCAAGCGACACGTCGCGGCCGTCAAGGACGGCCAGCTTCGCGGTACCGTCCTGCATCCGGTAGCGCATGGCCGAGACCCCGGCATCACGGTACTCCGCCGCGAGCGCCAGCACGCCGTCGCCGTGCATGTCGCCGACCGCGAGGTCCCATGCTCCATCCGCGATCAGCGCCTCGAAACGGGGATAGTCATATTCCTGCGCAAGCTTCCAGCAGTCGTCGTCGGACAGACTGGCCAGGCCGCCCCGGCGCTTGCCGTCCTCCCGCGTCGCCAGCTGGTTGAAATGGATATCGCGCAGCGTCTCTTGGTTGGCTTCGAAGAAGCGCTTGAGGACGGCCTGCGTCTCCGGGTCCGCCGCCGGATCGGTCAGATCCGCGACCGCGCCGATCCGCAGGTAGACCGGCGCGACTTTCTGGCGAAAAAAGCCGGTGCCCGCAGCGCTCTGCCTGTCGGGGTAGACGATCGCCATCCGACGATTGCTCGATACCATATCGAGCGTCGGCACCTGATCGTCGGGTACATGGATCCAGTAGGTGGCGCCGACGTCGAATCCGGCCGAGGCCAATCCAGCCGCCCCGGTAGCCGGATCGGCGAGCTTGAGCTCGAGGTATCGAGCCTGATCGGCCCGCATCGCGCCAGCCTGGGCGCTTCGTGCCGCCTCCAGGAATGGCCGGATCCGGTTCGGTCCGGTCAGCTCCTGGCGCCAGCCGTCAGCGAGCACGGCTTCCATGGCTTCGAGACCGGCCGCGGCACCGGCGACGGTCATGAACTCGACCCCCGATCCGACAGCGGTCGGACCCGGCTCGCCGGCTATGCCCTCCACCAGTGCGCGGGCAATGAAACGAGGCTCCCTGCCCGGATCGTCCATCTGCACAAGAATCCCGGCGCTGTGGTCGTTCCGGACCAGCGCCGGCATCTGGTGCTTGCCGACCGGGAGTACCGAGAGCTGCCATCCCTCGGCGAGGAACGGCGCGGCCTCCGCTTCCAGGGCGGCGCGCATGGTGTCCGACAGCGCATGCAGCGGGCGCATCGCCGACGGGTCGAATGCTGCCGGGACACTGGCACTCTCGTCCGGCCCGCGATCGAGGGCGAAGGCAAGCCGTCGCGCATGGTGATCGACGAGGACCTGGATCACGGGATCCGCCGGGGCCTCCCCCACGACGTGCATGGCCATCGCGCGCGCAAAGGCGGCTCCCGCCGCAGCCTCGCCGCCATAAGCGCCGTCGAGATAGGCCGACACGTCAGCCGGCAGCGTCGCCCTGATCGATGGCCACGCCGCGGCGGCGCGATCGCGCGCGACCGCACGCTTGCCAATGTCGCCGGCGAGAGCCGAGGCGAAAATCGCATCGACCTGCGCCACGCTGGTCACGCCGGCCGAGCGCAGCGACGCGCGCACCCCGGCGGTAACGCCCTCGATCGTCTCGAAGCCGCGCTCCGCGAGCGCAGTCGCCGCGGGCCCGGCGCCGGCCGGGGCGAGCCCATGCTTGTCGGCCACATCGAGTGGAATGGGCTCGCCGCGGACACGTGCCGCCGCCCAGGCGCCGAATGCGTAGGCGGTGCGCTCGATATGCGTCACCGTTCCGGTTGCCGGGAACCTGGTGGCAAGCGCCCGCTGCTCGGCCTCGGTCAGGAGGGTCTCGAGCGAGTGCCACATCTCATGGGCGGCGGTATCGGTCGGGTCGAAGCTCGTGACGTCGATCGACAGGCGAGCGAGGTTCCGGGCTGCGAGGTACTCGCCGGCGACCCCCTTCTCGGTGAGGTGGTGGACGGCGTCAGCGACCGAGGTGGCCCCCGACGCCAGCGCGGTCGCGACATTCTCCTCGGTCGGCGCATGGAAGATGCCATTGACAAACTCGACCGCGACGGTCGGATTGATCCGGCGCGCCAGCGCCAGCAGATCCTGGCGGTACTGGGCCAGGGTCGCGCGCCCCGCGCGGTGGGAGCCGGTCAGCTCCTTGGCCTTGACCTGCAGCCCGAACTGACGCGCCTGATCGATGAGCGACAGGCTGCGCGAGGCCGCCTGCGCCCCCGCGATCGTCGCCACGCGATAGGCTGAAACCACTTCGACGCCAAGACCGAAGGCGCGCGCAAGCTCTTCGGTGCTCGCCGGCCCGGCGACGCACGAGTCGAGGCGCCGCAGCAGCTGCGGACCGATCGCCTGGCTGATCCCCTGAGCCATGCGCTCGCGGCGGTCGGCATAGCCGAGCTCGAGATCGCCGAGCGCGCGGATCGCCGACTTCAAGTTGCCCAGCTCGGCGCGCGACAGCCGGGCATGAGCGGCGTCGACGGACGCGAGCGCGTCGAGCGCGGGCCCGCCATGCTTCGCTGCGTCGCGCCGCTTCCGGGCCTGGATGGCATTGGCGGCGGCCCAGGCTGCGCGTCGTTCCATGCGACTGACTCCATCGCCTGTCATGCGGAGGAAACCGGCACCGCGCCCGTCCGGACCGGCGCCGCGATAGCCGTAGATCGCCGTCTCGACCGGGAAGGAGGTCGACTGTCCGGCCCGCTCGCCCGGGACGGGCCGCGTGACGAGGCGACGGCGCGCGTCGATACCGACGACCTGATACACGTCGTGACGCCCCGGTCCGCGCAGGTGCAGGCGATCGCCGGTGACCGCCAGGCCGGCGGCATCTTCACCGTATTCCCGCCCGCCGAGCGCGAAGGCTGCCGCCGGCTCCCGGCCGAAGCGGCCCAGCCGCCCGACCGCGCCACTGCCGGCCGTCGCAACAGCCGCCTCGAGACGGCGCAGCCAGCTGCCGGCGACCGCCCGCCACACGCCGAAGGCGTTGCGGGACGGGGAGTCGCTATCGCGACCGGAGGCCCGGGCTGCAATCGGAACCGGATCCGGTCGTGCCTGATTGGTCAGCAGATCCGGAAAGCCGAGCCGGTCGGCCCTGGCGCGGGCCAGGCCATCCAGCAAGGACAGACCTGCGGTGTCGCCGCGCCCGAGCGCGGCAACCGCGGCGTCGACGTCGTCGCGCAGCCGGCTGCCACCCTCGCGGTACTCGACGCCGGCGGAGACCCCGGTGAGAGCGCGGATGCGCCCGGCAATTCTGCCCCCCTCGGCCAGCGATCCGGCGGTCCATTCGAGCGCTTCGGCGACCAGCGCATCGTCCTGATCGAGGATCCGGCGGGGGGCGGTCCCGGCCGCCTGCGCTATCGCCGCCAGATCCGCGCCATCAGGTGCGCGGTAGGCCCAGACCACGTATTCTCCCTGGCCATCCCTCGCGTCGGCCTCGTCCCGGGCGAGACGGTCGCGCAGCGTTGCCGCTGGATCGCCCATGTAACTGCCGCCGGGCCGCTCGGCATCTTCCGAAAGCACGAGGCTTACCAAGGGGTGACCGGCGAGCCGGCCGGTCGCGGCGATTGCCAGCTCGACCGTCGCCGCCTCGAACACGAGCCGAGCGGTCCGCTCGCCCTGGCCGAGCTCTATGGAGGCCGACGCGATGCCGACGACGTCGGCCATGCGCTCGGCAATGGCCGATGCACGCGCGGCCGCGTCGCGACGATCGAGCGGCGGCGGCAGCGTGACGATCACGCGGACCGTCGGCCCCTGCCGGGTCGCCGGCGTTGCAACCAGACCCTCCCCAGCACCGAGGGAGGCGCCGAGCGCGAAGCGTCGGTCGCCGCTGTCTCTCAGCGACGGTGCCAGAACGGCATCGAGGTCCCCGGACCCGCCGAGCTGCTCGTCCCAGGCGGCGCTCATCATCACCTGTACGGGGCGCCCGCTCGCGGTTGCTGCGCCGTGCCGCGCCAGCAGCTCGTTGCCCTCCCGGATCATCCGACGGATATCGTAAAGCAGATGATCCTCGGCCCCCGCCACCGGGCCGCGAGGATCCCCTGCACGAGTGACCCCGAACTCGCCGGCGAGGCGCGCCAGGGGCGGCACGCCGCCACTCCGGATCGTGGCCTGGGCCGCGTTGTAGGCGGCCCAGAGAGCATGACGGTTTGCCACCAGCGAGAGGGCAGGCCGCAGTTCGGCCGCCAGCCGTTGCTTGTGCGTCGCAGAGACCGGCAGCGCAGTCACCAGCGCCGACAGGTCCCAGCCCACCGCCTCGGGCGCCGGAGCGGGCGGCCCGTCTGCACCGGGAGGCACCACGAGACGCGTGTTCGCATAGATCTCGTCGACGTTGGCTAGCGCTGCCGCGATTGTTGCGGTGTCGCCAGGGTCGGCGGCCATTGTGGCCGCGAGCGTGTATTGCGCCGCCTGCAGCGGCAGCAGCGCGGCACCGTTCATGGCGAGCGCCGGCCCGGCCGGGTCCTCAAACTTCGCCATCAGTTCGGCGACGAGCTCGACCGACCGCTGCACCGCTTCCGGCCGCCAGCGGCCGGCGGCGTCGAGCTGATAGCCGAAAGGCGCAGCGCGTTCGACGAGTTCGGCGTCGAGCGCGAGCTTGCCGTCGATGAACATCTGATGGCCGTTAAGCTCGACAGTGGTCACGGAATTCGCCAGCCCTGCCTCTTCGAGAGAGCTTCGGAGCGCGATGGTTCGCTGCTGTTCGAGGCTCTCCACTTCTGCCTGCAGGGTCCGCCAGGCCTCGACAGAGGGATCGTAGGGCCCTATCTCCGCCTCGAGATGGCGCGCACGCGCCTCCAACTCGCCCATCGGGTCGGCATAGGCCTGATCGACGTCCGCGAAGACTTCCTCGAGCCGACGCGACTGCGCGCGCCGTTCCCGGAGCATCTCCGCGTCGCGGGCGATCTCGGCGCGGCGCAGCGCGTCGGCCTCGGCCCGCAACTCCGGCGCGAGGCCTTCGACGCGATCGTTGTGAGCGATGCTGGACTCCATCGCCGCGCGGAGCGGCGCCAGCCGTTCCCAGGTGGCCGAAAGCCGGTCCAGCACCTGCTCGATTGCGTCGAGGCGGACGAAACCGCTCTGCCGGTCGAATGACTCACGCGATGACATGGCTTCGCCATGTGCCCGTGCTGCGTTATCCAGCAGCTCGCGGGCATCTTCATAGACCGTCATGTCCTCGCCGCGCGCCTGGGCATCGGCGAATCCCGCCTCGAGCGCCGCGATTACCGTCGAAGCAGATTCGAGCTGCTCGTCGGCATTGGCGACGATCTCGGCCAGCCGACCATCGG
>NZ_JAGMXV010000404.1 GCF_018006725.1 Rhizorhabdus sp.
CGCGAAGGTCATCTTCGATCATCACCGATCGAAGCGGCAGCAGACCGACAATGTCGCGCTGGCGCTGGTCGAGAAGCAGGGCGGGCGGATCGACAGTCTCGAGGCTGAGATGATCCGGGAGCGCGAGGCGTGCGAGCGCAATATCGCCCGGATCGAGAAGAAGGCCGAGGACGACCGCAAGGTCAACGAAGCGCTCGACCAGCTGCGCCGGCACCAGGTCAACAATTCCAAGGCGGCCATGCAGATGACGGTCGACCTGCTCGAAGTCGCGCCCGACCGGCTTGATCAGGTCATCCCCCGCCTGCGCGAGCGCCTGAGAGCCCACGAAGAGATCGAGCGGCAGGACATGGCCGCTTTCATGGCCGCCCGGCTCGGGTCGAGCCCGCCCCCTGAGGAGACGATCGCATGATCCAGTTTGACCGAAAGGCATTCTTCGACGCGGCCCGCGCCAATCCGTTCGGCGGCAGGTTCACGCAGGCGCAGGTCGACGCGCTCGAGATGGCGATCAATGCGGGGCTGGGTTTGCTGGCGCGCGAGCCGCTGCACGTCACCAAGGCCCGCGCTGACATTGGCCTGGAAGAGATCCCCGGCCCGCGCCACGCGGCCCGCATCCTGCAGATGCTGAAGCTCTGCGGCTATCCGTTCACCGATGACGAAACCGCCTGGTGCGGGACGGCGATGGCGGCTTGGATGATAGAGGCGGGGATCGTGCCGCCGGCACAGGGGTATCGCGCGGCCAACTGGCGCGACTGGGGTGTCGAGTGCGCGCCACAGCTGGGCGCAATCGGCGTGAAGACCCGCAAGGGTGGCAATCACGTCTTTCAGATCGTCGGGATCACCGCCGATGGGAAGCGCTACAAGGCGCTCGGCGGCAACCAGTCGAACATGGTGAGCATCACCGACGTCCTGGTCGATGAAACCGACAGCGTCCGCTGGCCGCCGAACCTGCTGCAGACGAACATCGCGCTGCCAGTCATGGCGGCAGGCACGATCCGGGGCAGCGAGGCATGAGCGCGTTCGTCACCCTCTCGCCGATACTCAGTCGCGCCGGTGGCGGGTTGGCGTTCCGCTGCCCAGGTTGCGACGACTGGCATGTCGTCAACATCGATGACCAAGACCGGCCGCGCTGGACGTGGAACGGTAATGTCGAACGCCCGACCTTTGACCCTTCCATTCTGGTTCGCACCGGCCGTGCCGTGACGCCAGCCGCCGAACCTTGGGAGGAGGGTGATCCGCCGCTGATCTGCCACAGTTTCGTCCGCGACGGCCGCATCGAGTTTTGCAGCGACAGCACGCACGCGCTCACCGGTCAGACCGTCGACCTTCCGGGGTTCGGGGAATGACTGCCAAGGATCTGCCTCGTCTCGCCCTGTCGGCCGTCATCATCGCGTATTTCGGGTGGGCGATGGTCTACCACTGGAGCGACGGCCTCGAAGAGACGCTGAAGAATCTGGCGGTGATGGCCGTCGGCTATTGGCTCGGATCATCCAAGGGATCGAGTGACAACGGCGCGCGCATGGAAAAGCTGATCGAGCTGGCGCGGCGCGACGGGCAACAGGGAGATGGCCGATGATGGGCATCATCGCCTGGCTCGCGGCGCGCACGGGCCTTTCGCGTGCCGTGGTGGCGCTGTTGGGCGCTGTTGGCGTCTGCGGCCTCCTGTGGGCCGGCAAGGCGCTCTACGACCGAAGCATCATCCGCGAGCATGAGCAGAGACAGGAAACCAAGCTCGCCCCCGTCATTCGCCAGGCCGACGCCAATGCGGCCGACGCCCGGATCACCGACCAGAAAAGGAACCAAGCCGATGAAGACGCCGAACGGGCGGCCCTGGGGCCGCTCCCTGATGCTCGCCTGTCTGATCGCCAGCGTCAGCGTGCTTGCGCCATCCTGCTCCGACAGGCCCGAGAGCGCGGGCATGAAGGCCCCGCCGTCTGCCGATCTGACCGTTGAACCCGAGCCGCAGCTGGACCCGGCTGCGGTGCTGAACGACAGCGCGGCGGCGCTCGACGACTACGACATCGAGCACGCCTCCTGGGGTCGCCGCGGCTGGGATCAGGTGCGGCGGCTCTGTGTCTGGTTCCGCGATCTCGGCGCGCCGACGCCCGACTGCGCACCATCGGTACGCCGCTGACCCTCCCCCCGACAAAAGGAATACGATATGGTCCTGCAATACTCGACCCGCGTGAAGAACGCCCGCCTCGACGTCGTGGAAAGCACGATCGGCGCCTCGGCAATCTTGAAGATCCGAACCGGCGCAGCGCCGGCCAACTGCGCAGCTGCCGACGCTGGCACTGTGCTGGCGACCATAAACCTGCCTGCGGACTGGATGTCTGCCGCATCGGGCGGGGCAAAGGCCAAACTCGGCACCTGGTCGGATGCATCCGCCGACGCCACCGGGACGGCGGGGCATTTCCGCATCTACGACAGCGGCGGCGCTACCTGCGATATGCAGGGCTCGATTACGGCAACTGGCGGCGGGGGCGATATGATCCTCGATAGCGTGTCGATCAGCGCAGGCCAGCAGGTCGACGTCACCGCTTTCGGCCTCACCGCTGGCAACTGACCCTGATTGCTTGTCGCCCGGATTCGTTCCGGGTGGTCATGGAGGTGCCCGATGGAACTGATCGTCAACGGTGGCTTCGATACTGACACGGCATGGACGAAGGGCCCCGGCTGGTCGATCAGCGGCGGTAAGGCCGTCGCGTCAAGTGCCGCCGACCTGGCGGCAATTTCACAGATCGTAACTACCGTTCCGGGCCGCAAATACCGCGTCAGCTATTCGTGTTCGACCAAGACCTTCGGACTATTCAGCTCGCGCTTTGGTGGATCGCAGTATGGCTCCACCGCTGCCGCCGTCGGCCCATATAGCGAAGTTTTCACGGCCAGCGGAGCGTCCACAGAAATCGCGCTGGTGCAGCGTTCTGCCGCTGCGCCCGACAATGTGCTGACCGCCACATTCGATGATGTTTCGGTCACCGACGTGATCCAGGCGACGGCGGCGATAACTGAAAATGGCGACAGCCTGGTGGCTGCTGGCGCTGTGAAAGTTCAGGCGTCGGCCGCGATCACCGAAGGGGATGACGTGCTGGCCAGCGCCGGTGAGGTCGGCCCGGCAGCCATTGTTCCGGCCAGCCGCACCGTCACCATCTAGGAGCGTCCTATGCCCATCCCCCCCAATGCCACGATCTGGGCCGAGCAGGCCG
>NZ_JAGMXV010000153.1 GCF_018006725.1 Rhizorhabdus sp.
GTTGAAGAGCGCCAGCGCGGTGTTGAGCGCGGTCTGGCCACCCATCGTCGGCAGGACCGCGTCGGGGCGCTCCTTCTCGATGATCTTGGCGACGATTTCGGGCGTGATCGGCTCGACATAGGTCGCGTCGGCCATGTCCGGATCGGTCATGATCGTGGCGGGGTTCGAGTTGACCAGGATGATGCGATAGCCTTCCTCGCGGAGAGCCTTGCACGCCTGGGTGCCCGAATAGTCGAACTCGCAGGCCTGGCCGATGACGATCGGTCCGGCGCCGATGATCAGGATCGATTTGATGTCGGTACGCTTGGGCATCAGGCGCTCTTCTTCAACTGACCGACGAACTGCTGGAACAGATAATGACTGTCCTGCGGGCCGGGGCTTGCTTCGGGATGGTATTGGACGCTGAACGCGGGCTTGTCGGTCAGGCGGAGACCGGCGAGGCTGCCGTCGAACAGCGAGAAATGGGTCGGCTCGACATTGGCCGGCAAGCTTTCGGTATCGACCGCGAAGCCGTGGTTCATCGAGGTGATCTCGACGCGCCCGTCATCCTTGCGCTTGACCGGATGATTGGCGCCGCGATGCCCCTGATGCATCTTGTAGGTGCGCGCGCCAACGGCCAGACCAAGCATCTGGTGCCCGAGGCAGATACCGAACAGCGGCTTGCCGACTTCGAGCAGCTTGCGGATCACCGGCACGGCATATTCGCCGGTGGCGGCAGGGTCGCCGGGTCCGTTGGACAGGAAAACCCCGTCCGGCTCATGCGACATCACCTCTTCGAAGCTGGCGGTGGCCGGAACCACCGTCACTCGCGCGCCGGCCGCAACCAGATTGCGAAGGATGTTGCGCTTCAGGCCATAGTCGATCGCGACGACATGCGGTGCATCGGCGGGCGCGGCATCG
This sequence comes from Rhizorhabdus sp., assembly GCF_018006725.1. Taxonomy (GTDB): domain Bacteria; phylum Pseudomonadota; class Alphaproteobacteria; order Sphingomonadales; family Sphingomonadaceae; genus Rhizorhabdus. The sequence goes on from NZ_JAGMXV010000153.1 coordinate 901, forward strand.
ACGGCATAGCCTTCGCCGATCGCCCAGAGGCCATCGTTCCACCTGTAGGTCTGTGTCGTCGCGACCTGCTTGGCGAGGTCCATGCCCTCCAGCCCCGGCCACGCGCGCGCCTTGGCGATCAGCGCATCGACGTCGAACTGTCCTTCGGCATTATAGGCGATGACGCCGTTGGGCGCGCCCTGAACGCGGATCAGGCGGGTGAGCGCACGGGTATCGACCCCGGAAATGCCGATCCGGCCATTCTGGCGCAGCCAGGCATCGAGCGGCTGGGTGGCGCGGAAATTGGCCTGCTCGGTCACGTCCTCACGAACCACCATGCCGAGCGCGTGAGGGTTGGTCGCCTCGACATCCTCGGCATTGGTGCCGACATTGCCGATATGCGGGAAGGTGAAGGTGATGATCTGGCCTGCATAGGAGGGATCGGTCATCACCTCCTGATAGCCGGTCATCGCTGTGTTGAAGCAGACTTCACCGACCGCTTCGCCCTCCGCGCCGAATCCGCGCCCCCATATGACGGTGCCATCGCCCAATACTAGGACGCCCGTGGCTCCCTCGGGGGGTATCGGACGCGCGTGATCGGGCTGGGCCACTAGGGCTCTCCTTTGGGCTTGGGTCGGCGGGCAAACGGCGGCGTAACTAGGGGCCCCTCTCCACAGGGTCAATTCTATTAAAATAACTTTCTCTGTGCTAGGCCATCTCCTTTCCGGAACCAGCTTTGGTGCACCCCATGATTCGAGACGATATCAAGGCGGCTCTCGTCGTCGCCATGAAGGCGCGCGACACGACCACGACGGCGGCAATCCGCCTGATCCAGTCGACCATCAAGAACCGCGACATCGAGCTGCGGACCGCTGCCGCCCTGCCCGACGACGATCTGCTGATCACCGAAGTGCTGCAGAAGATGATCAAGCAGCGCCGCGAATCCATCGAGATGTACGAGAAAGGCAACCGCCCGGAACTCGCCGCTGCCGAAGCGGCCGAGGTCGAGGTGATCGAACGCTTCCTGCCGCGCCAGATGAGCGACGACGAGGCCCGCGCCGCGATCGACGCGCTCGCGACCGAACTCGACGCGTCCTCGGTCAAGGACATGGGCCGTGTCATGGCCGCGCTGAAGGAACGCTTCGCCGGCCAGATGGATATGGGCAAGGCGAGCGGCCTCGTGAAGGCCCGGCTGGCGGGGTGACACAATCGGCAGAGGGCGGATCCCGCCCTGCCCTTTCTCTATCGGTCTAGCGGACGATGTCGCTTTCGCCGCAATTCCTCGACGAACTGCGCAGCCGGATCACGCTGTCGACGCTGATCGGCCGCTCGGTGAAGCTCGTCAAGGCGGGGCGCGAATATAAGGCCTGCTGCCCCTTTCATGACGAGAAGAGCCCAAGCTTCTACGTCAACGACGACAAGAGCTTCTACCACTGTTTCGGCTGCGGCGCGCATGGCGATGCGATCCGATTCCTGACCGAGGCGAAGGGCCTCAGCTTCATCGACGCGGTCAAGGAGCTCGCCCAGAGCGCGGGCATGGATGTGCCGGCGCCCGATCCGCGCGCCGCCGAGCGCAACGAGCGACAGGCGGGCCTGCACGACGTCATGCAGGCCGCCGCCAGCTGGTTCGAGGAACAGCTGGGCGGCATCGACGGAGCCGCCGCGCGCGCCTATCTCGAACGTCGCGGATTGAGCGCGTCGCTCGCCAAGGCATTCGGCATCGGCTTCGCGCCAGACAGTCGCGGTCGTCTCAAGACAGCGCTCAAGAGCTTGGGCGACGAGCAGCTTATCGAATGCGGCCTGTTGATCTCGGTCGAGGGCAAGGAGCCTTATGACCGCTTTCGCGGCCGGCTGATGATTCCGATCCGTGACGCGCGGGGTCGGGTCATCGCCTTCGGCGGACGGATCCTGGACCAGGGCGAGCCCAAATATCTGAACTCGCCCGATACCCCCCTGTTCGACAAGGGGCGGACGCTGTTCAATATCGACCGGGCCGGCGGCGCTGCACGCAAGGCCGGGCGCGTGATCGCCGTCGAGGGCTATATGGACGTCATCGCGCTGGCCAAGGCCGGGATCGACGAAGCGGTCGCACCGCTGGGGACAGCGCTGACCGAGATGCAGCTGGAGCGGCTGTGGCGCATGGCCGAAACGCCGATTCTATGCTTCGACGGGGACAAGGCTGGGCAGAAAGCGGCGATCCGCGCCGCACATCGCGCGCTGCCGATGGTCGTGCCGGGGCGGACACTGCGTTTTGCGCTGCTGCCGGGAGGACAGGACCCGGACGACCTCGTCAAGGCTGGCGGCGCCCGCGCGGTCGAGCAATTGCTGGACGAGACGATCAGCCTCGATGAACTGGTCTGGCGCGCCGAACTGGATGCGCAGCCGCTCGACACGCCAGAGGCGAAGGCGGGTCTGCGAAAGCGCCTCGGCGACCTGGCCGCGACCATCCAGGACCGCGACGTCCGCGAACAATATCAGGCCGAGTTCCGGCGCCGCTTCGACGAGCGCTTCGCGCCCGTCCGGCGCCAATATGATCGCCCCTTCCAACCCCGGCAGCAGCGACGAACGGGCCAGCCGTGGAAGCCCGAAGTCCTTCCACCATCGGATGCCGCCCGCACCATCGCCCGCTCCGGCCTCAATCGCGGGGTCATCCGAGCCGCGATGGCCGGTCTTTTGCGATATCCGGAGGTGATGGCCGACAAGATCGAGACCGTGGCCGCATTGCCGCTCGACGATCCCAAGCTGGATGCGCTGCGCGCTGCGGCCTTCGACGCCAGCTTTTCCGAAGGCGTTCTTGAAAAGGATCGACTCGAAACCATATTGGTCGAAGCGGGTCTTGGGGCGGTGATCGAGGAGCTCAAGGCGACGAACACTCTTGCCTTTTCCTTTTTACGCGGCAATGCCGAGTATAATCGTGCTGTGCATAACCTGTCGGCCATGATCGACGCCCTCGCGGCCATCCCGATGCTGGATACCGCGCTGCGCGAGGCGACCGACAGGTTCAGCATAGAGACGAGCGAGGCGCAGTGGTCGGAGCAGCAGAGGCTGCGAGAGGCACTCGCCGAAGCCCGACGCGTTCTAACCGATCTCGCCCAAGGTGAGGACGGCGAGGACGCTTAACCTATTTATGGCCGGGCATCCGGCCGGTATCGAATGAGGGCTGGTCCTAAATGGCGAAGACGAACGGGAGCGATGGTGGCGATCGGATCGACGGCGACGCCCCGCTCATCGACCTCAACGAAGGCTCGATCAAGAAGCTGATCGCACGCGCCAAGCGCAAGGGCTACATCACCTATGAGCAGCTCAACGAAGCGCTGCCGCAGGACCAGATGACCTCGGACCAGCTCGAAGACGTGATGTCTGCGCTGAACGAGATGGGCGTCAACATCGTCGAGAATGAGGACGCCGGCGAAGACGAGCAGCCGGAAGAGGACAATATCGACGAGGCCGCCGCCTCCGACGAGGGCGACACCGGCCCTGCCCTCACGACGACCGCGAAGAAGGAAACCGTCGATCGCACCGACGATCCGGTGCGCATGTATCTGCGCGAAATGGGCGCAGTCGAGCTGCTCAGCCGCGAAGGCGAAATCGCGATCGCGAAGCGCATCGAGGCCGGCCGCGACACGATGATCCTCGGTCTCTGCGAGAGCCCGATCACCTTCAACGCGATCATCGACTGGTCGAACGCGCTCAACGAAGGCACGATGCAGCTGCGCGAGATCCTCGATCTCGATGCAATGCTGTCCAAGGGTCCGACCGCCGAGCAGGTCGAGAATGAGGAAGCCGACGGAGAGATTTCCGCAGAGACGACCGGCCCGACCTTCAAGGAAGAAGACGAGCCCGAGGAAGAGCAGGCGAGCGACGAAGACGAGGAGTCGATGACCGAGCGTCGCACCCCCCGTCCGGCGGAGGAAGAGGACGAGGACAACACCCTCAGCCTCGCGCAGATGGAAGAACAGCTCAAGCCGATGGCGCTCGAGCGGTTCGCGGCGATCACCGATCTCTACAAGACCTTCTCGCAGGTCCAGGAAGCCCGCGTTGGCGCACTCAGCGTCGGCGATGATTTCCCGGCGGCCGAGGAAGAGCGCTATCAGTCGCTGCGCGAGCAGCTGACGGCCGAAGTCGAGAGCGTGCAGTTCCATGGCGCGAAGATCGAATATCTGGTCGACCAGCTCTATTCATTCAACCGCCGTCTGACGACGCTGGGCGGACAGATGCTACGCCTTGCCGAGCGCCACAAGGTGCCCCGCCGCGACTTCCTCGAAGCCTATATCAATCGCGAACTCGAGGATGGCTGGCTGGAGCGGGTCGCCAAGATCGACAAGAAGTGGGCTGCTTTCGCGGGTCAGGAAGCCGGCGCGGTCGAGCGCATCCGCAACGAAATCTCGGAGATCGCACAGTCGACCGGTATGGCGCTGAGCGAATTCCGTCGCATCGTCAACATGGTCCAGAAGGGCGAGCGCGAGGCGCGTATCGCCAAGAAGGAAATGGTCGAGGCGAACCTGCGGCTCGTGATCTCGATCGCCAAGAAATATACCAATCGCGGCCTGCAATTCCTGGACCTCATCCAGGAAGGCAATATCGGCCTGATGAAGGCGGTCGATAAGTTCGAATATCGCCGCGGCTACAAATTCTCGACCTATGCGACCTGGTGGATCCGGCAGGCCATCACCCGCTCGATTGCCGACCAGGCGCGGACCATCCGTATCCCGGTCCACATGATCGAGACGATCAACAAGCTGGTCCGCACGAGCCGCCAGATCCTGCACGAGATCGGCCGCGAGCCGACCCCGGAGGAACTGGCCGAGCGGCTGTCGATGCCGCTCGAGAAGGTCCGCAAGGTGATGAAGATCGCCAAGGAGCCGATCAGCCTCGAAACACCGATCGGCGACGAACAGGACAGCCACCTCGGCGACTTCATCGAGGACAAGAATGCGATCATCCCTGTGGACGCCGCGATCCAGGCGAACCTCAAGGAGACGGTGACCCGCGTTCTCGCCAGCCTGACTCCGCGCGAAGAGCGCGTGCTGCGCATGCGCTTCGGCATCGGCATGAACACCGATCACACGCTCGAAGAAGTGGGCCAGCAATTCTCGGTCACCCGCGAGCGTATCCGCCAGATCGAAGCAAAGGCCCTGCGCAAGCTCAAGCATCCGAGCCGCAGCCGCAAGATGCGCAGCTTCCTCGACCAGTAAGCGAGGCAGCGGACAATCGAACCACAAAGCCCCGGCTCCGACAGGACGCCGGGGCTTTTCTTTGGCAACAGTCACATCGACGGGCTCGCCCTACCCTGCCCCTGTGCTTTCGTGGCAACGCTGCCGCCAATAATGACGTCGCTGACGCCGATGTAAGCGCGATCCGTTGACGGCGGCCACGCGGCTGATAGCGCTGCCTCAAACAATAAAATTCGCAGAGAGGGCGTGGGCCAGCAAAAGGGGTGTGCCACCATGTCTACCGATCGTTCGACGTCCATTCGCCTGGCGCTGCTCGCCAGCGCAATGCTTCTTCCCTCGCTGTCCTCGCAGGCCTTCGCTCAGGCGGCAGCCGACGAAGGCGCGGACAGCGCCGAGATCGTGGTCACGGCCACTCGCCGCGCCGAGAACATCAAGGACGTCCCCGTAGCGGTCACCGCGATCGGCGGCGAGAAGCTCGCGGTCATCAACTCCAGCGGCCTCGACATCCGCTTCCTGTCGGCCCGCACGCCGAGCCTGCAGATCGAAAGCTCGTTCGGACGCACCTTCCCGCGCTTCTACATCCGTGGCCTCGGCAATACCGATTTCGACCCGAACGCTGCCCAGCCCGTCTCGGTCGTCTATGACGATGTCGCCCTTGAGAATCCGATGCTCAAGAGCTTCCCGGTGTTCGATCTCGCCAGCGTCGAGGTGCTGCGCGGACCGCAGGGAACATTGTTTGGTCGCAACACGCCGGCCGGTGTGATCAAGCTCAACTCGGCCAAGCCGAGCGACACCTTCGGCGGCTATGGCAGCATCAGCTGGGGCACCTACAACACCGTCAACGCCGAAGCCGCGATCACCGGGCCGATCGGAGAAGGCCTCAACTTCCGTGCTTCGGGCCTGCTGCAGCGGCGCGACGACTGGGTCACCAACACCGCCTCCCCGACCCTCGCCAACCGCAAGCTCGAAGGCTATCGCGATCTCGCCGGCCGCTTCCAGCTGGGCTATGAATCGGGCGGCTTCAGCGCGCTGTTCAACGTCCATGGCCGCGATCTCGACGGTACGCCCCGCGTGTTCCGGGCCGGTCTGTTCCAGCAGGGCAGCAACCGCTTCTCGGCCGGCTTTCGGAAGAACCGGGTGTCGCTCGACGGGCTGACCAGCCAGAGCCTCAAGCAGTTCGGTGCCAATGCGCGGCTCGAATGGGCGATCGACGGCGTCGGCACGCTGTTCTCGACCACCGCCTATGAGAAGGCCAATGTGCAGAGCACCGGCGATATCGACGGCGCCGCGACCTATGGCTTCCCCGCCCTGGGCCTCGGCGTGGCGCTGTTCCCGGTGAACACCGGGGGGCGCACCAAGCCCAAGGAATTCAGCCAGGAGCTGCGCTTCGCCAGCGAGGATCTCGGCGGCTTCCGCTATCAGGTCGGCGCTTATTATTTCGACCAGAATCTCGACTATAGCGAATATGCCTATGACGGCACCGGTACCCGCGTCAGCAACATCCTGCACGACAACAAGAACCGGAATATCGGCCTGTTTGCTTCGGGCGAATATAAGGCGAGCGAGGCGCTCACCCTGCGCGCGGGCATCCGCTATTCGCACGACAAGAAGCGCGACACGATTGCGCTCGATCCGGCGCTCGCGGCGTCGAGCATCTCCAGCCAGCTGATCGCGGTCTCGCTCCCGCTGACCAACCGGGTCAAGGCGAGCAATGTGAGCTGGGATGCCAGCGCGACCTATGCGATCACCCCTGACATCAACGCTTATGCCCGCTTTGCCACTGGCTATCTCGGCCCGGCGATCCAGGATCGCGTGACCTTCTTCAGTACGCCGTCGATCGCGCGCAAGCAGACCACCATTTCGGGCGAAGCCGGCTTCAAGGGGGCACTCGCCGGCGGACTCTTCACCTTCGACATCGACGGCTATTGGTATCGCACCAAGGACCTGCAGCTGACGGCGGTCGGCGGCGCGGTCAATTCGGCGCGGCTGCTCAACGCAGACAAGGCGGTGGGCTATGGCCTGGAGACAACGCTGGAATTGCGGCCCAGCAGCCAGTTCCTCCTGACGGCCGGCGGAAGCTGGAACTTCACCGAAATTCGCGACAAGGGCATTGCGGTTGCGCCGTGCGGGTCGCTGTGCACCGTCACCGATCCGCTCAACGCCGCCGGCCTCGCCATCATCGACGGCAATGATCTGCCGCAAGCGCCGCGTTATGTCGCCAACATCACCGCTCGCTATGCGATCCCTGTCGGCGACGGCGAAATCTATGCCTACACCGACTGGGCCTATCGCAGCCGGGTGAACTACTTCCTGTACGAAGCACTCGAGTTTCGCGGGCGGTCGCTGCTCGAAGGCGGCCTGCGCGTCGGCTACAAGGCGGACGCTCAGTGGGAAGTCGCGGCGTTCGCGCGAAACATCACCAACCAGATCCGCAGCGTCAGCGCGATCGACTTCAACAATCTGACCGGCATGATCAACGAGCCACGCATCATCGGCGTGGAGCTGCGCAAGAGCTTCTGAACAGGACGGCGCCGCGTTTTCCCGAGCGCGGCGCCACATTTCAGAACTGAAATTAATGCGATTGGTTCGCATTAGCTATTGCACTGCCGAATCGATCGGGTTAGCCGGATTGGGTGAACAACCCAGCCGATATTCCCCTGAGCGCCTCCAATGCGCGTCCCGCAGTCAAGCCGCGTCCGGCGCCCAAGCCTTGGTATCGCTCGCGTGGCTGGTGGCTGAAGCAGTTTCACAACTGGCACTGGATGAGCGCTGCCGTCTCGCTGATGGGCATGCTGCTCTTTGCGGCGACGGGGTTCACCCTGAACCATGCCGCCACGATCAGCGCCTCGCCGACGACCAGCACGCTGTCGGCGCAGCTGCCCTCGGCCCTGCTGCCTAGCCTCGCCACTCCTCCCCGTGCCGATGCCCCCCTGCCCGCTGCCGTCGCAGCCTTCGTCGACGATCGGCTTAACCTCGACCCCAGCGATAAGCCCGCCGAATGGTCGGACGGCGAAGTCTATGTCGCCCTGCCCCGTCCCGGTGGGGATGCCTGGGTCAGCATCGACACACGAAGCGGCGCGATCAGCGGTGAACTGACCGACCGCGGCTGGATCAGCTGGGCGAATGATCTCCACAAGGGCCGCAACGCCGGCAGCGCCTGGAGCTGGTTCATCGACATCTTCGCCATTGCCTGCGTGCTGTTCACGCTGACCGGGCTGATGCTCCTCTACATGCACGCCAAGCCGCGCCGGTCGACCTGGCCGCTCGTCGGGCTCGGCCTGATCGCACCGCTCCTGATCATCCTGTTCTTCGTTCATTGAGGATACGCCATGCGCGCCACGCCCCTCCTTCTGCTCGGTTCCACCATCGCTGCTCCGGCCTTTGCCGCCGGGACGGTCACGGTCACCGTGCCGCAGCTCAAGGTCGCCGAATATCACCGTCCCTATGTCGCGATCTGGCTCGAACCCATCGGTGGCGGGCCGATCCGCACATTGTCGCTCTGGTATCAGGTCAAGAAGAACAGCGGCGAGCCGGGCACCAAATGGCTGTCGGACCTGCGCGCCTGGTGGCGAAAGGGCGGCAAGAGCATGACGATGCCCGCCGACGGGATCAGCGGCGCCACCCGCGCGCCCGGCAATTATACGGTTGCAATCCCGGATGACGTCCGCCCCGGCAGCTACACGCTCAATGTCGAGGCGGCCCGCGAAACCGGCGGCCGCGAGCTGGTGTCGCTGCCGATCACCCTGCCCGCCAAGGCAGTCCGCGCGACCGGCAAGACCGAACTCGGCGCCGTCACCCTCGCCGCCCGCTGAAAAGGACCGACCATGCGCACCACAACCCGCCTGCTGACCGCCGCTCTCCTGGTCGCCCTGCCGTCGCTCGCCTCTGCACACCGGCAATGGATGGTCCCCAATGCGACCGTCTTTTCGGGTCAGAACAACTGGGTGACCGTCGACGCGGCCGCGTCGAACGACCTGTTCTTCGCCGATCACCAGCCGATGCGCCTGGAAGGTGTCAAGGCCTGGGCTCCCGATGGCTCCGAGGCGAAGATCGAGAATGCGGCGACCGGCCGCTATCGGTCGGTGTTCGACGTCAAGCTCGACAAGCCGGGCACCTGGAAGATCGGTACCTATACGAACAGCGTGATGGGGAGCTTCAAGGTCGATGGTGAGGAGGTCAGAGTCGGCGGACGGCCTCGCGGCCCCGGAGCCGGTGGCCCGGGAATGCAGGCAGCGCCCGGCGCCGCGCCGCAGCGGCCTCCGGTCCAGTCGGTCGACGACATCCCGGCCAATGCGACCGACGTGAAGCTGACGCAGATGATTGCGCGCAACGAAATCTACGTCACCGCCAATCAACCGAGCGACGCAATCTTCAAGCCCAGCGGCGCTGGTATCGAGTTTCAGCCGATCACCCATCCCGACGAACTGGTCGTCGGCGAGCCGGCGAGCTTCCGCTTTCTCATCGACGGAAAGCCGGCTGCCGGCCTCAAGCTGAGCGTCGTTCCGGGCGGCAAGCGGTATCGCAACGACGACGGCGCGCGCGAGATCGTGACCGGCGCGGACGGGGTCGCAAAGATCGACTGGCCCGAGCCCGGCATGTACTGGATCAACGCCACCGCGACCGACGACAAGCCGACCGCGCCACGCGCGACGAGCCGCCGCATGTCCTATACCACCACGGTCGAGGTGCTGCTGCCCTGAGCCTGCGCATCGCCCTGCCCGCCCGGATCGACAGTGACGCCCTGCGCAGCGTCGATCGGGGCGCGCCCGTGGCGCTGCTGTCGGGCGAGACCATGGGGACATTCTGGTCCGTGCGATACGTCGCGACGACCGGCTTGTCGTCGTCGGCACTTGGTGCAGCGATCGCGGAGACGCTCGACCATATCATCTCCGAGATGAGCCAGTGGCGTGCCGATTCCCTGATCAGCGCCTTCAATCGCGCGCCGCAAGGCACCGAATTGCGCCTGCCGCCCGACTTTCGCACCGTGCTGGACGTGGCCCTCGACGTTGCCCGGCGCAGCGATGGTGCGTTCGACCCCACCCTGGGCCGGCTCGTCGATATCGCCGGCTTCGGCCCGGCGGCCCCCGAGGACGGGTCGGCGAGCTTTCCGGAAGCCGTCCAATGCGCTGGCTGGAAGCGCCTGCCCTATGCGGGTGGCCGAATCGTCCAGCCCGGCGGGCTGGCGCTCGATCTTTCGGGCGTGGCCAAGGGCCATGCCGTCGATGCCGTCACCGACCGGCTGGCGCAAGACGGCGTGGCGCATATGCTGGTCGAGATCGGCGGCGAACTGGTCGGTCGTGGCGTTCGCCCTGACGGACAGCCCTGGTGGGTCGATCTGGAAGCGCCGCCGGGCATTGCCGTTCCGCCGCTGCGTATCGCCCTGCACGGCATGGCCGTCGCCACTTCTGGCAATTATCGCCGGGGCAATCATATGCTCGACCCGGCGACCGGTTCGCCGATCGTCAACGGCGTCCGTTCGGTCTCGATACTGCACGACAGGGCCGCTTATGCCGATGCCTGGGCGACGGCGCTGACCGTGCTGGGGCCAGAAGCCGGTCTCCGGCTTGCGGAACGCGAAGGGCTGGCCGCGCGGATCATAGCGGATCAAGAGCATCTGAGCGCCGCGCTGCGCGAAATGCTCGAATAAAGTCCGGTCCCCCTTGCCCCCCGCCGTCATCGGGGCCATAGGGCCGGAAAATCTACAACCAAGAGGCCGCGATGAAGACCCGCGTCTATGTCACTCTCAAGGGTGGCGTTCTCGATCCCCAGGGCAAGGCGATCCACAATGCGCTCGGCTCGCTCGGCTTTTCCGGCGTCAACGACGTGCGCGCGGGCAAGCTGATCGAACTCGACCATGACGAGGGCGTCAGCGACGCCGATCTCGAGGCGATGTGCCGCAAGCTGCTCGCCAATACGGTGATCGAGAATTTCCGCATCGAGCGGGCC
>NZ_JAGMXV010000154.1 GCF_018006725.1 Rhizorhabdus sp.
CCCAGACTGAACGTGCTCTTGAATCCGATCCCCCGGAAGCCGATCGTGTGCAGCGCGCGCTTATTGGAATAGCCGAAGCGGCAGATCGAGGCGAAGTGGGCTTCGATGAAGTCCTCGCCATTGTGCTCGAACACGAAGCGGTCGTTCTCGATCGAAACCCGCGCTTCGCTGGCGCCGGCGTCATCGGCGTTCTGGAGCAGCTCTGACAGGATATGACGGGGGCTCTGCACCTGCTTGAAGAGCTGGTGCCAAGGCCCGGCAAGCTCGGGGTCCGCCTCAAGCTGGTCCCAGCGCTTGATGGCCCGTTCCTGGATCGACCGGAAATAGTCGGGAGGATCGGCGAGGATGGTCTCGATCTGGCGGCCCCCGCTCATAGCGGCACCTCCAGCGTCGAGGGCGTGGCGACCAGTTCGGGTCCGCGCGGCGGGGCCGTCTTGCGCCAGCCGCCCTTGACGGTCTGGATGGCGGAGATCGGCAATCTTTGCGCGGCCGGCAGCTCGTGCAGATCGCAAACGTGCCAGAACACCGCCCAGCGGCCCTGATTGTCGGACGTATATTGGGCTGTCGTCGGCGGGCGATGCGTCATTCCCTTTGAATGTTTGCCGTTTCCGCTTTCCTCGCAGCCGACATACCAACCCAGCCAGGACACCACAAAACTGAGCTTGGCGGCCACGTCCTCGTGCGACGGATAGATCAGGACCGGCACGCGCGCGCCACCGCGCAGTTCATCGACCTTGCGAAACAGCTCCCACTTCCGCGATCCGAAGGCGACGAAACCCGTGGCGCTGGCGATTGCGCGCCCGGATTGAAGGTGCTCCAGCGGCACGGGGGCCAGGATGGAAAAATCCGAAATGCCGGTCATCTCGCCCCCTATGCCGGCTCTTGCGCCCGCTCCAGCAGGCGTCGGAGGTCAAACTGGATCGCGGTTTCGAGGAACGACGGTTCCCGCTCCACCAGAGGGCCGCGCACATATCGCGGCGCATGGGCGGAACCCGCGGCGACCGACACGATGGCGAGAATGAACTTATCCGGCTCGTGCAGCGAGGTGATGACCTCCTGCCGCGTGACCATCACGCTTTCGGCGCCGTCGATCCGCCCCTTGACCTCGATGAAGCGCAGATGCCCCGCCTTCGGATCGTGGGAAGCGATGTCGTAGCCGATCTTCTGGTCGGAGACGTCGGCCGGCTCATTGCCCAGCGCCCGCTCGGCCGCCATGACGGCTTCCATCGCCGCCAGTTCGATCGCCCGGCGCGCATGGGAGTCGGCCGCGAAATGGTCCGAGACGCTTGACGTCTGACGTGATTCCAACAGGCCCCGCGGGATGACGATCATGCCGCCGCGCACGCGCGGCGGCTGCGATGAGATGAACCGTTCCCGTTCAAGCTGGTCCATGCGGCGCTTCTGCCGATCCGCCAGGTCTTCGGCCCGGCGCTGCGCGTTCTGCCAGTTCACGCGCGTCTTCTTGCCGGCGCGCTCCTCCTCCTTCAGCTCGAAGGCGCGCGAGTCCCAGTAGTTGATCTCTTTCTTCAGCCGGGCGCGAACTTCCTGCTCGACCTTTTCGATCTCGGGCAAGCGCCGCGCCTTGACCTCGGCGATATGGCCTTGCGCCAGTTCGACCGTCGCAAACCGGATCGCGGCCTTCTCCAGATCGGTGGTTAGCCAGCTCTCGTCCAGAAGGTCGCGCACGCTGGCGACCTCCTCCGGTTTGGCGGGGCGCAGATTCAAATGCGGTGCGATGCCGGCGTTGGCGGTGTTTCCGGTCTTGTCGATCGCGGCGAACTGGAGGCGCTGCGAAATCACATGCGGCTTGCCGGCGCTGGTGACACGTCCGTCCTGGACCGTGTGCTCCAGCAGGAAAATCGCCGACAGCGCATCACCGGCGTCGGTGTCGTCCACCAGGATCGCGCCCTGCCGCATGATCTGCTCATACTGCTCGCGGATCAGGCTGATCACCGCTTCAAGCAGCGGATGGCCGGGGCAGACGAAGGCGGCGACCGGCTGCTGGTTGATCTTGTCCTTCTCGAAGCAGATCCGCTCATATTGGGTCTGAAGCGGGGCGTCGGTCCCGATCTGGCGATCCCGCTCGCGGATACGCACCGGGACATGGGTGATTTCCCAACGCCCTTCCTCGCGGCGCTTGATCCGGCCGCCCAGATGCTGGAACGCCTCGACGAAGAAGCTCTGGATGTGATGTGGCTGTAGGCGGAGCGCCTCGGCCCGCTCCATTTCGAGCCGCAGTTCCTCGACCTTCGCCTCCGGCATGGTGTCGTTGGTCAGAGCGCGGCGACGCAGCAGCTCGAGCAGATTTGCCTGGTCGACAGCGCCATCCACCTGCTGGAAGAGGCGCGCCTTGACGTCCTCTTGCTCGCCATACTGGATCGCCTCGAACAGCAAATCCTTGAGCGCCACGCCGTCGAACAATTCGCCGAGCACGTCATAGACACGGCCGCCCAGCGCCTCGCGCGCAGCCTCCAGCTTTTCGAGCAACCGCGCGTAAACTTCGCCCTCGCGCGTATCGGCCGCGACGAGATTCCAGAGGTGGCAAACCTCGGTCTGGCCGATGCGGTGGATGCGGCCGAACCGCTGCTCGATCTTGTTCGGATTCCACGGCAGATCGTAGTTGACCATGAGGTGGCCGCGCTGAAGGTTCACACCCTCGCCGGCCGCGTCGTTGGCGATCAGGACCAGCATGTCCTTGTCCTGCATGAAGCGCTCGACGACCTTGCGCCGCTCTTCACGCGAAACGCCGCCGTGGATCACCTCCACGGCCTCGGGATTGCCGAGCCGCGCCCGCACCTTGTCGAGCAGGTAGTGCAACGTGTCCTTGGGCTCGGTGAAAATGATCAGCTTGCGGCGATTGCCGGCCGCGTCGACCATCAGATCGTCGTCGAGGATACGATTGAGCTGGCTCCACTTCGTATCCACGCCCGAGCGCAGCACGCCGAGCGCCATCGTCTCCAGGCCCTTCAGCGTCTCGACTTCCAGGGCGAGCTGCTCGACAGTCTCTGCCGTCGTCGCGCCCGTGGAGATCAGATCCTCAAGCTCGTCGATCTCTTCCTGGCCATATTCCTCGATGTTGCCCAGCATGTCGGCGTTGATCGTCGGTTCGCTCGCGCCGGCCCGTCGGCCCTTGGCGGCAAGGCGTGCTTCGCCCAGCTCGTTCTCCAGCCGCTCGCGGCGGCGCTTGAGGGACTGGTAGATAGCGGCTGGCGATGAGGCGAGACGCCGCTGAAGAATCTGCAAGGCGAAGCCGACATTATTGCGCTTCTTCCCGTCACCTTCGGCGAAGCGCTGCACGCGATTCATCTCGGTGCGAACATATTCGGTGACTGCGGTGTAGAGCGCGGCTTCCCCTTCCGAGAGCTGATACTTGACGGTGCGCGCCCGCCGCTCGGGGAAGAGCGGCCGGCCATCGAACTTGAGCAGTTCCTCCTTGGTCAGCCGCCGCATCATGTCTTCGGTGTCGGCATAGTGGACGCCATCGCGGAACCGGCCCTCGAACCGATCGCCGTCGAGCAAAGCCATGAAGAGCTGGAAATCCTCTTCCTTGCCGTTGTGCGGCGTCGCCGACATCAACAGCAGGTGCCGGCAGACCTGACCGAGCTTCTGGCCGACCTGATAGCGCCGCGTGTATTTGACCTCGCCGCCGAAATAGGTGGCCGACATGCGATGCGCTTCGTCGCAGATAACCAGATCCCATTCGCGCGCGCTCATGAGCTTCTCCTGAAGCTCCTCGTTGCGCGCCAGCACGTCGAGGCGGACGATCAGCCGATCCCGGTCGCTGAACGGATTGCCCGACCGCGAGTTCTCGATCATGTCGCGGGAGAGGATGTCGAACTCGAGATTGAACTTCTGGCCGAGTTCGTCCTGCCATTGCTCGACCAGGCTGCCCGGCGCGACGACGAGGCAGCGTTCGAGATCGCTGCGGGCAATCAGCTCCTTCATCAGCAACCCGGCCATGATCGTCTTGCCGGCGCCGGGATCGTCGGCGAGGAGGAAGCGAAGCGGCTGCCGTGGCAGCATCTCGCCATAGACCGCCGAGATCTGGTGCGGCAGCGGATCGACCAAACTCGTGTGGATCGCCAGATACGGGTCGAAATAGTGCGCCAGCTTGATGCGGTTGGCTTCCGTCACCAGACGCAGCAACGCGCCGTCGGCGTCGAACGACCATGGCCGTCCGCTCTGCTCGACCTCAAGCCGGTGCTCGTCGTCCCGATAAAGAACGGCCTCGGCCACCGTGCCATTGTGATCGCGAAAAACGACGCTGATCGCCTGATCGCCGATCCAGTCCACCGAGATCACATGCACGGCCTGCGCCGAAGCAATGCCCCGCACGGATGCGCCGTTCTTTATTTCCTCAAGCCTTGCCGCCATTAGCCGGCACCCCCCGATTCTCTCATAGCTGAAACTCCGCCTTCTCAAGCGCAGCCTCAGTTTCTTTGCGGTTCATCGTTACGATATGTTGCGTATGGGCGCTCTGTTTCGCGGCGTCACCAAGCAAACCCAGACGCTTCAAAACATAGAAGAGCATCGCGTAACGGACCGAGAGCACACCATTTCCCTGATCCAGCCCATAGTCCTTGGCGACGACCTTCTTCTGGCTCGCCGTAAGTCCCGGATGCGGGCCGATGACGACATCGAAATAGTTATTCCAGAGCCAATCCCGATCACCGGCCTCGCCGGGCTCGCCCTTCGCACCAACGTCGAGGATGCGCGGCAGCAAGAAGTCCTTGAACTTGTGCTCAAGGTGGCAATAGGCCCGCGCGTGCCAGCGGAACCCGTCATAGCCGAAGGCGTGTGGCGTGATCCGCCGCCAAATGGGGTCCGGCCGCACCTTGTTCATCGACTGGTAGAAGACGTCGATCGAGACGCCCTCGCGGCTGGCGTCGAGAATCTTGCGCAGCACCGTGATGTCGATGTCCCGCCTGGGGGTCAGCGCGACATCGGCGCTGGGAAGCGCCGCGATCCACGAATCGCTCGCGGGCACGGCGCCTTCGGCGACCGAACGAAGCTGCGAGAGATAGATGTAAGGGTCCGGCTCGAGGAAGCGCAGAACGAACTTTTCGGCGGCGACATAGCGCTTGGCGCGGGTGTCATACTCCATGTTTCCCGGCGCGCGCTCCTGATAGAGCGTCAAATCCTTGGACGCCTGCGGCACCGACACGCCGAACGCCTCAACGAGGTCGGCCCGGTTGATCGAGCCCTCCCAGAACAGCCGGAACTCGATGAACTCGAGCCGGCGCCCCACCCCCCATTTCAACGCCGTTGCGGCCTCTGCCATTGCTTCCGCCTCGCGCCAGTGAGCATAAAAACTATATGGACAATCCATCATAGTCCGTGTAATTATTATTCCCATTAGAGGCGCCCGTCAATGGTGATCGGCGCACGGACTGGGAGGCAAGGCATGCCGAAACGCGGTTCCAAGGGCGAAGTCACCAGCAAGCGGGCGGCCAGTGCCGCCGCCAAGGTGTTGCGCAACCCCAGCAGCAGCAAGGCCGCGAAGACGGCGGCCGCTTCGGCGCTGACTCAGCGTCCGAACAAAAAGTAGCACCCGAAAGGAGGGCAACCATGGCCGTCGCGAGTCGATCCACTCTGGTCGTTCACGGCCGCCTCGCCATGCGGGAGAGCCGCCTGGCGGCGGGCCGTGACGGTCGCCACGGCCTCCAGATCATGTCCTTCGAGCAGGCCGCCGTCCGGCTGGCGGGCGGCTTCGCCCGCCCTATCGACGACGAAAGCCTGCGCGCGGCCATCCAGGCGGCCTTGCCTGCCACGCCGATGGGGGAGTTGGAGAGCATCAAGGCGCTTCCCGGCATGATCGACGCGGCGGCCGACACGCTCCACAAAGCCTGGCGCGCGGGCATCGATCTTGCCGCATGCGCGGCCGATCATCCGCGTCTCGCCGCCATCGCGCGCCTGGAAGCGGCCGTCCTCGACCAGCTTCCGCCCGGCATGATGCGGCCTCTCGACATCGTCACCGCCGCAACCGCCCGTATCGGTCATGCTCCGGCGGTCCTCGGCCCGTTGGAGATCGTCGGCCTTACCGAACTCTCGCCCTGTTGGCGGCCGCTGCTCCAGGCGCTCACCGCCCATATCCCCGTGCGATGGACGGCCGGCCCGAGGAGCGTTCCCGCATGGCTGGACGGCACCGGCGTCACGGTCGCGCGCGCACCGGCGCATGCGCCGGGAATCAGTGCCGCCAGCGCGGCGACGGCCTATCACGAGGCCATTGAGGCGATGCGCTGGGCGCGCAGCCTGCTCGCCTCGGGCGTCCCGGCTTCGGAGATCGCCATCGCGACCGCCTCGCCCGCCGACTATGACGATCATTTCCTGGCCCTGCGCGCCGACGCCAACATCGACCTTCACTTCGTCCATGGCATCCGCACCGTCGCCACCCGCGAGGGCCAGGCGGCTGCGGCGCTGGCCGACATCGTGGTTCGCGGCCTGTCGCAGTCGCGGCTGCGCCGCCTCGCGGCGCTCTGCCGGGACAGCGGGCCTTTCGAGACCCTGCCCGAAGGCTGGCTGCGGGTGCTGCCAACCGATGCGCCGCTGTCGACGCCGAGCGCCTGGAACCGCCTGCTGGCCCGGCTGACGCCGGAAGACTGGCCCGACGGCACCGACCACGTTGCGGCGCTGCGCACGGCGGTCGAGACCCTTGTGAAAGGATCGGAGGCCGCCAGCGAGATCGGAGAAGCCTTCCTCAAGGGCCGCGCGCTGGCGATCTGGCGCAAGGCTCTGCTCGCCGGCCCCGCCGCCTCGATCGACGCCACGCTGGAAACCCTGAAGCAGGACGACGGACTGGAAGCGTGCGTCTGCGTCGCCTGGATGCCGGCCAGCGCGCTCGCGGCTTCGCCCCGCCGCTTCGTGCGGCTCCTCGGGCTTAATTCCTCGCGCTGGCCGCGCGGGATCGCCGAAGACCGGCTGATCCCGGACCATATCATCCCGACCCCGGTGCTCGACCCGCTGCCGGTCAACCTCGCCGACCGCCGCGACTTCGAGACGATCCTCGCCACGACGGCCGACACCGTCTTTCTGTCGCGCGCCCGGCGCGACAGCGACGGGCGTCTCCTGGGTCGCAGCCCTCTGCTCGCCGGGCGTGGCGACGAAACCTATCTGCGCCGCAACGCGACGCCGGCGCACGCCTTCAGCGAAACAGACCGCCTCATGGCCCGGCCCGAAGAGTTCGCAGCCGATCCGCAAGCGGTCGGTGCGCAGGGCTGCTGGCGCGACTGGCGGCAGGCCGAGATTACTCCCCATGACGGGCTCGTGCGGGCGGATCATCCGCTCGTTCTCGCCATCCTCGGCCGCACCCAGTCGGCCAGCTCGCTGCGCCGCCTGCTGCGCAATCCGCTGAGTTTCGTGTGGGTCTATGCGTTCGGATGGCGTGAACCGCAGAGCAGCACCGAACCGCTCGTGCTCGACGCGCTCGGGATCGGCGATCTCGTTCACTTGGTTCTCGACCGCGCCTTGCGCGACCTCGAAACCGGAGACGGTCTTGCCTCCGCCGGCGCCGAGACCATCGAAGCCGCGGTGGCGCGGGCCGCGCAAGCCGTCGCCGCCGATTGGGAAAGCGAGCGTCCGGTTCCGCCGGCGGTCATCTGGAGCCGCACGCTCGACGACGCCCGCGTGATGGCGGGCGGCGCCTTGTCCTATGGTGATGATGTCCTGCCGGGCGCGCGCTCCTACGGAGAGGTGCCCTTCGGCGGCTTGGAGCCGAAATCCGACGCGGAAACGCCCTGGGATGCGAGCGCGCCGGTCGCGATTCCCGACACGGGCTTCAACATCTCCGGCTATATCGACCGGCTCGACATCTCGGGCGACGGCAAGCGCGCCCTCGTGCGGGACTATAAGACCGGACGGCCGCCGCGCGGCGACATCCGCCTCAATGGCGGGCGAGAGCTTCAGCGCTGTCTCTATGCCTTCGCGGTGAAGGCGCTCCTCGGCGACGATGTCGCCATCAGCGCCTCGCTGCTCTACCCGCGCGAGCCCGTCGATCTCCAGCTCGACGATCCCGAGGCCGTGCTCGAGGAGATCACGGGCTATCTGCGCGCGGCACGGTCGAGTCTTGCCGGAGGCGCGGCCCTGCCTGGCCCGGATACCGGCGGCGACTATGACGACCTCGCTTTCGCCCTGCCGGCCAACGCCAGCGCCACCTATTGCAAACGCAAAATGCCGGCCGCCACGGAGCGGCTTGGCGAAGTCGCTCAGGTCTGGGAGGCGGAATGATGAGCAGCGTGTCCAAGGTGCTGAAGGACGACGGCGCGCGCCGCGATGCGATCAGCCTCCATGATCGCTCAATCCTGGTCGAGGCTGGCGCGGGCTCAGGCAAGACCGCCGTCATGGCCGGCCGCATCGCCGCCATGCTGGCCGAAGGCGTCGCGCCGTGCTCCATCGCCGCCGTCACCTTCACCGAACTCGCCGCGAGCGAGCTGCTATCGCGTGTCCGCGAGTTCGTTGCCGATCTCTCGGCCGGCACGATCGCGACCGAGCTGCGCGTGGCGCTGCCCGATGGGCTGTCCCAGACCCATCGCGAGAATCTCGCCGCCGCCAGCGCTGCGATCGACGAAATCACCTGCTCGACCATCCACGGCTTCTGCCAGCGCCTGATCAAGCCCTATCCGGCGGAAGCCGACATCGATCCCGGCGCCGGCGTCATGGACCGCAACCACGCCGATCTCACCTTCCTTGAGATTGTCGATGGCTGGCTGCGCGAACGCCTGTCCGGCGGCCAGGGCGGCATCCTGGCCGAGATGGTGCTGCACAGCCCCAGCGAGACCGTGGCGCTCATCCATAAGATCGCCGAGAATCTGCGCCGCCGCCCCTCGCTCACGGCCCCACCCGTGTCTCCACTTGGCGGCCACCTCACGGCGTTCCGGCAGGCCACGGCGGATTTCGCGAACTTCATGGATGGCACGGCGGCGGCCGAGCCGGAAACGGTGACGATCGTCGATCGGCTGGCCGAAATGGCGACCGCCGTGGCGAACGGTCCCGATCCCGCGACGCCTGCGGGCCTCGTTCGGCTCCTGACCGCGCGGCCCCACGCGGATCTTTGCACCAAGACCGGCACCTTCGCCTCCTACCGCAAGAAGGGCAAATGGGCCGCCACGGCCAAACAGGCCGGTCTCTCCAAGGCCGATGGCGACCGGCTGAACGACGCCGCCGAGACCCACTACACCGCCTGTTGCGACGCTTGGGTCGCGTTGGCGCAGGCCGTCGCCGGCCATGCCCTGGCCGCGCTGATCGACGAAGCGCGTCCGATCCTGCAACGCTATCGCGACCACAAGCGCGCCAGCGCCCAGCTCGATTTCGACGATCTGATTTTCGCCGCGCGCGACTTGCTGCGCGACCACGATGACGTCCGCCGCGCGCTCGGGCAGCGTTTCGCCCACGTCCTCGTCGACGAGTTTCAGGACACCGATCCCCTGCAAACCGAAATCTTCTGGCGGCTGTGTGGCGAGCCGGTCGATGGCGATGACGACTGGACCCGGTTCCAAATCCGGCCGGGCGCGCTCTTCCTGGTCGGCGACCCGAAGCAGGCGATCTATCGCTTCCGGGGCGCCGACGTCGGCGCCTATGTGCAGGCGCGCGACGCCTTCCGCGCCCAGGACCCCGGCAGCCTTCTGTCGATCTCCACCAACTTCCGCTCCTGCGCCTCGATCCTCACCTTCGTCAACGAGCGCTTCGAGGCCGTGCTCTCGGCCGATGGCCAGCCGGGCTTCACCGCTCTCGACCCGTTCCATGACGATCGGGGCGGCCTTTGCGTGGCGGCTCTCGACATCGCCGTGGCCGACGAAAACGGCAAGGCCAGCGCCGAACAGCAGCGCGATGCCGAAGCCGACGCCATCGCCGAGCTGTGCGCCCGGCTGATCGAAAGCCACCCCATCATCGACCGTCGCAGCGGCGCCGAGCGTCCCTGCCAGCCGGGCGACATCGCCTTGCTGGCGCCAACCGGCGCGGAGCTGTGGCGCTATGAGGAAGCCCTGGAACGCCGCGGCATCCCCGTGGCGACCCAAGCCGGCAAGGGGCTGTTCCGCCGCCAGGAGGTGCAGGATCTGATCGCGCTGACCCGCGTTCTGGCCGACCGCCGCGACACGCTGGCGCTCGGCGCGCTGCTGCGCGGGCCTCTGGTCGGACTCACCGAAGAAGACCTGCTGGACATCATCTGGGGACTTCCGCGCTCGGAGGAACAGCCGGATCGGATTCCGCGTCTGGATCTCAGCATCGATCCCGCCGTTATCGCGCACCCGCTCGCGCGCGACGTCATCGAGCGGCTGCAATCGCTCTCCCGGCGCGGCAACAGCACGACCCCGCACGAGCTGCTCTCGCAGGCCGTGGACGTGTTGCGCGTCCGTCCGCTCCTCCTCGAGCGCCATCGCGGCCAGGCCGAGCGCGCGCTCGCCAATGTCGATCTCTATCTCAGCCTGTCGACCGGCTACGCCGTGCGCGGTTTGCGCGCCTTCGCCGAGGCGATGACAGCGGCGTGGTCCGACGAGGCCCGCGCCGTCGAGGGACGACCCGACGCCCAGGAGGAAGCGGTCGCGCTCTTCACCATGCACGCGGCCAAGGGGCTGGAATGGCCGATCGTCATTCCGGTCAACACCATGACCGGCGTCATGACGCCTGACAGCGCCGTGATCGACCGCCAGACCGAGACCTTCTATTGCCCGGTCCTGGGCGTCGTGCCCGAGGGCTACGAAACCGCGCGCCAGGCGGAAAAGGAGGAGCTGGACCGCGAACGCATCCGGCTCTGGTATGTCGCGGCCACCCGCGCCCGCGAACTCCTCGTCTTGCCCCGGCTCGACGCCACGCCGTCGAAATCGGCCTGGATCGGTCTCGTCGATCTGTCGCTCGCCGACCTGCCCGGCCTGGACGTCTCTCACCTGCCTGCCGGTCTCGCGGCCGCAGGTGCGGGCGCGGGCAACACCCAGGCGCGCGCGAGCTTCGCCGCCGAAGCCGAAGCCATCGCGGCCGCGCAGACGCGGTTGACCTGGCTCGCGCCCAGCCGTGACGAAAACGCTGCCGGGACCGTGCTGCAGGAAGAAGAAGCCGCGCTCTGGACGGGATCGGCCGACGATCAGCCCCCCGAGTTGGAAGCAGCCGTCCTCGTGCAGGGCGGCCGCGAGCGCGGGCTGATCCTCCACAAGCTCATGGAAGAGGTGCTGACCGGCGAAACCCAGGAGGAGGAAGCCGCCCTGACCGAAGGGGCTGGCCACCTCATCCGAGCCCTCGGCCAGTCTCCGGTCGCCGACCCGGCGACGGGGCTGTCGGCGCAGGAACTGGCGGCCTGTGTGGCCCGGACCCTGGCTCTGCCTGACATCGCGGCCCTGCGGCCGAATCTTCTGGCCGAATTTCCCGTCTATTCCGCACAGGCGGCCGATGGCGTGGAAACCGCAACGGCCGGGATCGCCGATGCCCTGACCCTGACGGCCGAGGGCCGCCCCGCCGTCGTCGTGGACTGGAAAAGCGATGTGACGCCGGCGCCGGGAACGCTCGATCACTATCGCGCGCAGGTGCGGGCCTATCTCGACATGACCGGCGCCGAGCGCGGACTGATCGTGCTGATGACCTCCGGCGCCGTCATTCCCGTCCTGCCGACGAAGCCGACCGAGAGCGAGGCGGCCTGAGCCCATGTCGTCTCTTGCCTGGATCGATTTCGATGAAGCCGAGCGGCAGCGCGCGCAGCGCATCATGGCGCTCTTTCAGGAGCGCGAGACCCGCGACGAGCTGGGGCTGGGGGCGATCCGGGATTCCATCGCCGATCATCTCTTTCCGGGCACGAGCACCATCCAGACGCGCCTGCGATACATGCTGTTCATTCCCTGGCTCTATCGGGCGCTGGAAAAGCGCGAAGTCCCCGAGGCGCAACTCCGCGCCGAGGCGCGCGACACCGAGATCCGGCTTGCCGACGCACTGAAAGCCGGCGGTGAATCCAACGGCATCATCGGCCGCGATGCAGGACCACGGCTCCAGCGGCTGCCGAGTTC
>NZ_JAGMXV010000405.1 GCF_018006725.1 Rhizorhabdus sp.
ACATTTTTAAGGGAAGGTCTGCCAGGGAGTTTCGCGACGACGACCACATCGCCATCGCCAATCTCAACCCGCACGAGCATCTGGCGGGCCAGTCCCCAATCCAGTGGCACGTTCGACAGCGGCTGCAGCTTCTCGAGAATAAGCGCTTCCAACGCAGGCCCCGGTATCCGAAGCGCGGGCTGTCCCTCGTACCGCCGACCCCGCTGCAGGTGCGTCGACACGTAGTAGCGATAAAGCCTGCCCTTAGGATTCCGCGCGGTCACGGGCGTGAGCGGCTGACCAAAAGCATCGAATATCAGTCCCACCAGCGGCGCGCGCGCTGCTACGACCGGCCGATCACCGCGAACCTGTCGGTTTGCTTCCAGAAGCTTGGCTGCCGCATCGAACAGCTCAGGCTCGACGATCGGCGGATGAAGGCCTGGATAGCGTTGATCCCTGTGAACGATCTCGCCGACGTAAACGCGGTTCGATAGCAGGTGATAGAGCGGCCCCCGGCCAAAGGCGGCGCCAGCTTCGCAGCCGGCGCGCTTACTCGGACGGGCAAGTATCGCCTCTCGCGCGAGCTCGTCCTTGAGGCCGTTTACCGAACCTAGGGCAACATAGCGCTCGAAAATGTGCCGAACGGTTCGTGCTTCATCCTCATCGACGACGAGTGTCCGCTCGAAGGCGCGATAGCCAAGGGGCGGCGTGCCGCCCATCCACATGCCCTTCTTCTTCGACGCGAGGATCTTGTCTCGGATGCGTTCGCCGGTGACCTCTCGCTCGAACTGCGCGAAGGACAGAAGCATGTTCAGGGTGAGCCGCCCCATGCTCGATGTCGTGTTGAAGGCCTGGGTCACGCTTACAAAGCTGACGCCGTGCCCATCGAAGATTTCCACGATGCGGGCGAAGTCCGTCAGGCTGCGGGTCAGCCGGTCCACCTTGTAGACGACGACTACGTCGATCTTCTTCAACGCGATGTCGGCAAGTAGCTGTCGGAGGCCCGGGCGCTCCATGTTGCCGCCAGAGAAACCGCCGTCGTCGTAGTGCGTCGGGATGGTCGACCACCCTTCGCCGGCCTGGCTCAGAACATAGGCTTCGCAGGCCTCGCGCTGGGCATCGAGGCTGTTGAAGCTCTGGTCGAGCCCCTCTTCCGACGACTTGCGCGTGTAAATAGCGCAGCGGAGACGCACGATGGCCGGCTTGGCTCTCATTTGGGCGCCCCTTCAGCGAGGCCAAAGAACCTCGGCCCGGACCAGCGAGCGCCGGTGATCGCGCGCGCGACCTCCGAAAGACTACGATACCTCGTTCCGGCATGCAGGAACCCGGCTTCGACCACTTCCACGACGTGCCGCTCTCCGCGCCATTCGCGCGTGATTGTCGTGCCCGGCTGTAGGCCAGGCTTCTTGCGCGCCGTCGAATGCGACCGCCGAAGCCGCTGGCGCAACTCGGCATCGAGGCCGCCATAGATCTCAGCCTGTATCTCGAACGCTAGGAGCCGTCGAAGAAGGTCCCGCGAACGAAACGCGGGCGGCGGGCCGTAGCGCTCGCGCCATGCTTCCTGAAGGCCGGCCAGATCGAGGCGCGCGAGCGCATCGATCTCCTCTTCGACATCGGATCCGAAAGTCACGCTGGCACCGTGATGATGCGGTAGACCCTCCCGCCGTCGGTCTTCTCGGAGCCGATCTCCAAGCCCTGCTTCTTATTGAGCGTCCCCGACATCGCGCCGCGCACCGAGTGTGCCTGCCAGCCCGTGGCGGCCGCGAGCTGCTCAAGCGTGGCTCCCTTGGGCCTTTTCAATAGCCCGATGATAATATCGATCTTGCTTTTGGTTGCGCGCGCCTTTGCGCGCTTAGGGGCATTAGTTGTCATCAATCTCTCCGTCACGAAGCCGGCTCGCGAGATGCGGCCGGTACCGTGACGAGCCCGGGACGCGGCCGGGCTGGGGCAAGCGGCCGGTAGGCCGTATTGCCAGAACACTAACGCTCTTTGTTCTGAAAGGATCAAGATACTTTGCACTAGGCGGCAGTATCTTCATGTTGACAAAAAATCTCGGAAGTCATGACTAACTATGTCTGCTGATGTTGACATAAAAAGTCTGCCCCCTTGCTCGGAACATGCATCTTATAGGGCTCGGGTGAACATCGGATTACTGATGTAGAAAAATAAATATCTTTGGAGTGCGTCTATTTTATCTTAATTCTGGCCACGCCCGGGGGTGCCCGAGCAGCCTCAGCAGCGCTAAGCGTCGGTTATTCCGCCGCGCGAGCGGAGCTGAGGCAGACCTATCGCATCAGGGGGGCGCGGTAGAGATAGTCCGCCGGCGCTCGTCGCCTGCCCTCCGTCTCTGCTGCTCCTGAAGCCGATCGAGCCAGGAGTAGTTTGATGAGCAAGAACCCACCTTTTGACGTAGCTGTGCCGTTTCTTGATGAGGATGCTGGAGCAGCTGGCGCCGGCGCCGCGCTTCAAATCGTGTATCGGCCGCTAACCGGCCTTCGCGCCTCGACGCGAAATGCGCGGCGCCACGCCGAACGGCAGCTGGTGAAGCTGGCCGCGTCGATCAAGCGCTACGGCTTCCTTGTGCCGGTACTCATTGACTCGAAAGGCGAGATCATCGCGGGCGAGGCTCGCGTCGAGGCCGCCCGTCGCGCGGGTCTGGCCGAGGTGCCCACCATATGCGTCGACCGACTTACTGATGCTCAGATCCGCGAATTCCGGATCGCCGAGAACAAGCTCCACGATCTGAGCTCGTTCGACCAAAAGGCCTTGGCGATCGAGATCGGCGAGATCTTGATGATCGACGCCGACGGGTTTGAGGCGATGGGCTTCGACACGGCCGAAATCGATGTGCTGCTGGAAAGCGTCGTCATCGATGGCGCGGAAGAGATCGATCCCGCCGACGAGGTGCCGGAGCCGCCCGTCATCCCCGTATCTCAGCTCGGCGATCTGTGGCGGCTGGGCAAGCACCGCCTCCTGTGTGGCTCCTCACTGGAAGACGAGGCCTGGCGGATCTTGATGAACGGCCAAGTCGCCACAATGGGGTTCACCGACAGTCCCTATAACGTGAAGATTGATAAGCACGTCTGCGGCCTCGGAAAGGTCCAGCATGACGAGTTCGTGATGGCCTCGGGCGAGATGTCCGCGGCCGAGTTTACCGACTTTCTAGCGGGCTTCATGCGTCCGATGGCGGACCATCTATGCAAGGG
>NZ_JAGMXV010000155.1 GCF_018006725.1 Rhizorhabdus sp.
GGGCGCAACCGCGCCGTCATTCGCCCTCGACCTTGAGGGTGAACATATAGCCTTCGTTACGGATCGTGCGAATCGGATCGTCGGGCCCCAACTTCTTGCGCAGGCGGCTGATCGTGACGTCGATCGCGCGGTCGAACACGTCGCTGTCGAGGCCCTTGCCGGCTTCGATCAGCTTGTCGCGGCTGAGCACGCGTTGCGGCCGGTCGAGGAAGGCGGCCAGAACCCGGAATTCGGCGTCGGTGAGGGGCGCCGGTGCCGCGCCGATGCGGCGCACCTCGCGCTGGACGATGTCGAGCGTCCACGCTCCGAAACGGCGCACCGCCCCTTGCGTCGCGGCGGCCGCCTCCTCGCTCTTGCGACGCAGCACCGCGCGGATGCGGGCCAGCAACTCGCGCGGATTGCAGGGCTTGGCCAGATAGTCATCGGCACCGACCTCGAGGCCGATGATGCGGTCCGTGTCCTCGCCCATGGCGGAGAGCATGATGATACCGGGGCTTCCCGGCTTGCGCAGACGGCGAAGGATCGACAAGCCATCTTCTCCCGGCATCATGAGGTCGAGAACGATCAGATCGGGCCGCTCGGCCGAAATCAGTGCGTCCATTTCTGTCGCGTCGGCGGCGCTTTCGACGCGCAGACCATTACCGCGCAGGAAATCGGTCATCAGCGAGCGCAGATCGGCATCGTCGTCGACGACCAAAATCAGGGGATCGCCGGCACTCATTTGCGTCTTTCTTTCGCTCTGTCCTTGACCCGCTCCACGCACTGCGCGTTGGCGACGATCTGGGCCGGGGTCCGGGGCAGATCGGCGAGCATCAGATAACCGCTTCCGTCCTTGTCGAGATCGCGGAAGCGCTCGGCCGCAGCCGCACGATATTCGCGCAGCGAAATGGCGCGGTCGAAATCCCGGTCGGCCGAGGCGACCGGGTTCGGGACGTTGAGAAAGGAATAGCGCCCGGCCCCTGCCGCACCGCCGAAGTCGGGCGGTGTCGGTCGCTTGCCGCCCGACTTCGCGGGTTTGGCAGTCGATGGAGGCGGCGTGTTTCCGCCGGAGGTACTGCGTGGTTCGCCACGAAACTGGTAGAGCCGGATTTCGGGCGCGACGTTCAGTTCATAGGCCATGAGTTCGTCGGGCAGGATCTCGCCGCTGCCATCCTTGTCGATGGTCGCGAAGAAGCGGTCGGCGTCGAGCAGCATTTCCGCTTGGGTCAGCCGACCGTCATGGTCGCGATCGGCCTGATCGAACCAGCGGCGCAGCGGCTGGTCGGCGTCGTCCTTCGTGCGGAAGGGCTCGCCGATCGGCGAGATAAACAATGGCTGGCGGAAAGGCTCCGTGCAGGGCGTGGCTGGCGCCTCCTTGCGCGCGGATGCCGTGCCAGCGATTCCAGCCAACAGGAGCAGGGCAAGGATGCGTCTCATTCGTGCCGCAACGCCTCGATCGGATTGAGCGAGGCCGCCCGCCGCGCCGGAAAATAGCCGAACACCACGCCGATCAGCGCAGAGAAGACGAAGGCGATCAGGTTGATCTGCGCATCGAAGATGAAGGGCACCTTGAGCACCGGCGCGAGCGCCAGCGTCGAGATGAGCGCGAGGAGAAGTCCGAGCAGTCCGCCCAGGCAGGCCAGCGTCACCGCCTCGACGAGGAACTGGAGCAGCACCTCCCTCGCAACCGCGCCGATGGCGAGGCGGATGCCGATCTCGCGGGTCCGCTCGGTGACCGACACGAGCATGATGTTCATGATGCCGATCCCGCCGACGAGCAGGCTGACCGCCGCCACCGCGCCGAGCAGCGAGGTCAGGATCTGGGTCGTCCCCTGCAACGTCTCGGAAATCTGGCGCGTGTCGAAGATGTTGAAGTCGTCTTCGGCGGTCGCGTTCAGATGGCGGCGCTGGCGCAGCAGGTCGCGCAGCGACGACTGGATCGCCTGGCTGTCATAATTGGCATCGACCGATACCATGATCGTCCGCACGTCGCGGCTGCCGGTCATCCGCCGCTGCACCGCCTTGTAGGGCATCAGCACGATGTCGTCCTGGTCGTTGCCGAAGCCGCCCTGCCCCTTGGACGCGAGCGTACCGATGATCTCGCACGAGATGTTCTTGATCCGGAAGCGCTTGCCGACCGGATCCTCGTCACGGAACAGCCGGGTGCGCACGGTGTTGCCGATGATGCAGACGGCCTTGCCCGCCTGCTCCTCCGCCTCGCTGAAGATGCGC
Organism: Rhizorhabdus sp.; assembly: GCF_018006725.1. GTDB lineage: Bacteria > Pseudomonadota > Alphaproteobacteria > Sphingomonadales > Sphingomonadaceae > Rhizorhabdus. Next base: position 2,212 of record NZ_JAGMXV010000155.1, read on the forward strand.
CCGCCGGTAAAGGTCCAGGGCTGCGCCACGAAATAGTCGCGGTTGGTGCCGTTGATGGTCGTCGACCAGTTGGCCGCGTTGTAGACGGCGGTACCGCTCGATTGAACCAGCGGAGCGACCGCCGTCACCCCGACGATCTGGCTGCGGATCGCGTCGATATCCTCGATCTTGAAATCGGGCGGCTGGGGGCCGCCGCCACCGCGCCCGAAGCCCTGGCCGGGCCGGACCTGCAGCACATTGGCGCCGAGACTCGATATCTGCTCCTTCACCGCCGCCGTCGCGCCATTGCCGAGGGTGACCATCGTCACCACGGCCCAGACGCCGATGACGATGCCGAGGATCGTGAGGAAGGAGCGCAGAAGATGGCGCCGAATCTCGCGGAGCGCGAGCAGGAAGGTCGTGGCCCACATCAGCGATATACTCCCGAGGCAAGCTGGACCGGCATCACGCCTTCTTTCCCGTCTCGATCCGCTCGACCAGACCATCGCGGAAATGGATGATCGTCCGCGCATAGGCGGCCATGTCGGACTCGTGGGTCACCATCAGCACGGTGATGTCGCTGTTGCGGTTGAGGTCGGTCAGCAGTTCCATGATCTCGATCGACCGCTCGGTGTCGAGATTGCCGGTCGGCTCGTCCGCCAGAAGCACGTCGGGATGGGTCACGATCGCCCGCGCGATCGCAACGCGCTGCTGCTGTCCGCCCGAAAGTTCGGCCGGGGTATGATCCCACCAGTCGGCGAGCCCGACCTTGTCGAGCGCGGCCATCGCCGCTTCGCGACGTGCAGCCTTTTCCTCGCCCCGATAGACGAGCGGAAGCTCGACATTTTCGAGTGCGGAGGTGCGCGCCAGCAGGTTGAACCCCTGGAAGACGAAGCCGAGATAGCGGCGACGAAGCAAGGCGCGCTGGTCCCGGTCGAGCCGTTCGACATGATAGCCGCGAAACAGATATTCGCCTTCGGTCGGCACGTCGAGGCAGCCGAGAATGTTCATCGTGGTCGACTTGCCCGACCCCGACGGACCCATGACCGCGACGAAATCACCCTTGGCGATGTCGATGTCGACGCCCTTGAGCGCGGCGAAGGCGGTCGGGCCCTCGCCGAAGATCTTGCGCACTCCGCGCAGCGAGATGAGCGTCTCGCCCGACGCGACGTTTCCGGGCATCAGTTGCGCGACCCACCAGATGCGGGACGGCCAGCACCACCGGCGAACTGACCGATGACGACCTGCATCCCGGGCTTCAGATCACCACCCACGACTTCAGCCTGCGAACCATTGCTCTCGCCGATCACCACGTCGATCGGCTTGGGCGCGTCACCGCTGCCGGACACGATATAGACGGTCTGCTTGCTGCCGCGCCCGATCGTCGCCTCGCGCGCGCCACCGCCTCCACGCCGCATCGGGCGGGGCGCGAGCACGCTGGTCAACCCGCCACCGCTCGACCCGCCAGCCTTGGCGTCAGGGCTGAAACGCAGCGCAGCGACCGGGATCAGCAGCGCGCCCTTCTTTTCGCTGGTGACGATGTCGGCGGTCGCCGTCATGCCCGGGCGCAACAGACCATTGGCATTATCGACCGTCAGACGCGCGGTATAGGAGACCACGCCGCTGGTCGTGGCCGTCGTGCTGCTCGTCGACGAAGAGCTGGAACCCGTGCTCGTGGCATTGGCGCCCACATCGACACGTTCGATGGTGGCCGGGAAGGTCCGACCGGGGAAGGCATCGACGGTGAAACTCGCCTTCTGGCCCTTCTTGACCTGCCCGACATCGGCCTCGTCGACCTTCACCTCGAGCCGCATCTGGCGGAGATCCTGGGCGATGGTGAACAGCACCGGGGCGTTGAACGAGGCGGCGACCGTCTGGCCCGGCTCGATCGAACGCGACAGCACCTGGCCATTGACCGGCGAGCGGATGAAGGCGCGCGAAAGCGCGACCTCGGCCGACGACAGGCTGGCGCGGGCCTGCTCGACCGATGCGCGTGCGGTCGCTACGCCAGCCGTGGCGCGGGCCAGATCGGCGCGCGCCACGTCGAGTTCGGCCGCCGAGGGCACCTTGCCGCCCGACAATTTCCAGACCTGCTCCTGTCGTCGCAGCGTCGCGCGCGATTGTTGCTCGGTCGCCTCCGCCTGCTGGACGCTCGCCTCGGCGGAGGCAAGCGCAGCGCGCGCCTGCACGACCGCGTCTTCCAACCGCTGCGGATCGATCTTCGCCAGCAGCTGGCCGTTCTTCACGACGTCGTTGTTGTCGACATAGACTTCCATGACGGTGCCGGACTGTTCCGAGCCGACCTCCACCTGGTTGGTCGGCGCGAGATTGCCCGTCGCCGACACGACCACCGTGAGGTCGCCGCGTTCGACCGGGCGGGTCGCATAGGCAACCTTGTCGTCGCCACCGACGACCAGCCGCCACAGGATGATGACGACGACCAGCACCGCGAGACCGATGCCGATCCGCCGGAACAGGATCGCGCGCGGCGAGGTAGGCTCGACACCCAGAAATTCGTCGAGGTCGTGATCGGGCTTCTTGTCGGAGTCGCTCATCGGGATGCGGTTCCACTGGAGGCAATGTGGCCGGCCTCATAGGGGCCGGGCGCGGGAATGGGAGCATTTTGCCAGCCGCCGCCCAGCGCCTTGTAGAGCTGGATCGTGGCGGTGGCGCGGGTGGCGCGGGCGGTGGCCGAGGCGTCCTGGCTCGACAGCAGCGTGCGCTGGGCATCGAGCAGCGACTGGAAATCTATGAGCCCGGAACGATATTGCAGCCGCGCCATCGAGGCGGCGCTGTTGGCAGCCTCATAGCTGACCGAAAGATCGGCCTCACGCCGTTCGGCGACCTCGCGGCCCTTGAGCGCATTTTCGACTTCCTCCAGCGCGGTCAGCACCGTCTGACGATAGCTGTCGAAAGCGGCGTCGGCAGACGCGCGCTGGCCGAGAATGGCGGCCCGTATCTGCCCGCCCTGGAAGATCGGCGCCGTGATGCCTGCGACCAGGCTTCCGAGGCCATCGCTGATCAAATTGCCGATCGACGTCGACGAGCCGGAGAAGGATCCGGACAGGCGCAGCGCCGGGTAAAGCTGCGCCTTCTGCACGCCGATCCGGGCCACTTCCGCCGCCAGGGTCCGCTCCGCGACGGCGACGTCGGGGCGACGTTCGATGACCTGTGCGGGAATCGGGGCGTCGACGCCGGGGGCAAGCGGTATCGACGAGGGCGGATCGATCAGCGGGGTGATGCTGCCGGGTGCCTCGCCGAGCAGGACCGCGATCCGGTTGACGGCAGTATTGTAGTCATTCTCGATCGTCGGGATCGACGCCGCCGTCTGCGCGCGCAACTGGCGGGCCTGTTCATAGTCGAGGCTAGAGACCAGCCCGGCCTGACGCCGCCAGCCTACCAGTTCGAGCGTTTCGTCCTGCGCCGACAGATTTTCGCGCGCGATCCGAAGGCGGATCTGGGCGAGGCGCGCCTGGACATAGTTGAGCGCGACTTCCGAGGCGACACTCGCCTGGGTGAAGCGCAGATTGGCCGCGCTCGATTCCGCCGAGGCCCGTGCGGCCTCGATCGAACGACGGATGCCGCCGAAAATGTCGGCCTCCCACGCGACGTCGAAGCCCCCGCGATAGATGGTCGTGTCGCCACCGCTGGTCAGGGTCTGGCCGGTCGTCGGATCGATGATCGAGCGGGCGTCGGCCCCGACGCTGCGCGTGACCGAGCCGCTGACGCCAGCAGTCGGAAGTGCCTGACCTTGCGTACCGCGCAACGTCGCCCGCGCCTGCCGCAGACGGGCGGCCGCGACACCGATATCGAGATTGGCCGTGAAGGCGCGATTGACCAGCTGGGAGAGAACCGGATCCTCGAAACTGTCCCACCAGCGCGCCAGATCGACCATATCCTGGTCGGCCGCGATCGTGCCGGACGAGGCGAACTGGTCCGGGATCTTGAGCGCGGAAACGGCAGGTGGACGATAATCGGGTCCGACGCTGCAGGCCGACAACAACACCGGCCCTATGAGCAGGGGCAGGCGCAGCGACAGCAGGGGGCGGGCGCGGGTGATCATGGTGGTGCTTCTATCGGACATTTTTGACGGAGGATTTCATCGCTGAAATGCGCCTGTCGTTTCGCACATAAAACCTGTTTCGTGCGGGCGGAAACAAGCGGAGCGAGCGATGGTTCCGCTGAGGGAACGGGCTATGAAAAGGACCGGCACGGCTTAGCCTTGGCGAAAAAGAGAAACCCGCGAAAGCGGGAATTCTCTTCCGGCGCCGGACCGAAGCCCTTTTGCGTCTGAACAGAATTCCCGCTCTCGCGGGCAGAAGCTGTAACCGGGGCCGGCTACCCGGCCCGATGGATCAGCGGAGCGCCGCGAAAGACGCGGCCTGCTGACCGACCAGCGTTACTTCGACGCGGCGGTTCTGCTGGCGACCGGCAACGTCCTTGTTGTCGGCGACAGGCTCGCTTTCGCCATGGCCGATCGCGGTGATGCGATCACCGGCAATGCCCATCGAAGCCAGCGCAGTCCGCACGGACTGGGCACGGGCCTCGGACAGCTGCTGGTTATAGGTATCGCTGCCTTGCGAGTCGGTGTGACCGTCGATGCGGACTTTCACCTCGGGATTGGCCTGCAGATATTGGGCCAGCGGCTGCAGGCGCTGTGCCGCACCCGGCTTCAGATCGGCCTTGCCGGTTTCGAACACGACGTCCTGAAGGACCAGTGTCGCGCCGAGCTGGGTCTGACGAAGCTGATACTCCTTCATCTGGTCACGAAGCCGCGCGGCCTCGGCCTGCGCAGCGGCAGCATCGGCCTGAGCGTTGGCGGCTGCCGCTTGGGCGGCGGCGACTTCGGCGGTCGTGCGGGCTGCCGAGTCCGCCTTGGCGACCTCGAGATCCTTCTTCATCATCGCGATCTTGGCGCGCGTCCGCGCGGTTTCGATCAGCGCGTCGATCTCGCCGGCGACGGCCTTGGCCTGGCCAGCCTTGTCGTTGTCGAGCTTCTTGTCGAGCTTCGCGATGCGATCGGTCGCGCGATCGAGATAGGCGCCGCCGAACTCGGCGACACCCGGCTCGGCACGAGCCACTGCAATCTTCTCGCGATATTGATCGGTGACCAGCTTGTCGGTCTTGTCGGCCAGCGCCGGAGTGGCGAAGCCTGCCAGCGCGGTGACACCCGCCAGCGTCAGCATGAACTTGTTCATCTTAGATCTCCCTCTGACGATCGGCTCAGTTCGCGGCGAGCTTGGCGCGCTCGGTCTCGAGCTGGCGCATCTCGGCGGTCGCCGTGGCGAGATCCGCCAGTGCCTCGGCTTCATTGGCCATCGCTCGCGCTGCGCGGTCCTCGTCCTTCTTGAACTGGACATTGGCCTCATCGAGTGCCGCACGGCTGCGGCTGAGCACGTCGGCGGCATTGCCGCCCACGCCCGCCTTGTCGGCGGCGTCGATCTTGGCACGCGCCGCGGCGATCGCCACCCGCGCCTCGTCTTCGTCACCGGCAAATGCTGCAGTCGGGGCGACCGTTGCGGTCATCGCTGCGGCGGCGACGGCGGTCAGAATCAGTTTCCTCATCCTTCGCTACTCCACTGTTAACTACCGGGGGCCAGAACCCGGAAATGCGGCCTCGGGTTCCCGCAGCGGAGATTGTGAAGGGTGCCGAAAAGGCATAGTCTGCGGGCCATAACAGGAGAGGGGCCACGCCATGCGACAGTTTGCCCGCGAAAGATTCCTAGCCGTTACAATCGCTTGCTCCATGCCCTGTGCAGCCTTGGCTCAGCCGGTGGACACCGCTGCGATAGAGCAGGTCCAGGGCGGAAAAGATTTGAGCCAGCGGCTCACCGTGCCGGTCACGATCGGCGGATCCGGCCCCTATGCCTTCGTCGTCGACACCGGTGCCGAACGCACCGTGATCTCGCGCGAGCTGGCCGAGCGGCTGACCCTTGCACCGTCCGAAAGCGTTACCCTGCTCAGCATCGCTGGCGAAGATCAGGTCGAAACCGCCATCGTACCGGGTCTCGCTCTGGCCTCGTCGCGGACCCGCATGGGCCGGTTCGAGGCGCCCCTGCTGGCGCAGCAGCATCTGGGGGCGGTCGGCATGCTCGGCATAGACAGCCTCCAGACCAAGAAGGTCACGCTCGACTTCCGGGCAATGCGGATGACGATCGCCGATGCGCCCCGACGTCCGCAGTCGTACGACGACGAGATCGTGGTGACGGCGCGCCGACGCCTCGGTCAGTTGGTGCTGGTCGATGCCGAGGTCGAAGGCCAGAAGGTCAACGTCATTATCGACACCGGCACGGCGGTGTCGATCGGCAATCCCGCGCTGCGCCAGAGGCTTGAACAAAGGGGTCGCCTGACACCTGTCGTCCCGATCAGCATCACCAGCGTGACCGGCGCACAGACCCCGGCCGATTACGGTTCGATGCGGCTGATCCGGCTGGGCGGAGTAACGCTCAACAACATGCCGATCGCCTTTGCCGACGCGCGCATCTTCCACCGGCTCGGCCTCGACAAGCGGCCATCGCTACTGCTCGGCATGGACGCGCTCAAGCTGTTCGACCGGGTATCGATCGACTTCCTGAACCGCAATGTGCGATTCGTCATGCCGGGCGATGCCTTCTTTACCCCCGCGCCACGTCTCGCCGCGCTGCTGCCCGGACAGGGCTGAAGGGCTTGATGGAACTCAGCTGGCGGACCTGCACGAACGAACATGCTGGACGCCCGGCAGCGAGCGGCTACTCTACGGACTTTCCGAGGAGATTTAGATGCGTGCTCTGTTCAAATCGCTGACCGGGCTGGCCGGCCTCGCCCTGACCTTTGCCGCTGCCGCGCCCGCGACCGCCGCCCTCAAGGTCGGCGCGCAGGCGCCAATGTTCGAGACCCGCGCCTCGCTCGGAGGCAAGGATTTCGACTTCTCCCTCGCGCAAGCGCTCAAGAAGGGGCCGGTCGTCCTCTATTTCTTTCCGGCCGCCTTCACCTCGGGCTGCACCGTGGAGGCGCATGAGTTCGCCGAGGCGACCGACGACTTCGCCAAGATGGGCGCGACCGTGATCGGCATGGCCGCCGATCCGATCGAGAAGCTCAACAAATTCTCGGTCGAGGAGTGTCGCAACAAGTTCGCGGTCGGCGTCGCCACCAAGCCCATGATCAAGGGCTATGACGTCGCGCTCGAATCCGGCCTGCTGCCCAACGTCACCGGTCGCACCAATCGGACATCCTATGTCATCGCACCGAACGGCAAGGTGATCTTCACCCATTCGGCGATGAGCGTGGCGGGGCATGTCAGCGGAACGATGGCAGCGGTGAAGGCCTGGAAGGCCAAGCGCTGATGCGGAAGGCCGGGCGGTTGGAAGGAGCCGCCCGACACCCTATCTCCTGTCGATGACCAGCCCTGCCCCCTTTCGTCTTTCGGTTCTCGACCAGTCGCCAGTGCCCGAGGGCAGCGACGCCGCGCAGACCGTCCGCGACACGATCGAACTCGCACAGCTGTGCGATGCGCTGGGCTTCGACCGCTACTGGTTGGCCGAGCATCACGCCTCGCTAAGCATCGTCGGAGTCGCGCCGGAGGTTCTGATCGGCCCGGTGGCGCTGGCGACCGAACGGATCAGGGTCGGCTCGGGCGGAATCATGCTGCCGCATTTCTCCCCCTTCAAGATCGCCGAGACCTTCCGCCTGCTGGGCGCCATCGCACCGGGACGGATCGACCTGGGCCTCGGCCGCGCGCCGGGCTCCGATCAGCGCACCGCCTATGCGCTCCAGCGCGACCGCTCGCGGCGGATCGCCCCCGACGACTTTCCGCAGAGCGTCGCCGAGTTGCTCGCTTACCTGTCCGACAGCCTGCCCGACGATCATCCCTTCGCCCCGCTCGCCGGGTCGCTGCCCGACGGCACCAAAGGGTCGCCCGACCCATGGATGCTCGGATCCTCGCCCGATAGCGCTCAATGGGCGGGCGAACTGGGGCTTCCCTATTGCATCGCGGACTTCATCAACCCGCACGCCGTTCCGCTTGCCGACATCTATCGCAAGGCTTTCCAGCCGTCGCGCTGGGCCGCCGAGCCTTATGTGATGGTCGCCAGCTGGGCGATCGCGGCTGAGGATCGGGCGGAGGCGGAGGATCTGGCACTCCCCTTCGGCATGATGTTCGCGCATCTGATGCGCGGCCAGACGATCCGCGTTCCCTCGGTCGAGACGGCCCGCAAATGGGCCGCAGAGAATCCCGGCGTATCGCGCCGCGACCGGCGGATGCTGCTGGGCGACGGCCCCGGCGTCCGCGCCGCCGTCGAGGAGGTGGCCGAGCTTTACGGCGCGCAGGAAATGATGCTCGTCAACATCATGTCCGACCATGCGAAGCGCCTGCGCTCCTATCGCATCGTGGCGGAGGCGTTCGACATGGTGCGCGAGGTGGAGCCGGCCTGATCGGCCAGGCTCAGCCGAGACGCTCGATCAGCGCCATCGCCGCGGCAGGGTTGCGTTCCTTCGCCCCCGATATCACGAACAGATAGACGTCTCGCTGTGCGCCGACGCCGGCTGCTCCATCGCCGGCATAGGACAGCCCCTCCGGCGCGGCTCCGCCGGCCCAGGCCCGCGCGACTGCGGCCCAATGATCGAGCCGGTCCGGGGAATAGCCCGTAGCTTCTTCTGCTACGGTCTTCTGCAGACGCGCATAAACGAACGGGGCGGTGAGATCGGCAATCTCCGGATAGTCGGGATGATCGGCAAACACGATCGCACAGCCTCGCTCGCGTGCCTGGTCGACGAAGGCCGCGTCGACGAAGCTCGGGTGGCGCACCTCCAGCGCATGACGCAGCGGAACCTGCTCCTGCTCTGACGGCAGCAGATCGAGGAAGCGCGCGAAATCGTCGCGATCGAACACCTTGGTCGGAGCGAATTGCCAGAGGATCGGCCCCAGCTTCGGTCCGAGTTCGGCCAGGCCCTGTCCCAGGAATTTCGCGATCGACTCCCCCGCCTCGGCCAGCACGCGGCGGTTGGTGCAATAGCGTGACGCCTTGGCGGTAAAGCAAAAGCCGTCGGGCACAGCTGCCGTCCATTTACGCCAGCTCTCGCGCTTCTGCGTTCCGTAATAGGTGCCGTTGATCTCGATCGCCGTCAGCTTGCGGCTGGCATAGTCGAGCTCGCGCGACTGGGTCAGGCCCTTGGGATAGAAATTGTCGCGCCACGGCTCATAGGTCCAGCCGCCCACCCCGACATGGATCGCGCCACCCATCAGAAGCTCGCTCCGTCGACCTTCTGAAGCTCCAGCGCGTCGAGGTCGATCGCCTCGACACAACGCAGGTTGATTGCCGCCATCGCACTGCCATCGGGCATCTTGCCCATGGCGAAGGGCTGGGTGCCGCACTCGGTGCAGAATCGATGCTCGATGGCATGCTTGTTGAAGAGATAGGTCTTGAGCCTGTCCGCTCCGCGCAGCAGCGTGAATTGCGCTGCGGGCACGAAACTCAGAAGGAAGCCCTTGCGCCGGCAATGCGAGCAGTTGCACGCGATCGCCTGCTCAGGAGCCTCTCCCTCGACCGAAAAGGCGACCTTGCCGCAGTGGCAACTGCCCTCATAGCTCATAGTCACCCATCCCTCTCAGCTGCTGACGATCGTCCGGAAGCCGCCATAAATCATGCGCTTCCCATCGAACGGCATCGTTTCCATATCGTGCTTGAGGCGCGGATCCTCCATCACCTTCTTCATGATCGCGTCGCGGTCCTCGCGCGATGCATGGG
>NZ_JAGMXV010000406.1 GCF_018006725.1 Rhizorhabdus sp.
GGTCTGCGCGCCATTCTCTTTCATCATGTCGTGGCGCGAATGCTCCATTTCGGCTTGGGGATAAATGCGATCGGCATACCAGTCGCCGGGAGGCGCAGGCGCGGTAGCATCGCCCGGCGGCAAATCGGTGCCGCTAGCGCTGCTCGTGGTCGCCATGCCTTCCATTCCCGCCATCGCGTCCGCAGATCCGCCCTTCGGGGTGCAATGGCCCATTTTGGCATGTTCGGGCGGGCAATCGGGATCGGACGGCTGCGGTGCGCCATGATCCATCGCACCCATGTCCGAAGCGCCCTTGCCTGGAGCTTCCGCCTCAGGCGTACAATGACCCATCGCCGCATGTTCGGGCGGGCAGCTTGAAGCCTCGGGTTCCATGTCCATGCCCTGCATGTTCCCATGGTCCATCTGCTCCATCGACCCTTCGGCGGGCGCTTCGGGCGCGGACTGCGCTACGGGTGCTGGCGTTGGCGAGGGAGCGGGTGTCGGCGCGGGCGCCGCACCATGCATCGAATGATCCATCGACTGCGCCGCGGCGGGCACAGCAAAGGCCAGCGGGGCGATACCCGCGAGGAGAAGCGCGACCCGGGTCATTCGCCGTCTCCCTTCGGACGGACGCTGACGACGCGCATCATCCCCGCGTGCATGTGATAGAGAAGGTGGCAATGGAACGCCCAGTCGCCGAGCGCGTCGGCGGTGAAATCGAAGCTCGCGATGCCGCCCGGCTGGACAAGCACCGTATGCTTGCGCGGCGACCGGTCGCCCTTGCCCGTCACCAGTTCGAAAAAATGGCCGTGGAGGTGGATGGGGTGGCTCATCATCGAATCGTTGATGAGGTTGATCCGCACGCGCTCTCCCTCGATGAAGGGGATGGGCTCGTGATAGTCGGACATCTTGATGCCGTCGAACGACCACATGAAGCGTTCCATATTGCCGGTCAGATGGATGTCGAGCGAGCGCGAGGCGGCGCGGGTATCGGGGTTGCGCTCGAGCGCGACAAGGTCATGGTAGGTCAGCACCTTGTGCCCGACATTCTCCAGTCCCTGCCCCGGCTCGCCCATGCGATCCATCGGCATCGGCGAGATCGTCTGAACGCTGGGATCGCGCTTGACCTGCGGCGCGACACTGAAGTCGCGCATGCTGTGCTGCATGCCTCCGCCAGATCCATGATCCATGCCCGCCATCGCGCCGCTTTCCCCCGCTGGCGTACAATGGCCCATCTTGGCATGTTCGGGAGGACAAGAAGGGTCGCTCGCCGGCATGGGCATGGCGCCCATATCGCCGCCCGAATGGTCCATACCCGCCATCGCGCCGCCCGACATGTCGCCCATGCCCATGTCCTTCATGGTCGCGAGCGGCCGTTCGCGGAGCGGCGGCACCTCGGCGACCATGCCAGCGCGCGGTGCGAGCGTCGCGCGTCCCATGCCCGAGCGGTCATTGGCCTCGGCAACGAGCGTATAAGCACGGTCCTCGACCGGGGTCACGATGACGTCATAGGTTTCGGCGACCGCGATCTGGAACTCGTCGATTTCGGTCGGCACGACATTGAGCCCATCAGCCTGGACGACGGTCATCCTGAGGCCCGGGATACGGACGTTGAAGATCGTCATCGCCGACGCATTGACGATGCGCAGGCGTACCCGCTCGCCGGGGCTGAAGAGCGCGGTCCAGTTGTCGCGCGGACCATGGCCGTTGACGAGGAAGGTGTAGGTCGAACCATTGACGTCGGCGACGTCGGTCGGGTCCATCCGCATCTTGCCCCAATCGATCCGCTCCTTGAGCGGTTGATCCTTGCCGGCAAGCAGGCCCGCCAGCGTCTGGCGCTGCATGTTGAAATGGCCGGGATTGACCTTGAGCTTGCGGAAGATCGCCTCGGGCGACAATTGACTGTGGTCGGACAGGACGACGACATGCTCGCGGTCGTAGCCGATCGGGTCGGCGCCCGCGGGATCGATGACGATCGGGCCATAATGGCCGAGCTGTTCCTGAAGCCCCGAATGGCTGTGATACCAATAGGTCCCCGATTGAACGACCGGGAATTCATAGACAAACTTCGAGCGCGGCTTGATCCCGGGGAAGCTGACGCCGGGCACGCCGTCCATCTGGAACGGCAGGATCAGGCCGTGCCAGTGAATCGAGCTGTCCTCGTCGAGATCGTTGACGACGGTGAGGCGCGCGTTTTGTCCCTCCTTCAGCCGGACGAGCGGCGCGGGCACGGTGCCGTTGATCCCGATCGCGCGACTGACCTTGCCGTCGATGCGCATCGTCTGGCGCGCGATGCGCAGCGTTATGTCATTGCCGGATACGGTCGGAAGCGGCGCGGTGATGCCGGACGACACCGGCTGGGCCCAGGCCGGGAACCATGCGGCCATCGCCGCAGCAGCCCCTCCACCCAAAGCTCCACTGACGAACCGACGCCTTTCCATCTGCATATTCTTTCCGACCGTTACTGACTGTTCCTAAAGCTATACGCAGGCGGCACGCCTGCCCCTCAATAAAAATGCCGGACGATGAGGAGATGCCGCCTGAACGAGCGGTCGAACCCTCAACCCTCGGCGCTCGCAGATGTTCCCGCGAGCAATTCCCGGAGCCTGGTCCGCGCTCGATAGAGGCGCGTTTCGACTGTTTTCTCGCTGACCCGCAAAATGACCGCTGTTTCGGCCTGGCTGACCTCGTCGACACCGCGGAGGAGCAACACTTCGCGCAAATTCTGCGGCAGCTGATCGATCGCCCCGCGAACCCTGGCGAGCTCTCGCCTGTCGGTCGCCGCGGAATCGGGCCCAGGACCATCGCTTGCTACGTGATGCGCATTTTCGAGCGGGAGCGCGCGGGAGAAAAAGGCGCGCACCTTTCGCCGTCGTGCCCAGTCGCGACATTTGTTGAGCGCGATACGGGCGATCCATGTGCGGAAGGGGCGTTCGCCATCATAGCGATCGAGCGCCGAAAAGCCGGAGACGAACGTCTCCTGCGTCAAATCCATCGCCTCGTCGGCATCGCCGATCTGCTTTACGATGAGCCGGTAGACGCCCGTTTTGTAACGGCGCAGCAACTCGCGATAGGCGTCTTCGCGGTGCGCGCGCGCAAAGGCCGCCAGATCCTGGTCGCTACATTGCGATAGGTCGGCGCTCACCGCGCATCGGCGGTCAGCGCCTTGACCACGCTTTTGTCGAACATTTC
>NZ_JAGMXV010000407.1 GCF_018006725.1 Rhizorhabdus sp.
GTGTAATCAGGGTCTACAGATCGACTACCGTCCTCTCCACGTCAGCAGTGAACGCATTCACGCCATTCACATGGAACGTCCTGGAGTGCATGTTCACGCCAGCAGACTCTGGCGGACGCTTTGAAATCAAAATCAACGGCGTTAGCGTCATCAATTTCACCGGCGACACGCGCAACGTAGGCACCGCAGGCAGAGTGGGCCAGGTCAGACTCGGCTTGTTGACCACGCTAGGGATAAACGCCATATACCTCGACGACATCGTATTCTCGGACAGCGCATATCCAGGCACTGGCGGACTTTGGGTGCTGCCCGTCAACGGCGCCGGCGATCTGAGCGCGGTCAGAAAACCAGTTTCTCTTCGTCCCCGGTAACGATCGACACAGGACCCCGGACATCGATCCGGTAATCGAGCCGATCAAGCAACAGGTCGTGAAGTGCAAGGCCGCTCTGGCAGACGCTGATCACGACCCCCAATTTCAGGGCTTCCTCGAAAATCTGAGCCAGCGTGGGCAGGCCGACCGCCTGTCGACGGACGTCGCTTGGCGCTGTGAGTGGTGCCGCCAGCAAACCGACAGCCAATTCGTGCAAGTGGAGCGATGTTTCACGTCCGCTTGCCGCAGACGCTGCGGCCAGGCTCAGGGCGGCATGCAGTCTTTCGGGGTCGCCTGCCGCGACCAGCAGGATCAGGCCGCGCATCGGCAGGCCGGGTCCTTCGACACCTTGATCGTCCGGAATCGGAAGGCGAGGACATCGACCAGCAGCAACCTGCCTGCCACGTCGTCGCCGAAGGCGGTGAGGACCCGCAGTACTTCGGATGCGCCGAGACTGCCCATGATTCCCGTGATTGCGCCCAGCACGCCCTGATCGGCACAGCTAAGCTCGTCGCGGGCCGGGTCCGATCCGACGAGACAGCGATAGCAAGGCTGTCCGGCCTCCCAGCCGCGCCAGGTCGCCAGTTGGCCGTCGAACTGGCCGACGGCAGCCGACACGAGGGGAATGCGCAAAGCGACCGAGGCATCCGACACGGTCAGACGCGTCGCGAAATTGTCGCAGCCGTCGATGATCGCATCGGTATCCGCCAGCAGTTCTCGCACATTGTCCGCACCGATCCGCACCCGGACCGGCTCGACCGTCACGTCGCTGTTCGCGGCGCGGATCCAGTCGGCGGCGGCCTCGACCTTCGGCCGGCCGATGTCGGCCATCGTAAAGATCGTCTGCCGCTGCAGGTTGGACAGGTCGACCACGTCGTCGTCGATCAGCCGCAGCCGCCCGACGCCCGCTGCGGCAAGATATTGTATGACGGGCGAACCGATCCCGCCGGCACCGACAATGGCCACAGAGGCGTTCAGCAGCGCCTGTTGTCCTGCGCCGCCGACCTCCTTGAGGATGATGTGCCGCGCATAGCGGTCGAGTTGGTCGTCGGTCAGCGCCATGCGCCGCTCAGCGACCGGTCGATCCGAATCCGCCGCTGCCGCGTGCGGTGTCGTCGAGTTCGGCGACTTCGGCGAAGCGGGCGCGCTGCACGGCGGCGGGCACCAACTGCGCGATCCGCTCGCCCCGTTTCACCTCGAAGAGTGCATCGCCCAGATTGGCGAGGATGATCTTGACCTCGCCGCGATAGTCGGCGTCGATAGTGCCCGGCGTGTTGAGGCAGGTGATGCCATGTTTCAAGGCCATGCCGGAGCGCGGACGCACCTGCACCTCATAACCTTCGGGGATGGCGATGGCGAAGCCGGTCGCCACGGCATGCCGTGCTCCGGGGGCCAGAGTGACGTCCTCCGCTGCAACCACGTCGAGGCCGGCAGCATGCTCGGTCGCATAAGCGGGAAGCGGCAGACCGGCGCCATGGTCGAGCCGCTTGAGGCGAATGGCGATTTCAGGCGAACTCATCGGCGATCCTTGCAACGAGGCGGGTGGCGACCTGGTCCTTGGGCAGCCGTTCCCAGCTTTCGACCCCGGTTGCGGTCACGATATGGATGCTGTTGCTGTCGCCGCCCATCACGTCGCCGGACACGTCGTTGGCGACGATCCAGTCGGCGCCCTTGCGTGCGCGCTTGGCGATGGCGTGGTCGACGACCTTTTCGGTTTCGGCAGCAAAGCCTATCAGCAGGCGCGGCTTTCGGGGGCTGTGGCCCAGCCCCGCGAGAATATCCGGATTCTCGGCGAGGGCGAGCGTTGGGGCAGCGCCCGAGCCGTCCTTCTTTATTTTCTGCCCGGCGGCGCTCTCGGCGCGCCAGTCGGCGACCGCCGCCACCATCACCGCAATATCGGCGGGCAGGGCTGCGTCGACCGCAGCCGCCATGTCGCGTGCGCTTTCGACATCGATGCGGTGAACACCGGCCGGGGTGGGGAGCGTCACGGGCCCGGAGACCAGCGTGACCCGCGCTCCCGCGGCGGCCAGTGCGCCGGCGATCGCATAGCCTTGCTTGCCCGACGAGCGGTTGGCGATGTAGCGGACCGGGTCGATCGGCTCATGCGTGGGACCTGCGGTCACGATGACGTGCCGCCCTGCGAGCGGACCACCTTTCAGGCCGGGCTGAGGCGCCTGACGCGGCGCATCCAGAAGTGTCAGGGCGCGCTGCCAGACCACCTCGGGCTCCGGCAACCGGCCGGGGCCGAACTCGCCGCAGGCCATTGCGCCTTCGTCCGGGTCCATCACGGTGATCCCGTCGTCGCGCAGCTGCGCGACGTTGCGCTGGGTCGCGGGGTGCAGCCACATGCGGACATTCATCGCGGGCACCGCAAGGACCGGCTTGTCGGTGGCCAGCAGAAGGGTCGTCGCCAGATTGTCGGCTATCCCCGCCGCCATCTTCGCCATCATGTCGGCGGTCGCCGGGCAAACCACGACCAGGTCAGCCTCGCGGCTCAACTGGATATGCCCCATCTCGGTCTCGTTCTTGAGGTCCCAGAGGCTGGTGTGGACCTCCTGCTCGGACAGCGCCGCGAGCGTCATCGGGGTAACGAATTGTGCGCCCGCCTCGGTCAGGACGCAGCGTACGCTGCCGCCGCCCTTGCGGATGAGGCGAACGAGTTCGCATGCCTTGTAGGCCGCGATGCCGCCGCCGACGATCAGCAATATGCGGGGCGCGTTCATGGGGTCAGCTTAGGAGAAGCATCGCCGCTGCGCCAGCCGCGCCCGCCAGCAAGGCGGTGACGGCATAGCGCCAGCC
>NZ_JAGMXV010000408.1 GCF_018006725.1 Rhizorhabdus sp.
GCTTGATTGTCGAGTGCTCGCTATGGCCGGGCTTCGGATGGAAAGACCGAACCTTGAGGCGCTGCGCGCAATCGCGCACAGGGCGCCAGAGGACAAGCCGCGCCCGCCGCAAAGATTGCAACGCGTGTCATCCAACTATCTGAGGCGCTAAATGGCATTCGTAACCGCTGACCTTGTGGCAATCGAAGATGCCATCAAGTCGGGCGCGCTGTCTGTGCGTTTCCAAGATGGCCGCGCCTATACCTATCGCTCGCTGGATGAACTGCGCCGCGCGCGGGAAATGGTGCAGACCGACATTGACGCGACCGCGGGCACCACTCGACCGCGAGTGTTCCGCATCCAACAGACGGGCTCCGGCTACTGATGACGACTGAATCCGCACCAATGCCGGCGCATCAAGCGAGCGGCACGGGCAGGCGTCTGGCGATGTTCCGCGCGCCAATGTCCGGGCCGAATCAGTCGAGCGGCATCGATACCATCGTCAATCGCTCGCGTCACCTTGTGCGTAACAACGCATGGGCCGGCGCTGCGGTCGAGAAGTACGTCAGCAACGCCATCGGCACGGGTGTGCAGGCCAAGATGGTTAACGGCTCGCCGGAGATGAAGGCGGCTGCCGGCAAGTTGTGGCGCCGCTGGTGCAAGGTTTCCGATGCTGACGGTCAGCTAGAGTTTGCGGGCCAGCAGGCTCTCGGCGTGCGTGAGTACAAAGAGGCCGGCGAGGTATTCGCGCGACTTCGCCCGCGACGCCGTGCTGATGGATTGCCAGTTCCTTTGCAGGTCCAGCTGATCGAGTCCGAGCAATGCCCGCGGCACTACTACGCGACGGCGCCGGGCGGCAACGTCATCCGCGAGGGCATCGAGCTAGACAAGATCGGGCGCCGCGTCGCGTATTGGATGTACCGCGCGCATCCCGGCGACCAGAACACATTTACCGTCAACGCCAGCGAGTTGACGCGTATTCCGGCCGATCAAATCCTGCACCTGTATCGCCCGCTTCGGGCTGGCCAGTTGCGCGGAATCCCCGACCTTTCGTCGGTGCTTGTCCTGATCTTCAATCAGGACCGGCTGAGCGATAACGTGATGGAGCGGCAGGCGGTCGCCAACCTGCACACGGGCTTTTTCACCAAGCCGGTGAACGGCGAGGATGGATCGGTGCTCGGCGAATTGCCCGCGCAAGATGACGCGGCAGACGGCACGCCGGTAGCGGGAATGGAACCGGGCACCATGTCCGAGCTTCCCGCTGGTTGGGATGTGAAGTTTAACGATCCGCCCGGCGCTGGCGCGGACTATGCCGAGTTCATGCGGCTGAACCTGTTGGCGTTCTGCGCGCGCATGGGAATCCCGTATGAGGTTCTGACTGGAGACCTTCGCGAGATCAGCGACCGCGCGCTGAAGCTTCTGCTGCTGGAGTTTCACCGCCTGATCGAAATGGACCTGTGGTTGCAAATCATCCCGATGTTCTGCGGCCGTGTCCGCGATGCGTGGTGGGATGCAGCCGTGCTTGACGGCTCGCTGATCGCGCCCGATTACGCGACCGACCCGGAAGAGTACCGCGAGACGCTATGGGTTCCGCAGGGCTGGCCATACGCGCATCCGGTGCAGGACGTTGATGCAGACATCAAGGCGATTCGCGCGGGGCTCACGTCGCGTACCAAGGTCGTGCTAGGCAAGGGTGAAGACCCGGAAGAGATCGACGCCGAGCAGGTGGCGGACAACGAGCGCGCCGACTTGGCGGGACTCACCCATGACTCAGACGGGCGGCAGGCGAAGAACGGGCCTGTGGCGCCGCAACCAATGACACAGGATGAAAACGCATGAAGAACCCAATGACGGCATTGGCGCGGATGTTCCGCCGATCTGAAAACCCGGTTGTGACCCAACTCTATACGCACGCTATCGGGCGCCCGCTGCTTGTCCATCCGGCGATTGGCGCGCAAGTGATCGGAGCCTACATGGCCGGCGCTGTCGACGGCGGCGGCGAGATTGTCGAGCCGCTGTCCGCGTCGCAGCAGGCGCCTCGCGTCGCGGTGCTGAATATCACGGGCGGGCTTGTGTCGCGCCCGATGCCCGGCATGTGCGATGACGGCCCGCTGAGCTACGAAGCGATCCGCGACGCCTTCGACGCATCAATGGCCGATGAGTCCGTTACCGCGGTAATCATGCGGATGGACTCGCCCGGCGGCATGGTGTCGGGCTGCTTCGACCTGACCGACCATATCCATGCAAGCCGCGGACGCAAGCCCATCGTTGCTGTCGTGGATGACATGGCGTACAGCGCCTGCTACGCGCTCGCCAGCGCATGCGATGAAGTGTGGGTATCGCGTACCGGCGGCGTCGGCTCGATTGGTGTGGTTGCGTACCACGTCGACCAGTCCGGGCTAAACGAAAAGGTCGGGCTGAAAGTGACGCCGATCTATGCCGGCGGGCACAAGGTCGACTTCTCTCCGCACGCACCGCTGAGCGACGACGCGCGCGAGCGCGGGCAGGGCGAGGTGGACTCGCTCTATCAGACGTTCGTCGCGTCGGTGGCGGCGTACCGCGGCATGAATGAGGATGACGTGCGCGGAACGGATGCGATGACCTACACGGGCGCCGCTGCCGTATCTGCCGGATTGGCCGACAAGATCGGCACGTTCCGCGATGCGCTGGCGTCTGTCATGGCAAGCACTGATGAAAGCCCGTCCGCGATTGCCGCGCGCGAGTCCGCGAAAGCATCCGCAGAAGATGACGCACGAAAGATGGCGCAGGCGGCTGTGACTGATGCCGTCATGGCCGCAAACCTTTCGCCGGCTATCGCGGTCGCGCTGATCGGATCGGCAACGCCTGAAACGGTCGACGCGCGCATCGCAGACGCTCGCACCATCGCCACGCTTTGCGCTGCGGCGAAATTACCAGACGAGGCGACCGCATATGTCGCCAAGGGGGTGGACGTTGAAACCGTCCGCGCTCAGTTGCAGGCGGTAACGGCTGAGGATGGGCCGGAGTTGTCAACGAATCACCCGCTTAGCGAAAGCTCGGCGGCTACGCGCCTGGATGTAGCAGGCATCTACCAGCGCCGCAACCAGCGGCACACGCCATAACAGGAGATTCACATGGCTCTTTCTGAATCCAACTATGCGCTGGAGTTCCTGCTGTCGGAAGCTCCGGGCGG
>NZ_JAGMXV010000156.1 GCF_018006725.1 Rhizorhabdus sp.
AGGTGAAATCGCCTGACCTGGACGGCATGTGAACGATCCTATGGGAGCAAATTCCTGCCGTTCGCTCTGGCAATCCGCCGGTCTTGCGGTATGATTGTGCCTGAAGCGGTGAGGGGGCGACGATGCGGAAAACAGCCGGTGCGGGGATTGCCGATAAAATCGGTGGCTCCCTGGTCGCCGTCGCCGACGATGACCTCCTTCGGCGTCTCAATGCGGACCGGGCGGCCAACGGCCGGCCGCCGGTCTCGGCCGAGGAAATGTACGGTCTGCTGGCAGAGCTCCGCCGGCATGGCCTCGTCTCCGGCGGCTGGAAGCTCAGCTGATCGACCGCTCCCGGATCTATTTTTTGGGCCGGCCGACCGGGGCCCTGCCGCCGCCGAGCACCAGGGCGAGCTTGACGAGCTTCGAGCGTACCGTCGCATCGGGCACGGCATTGATGATGGACGCCAAGGCGCGGTCCGCTTCCGTCAGCACCTCCGCCGGCGCGGCCTCGGCGGCGTCAGCGTACAAATCGGCCACGTCGACGCCGAGCTTGCGCGCTATCAGGAAGAGTTGCCCGCCCGTGAAGGCCCGCTCGCCCGTCTCGCATTTTTGCACGAGCTGATAGACGCAGCCGAGGAGCAGCGCGAGGTCGTCCATCTTCAAGCCGGCCGACATGCGCCGCGCGCGCACGGCGGCGCCGATCCGCGCGTCGAGGTCGTCGGCAGCCTGCGCGGCAGGATTGTCGCGATTTGGCCGCCTTCCGAGCCTGCGTGCTTTCGTAGGCTCCTCGCTCACGGTCGGTCTATCTCCCTGGTTTGCCTTCACGGCCGGGCCTTAACGCGATCAAGGTGCATCGTTGCAAATCTACTACCATTGCGAGCGCTATCCGCAATCCCCGTGGCCCCAACCCGCTGTGCGGTGGCGCACTATTACACGATTTGGCTGAGAGGCGCAGATATCTGTTTAACGTTTGCGCTAAATCGTCTGTTTCGAGCGCCGAGCTCCCCACTAAAACGTTGCGGCTGTTCTTTACTCGTCAACGATAAGTAGATGGGGTTTCACCTCAAGCGCAGCGGCGATGCGCCATAAGGTTTCGATGGTCATAGAGCATTCAGCCCGCTCCACCCGGCCGACATACGTCCGATGCAGGCCTGCGAGAAACCCTAGTTTTTCTTGCGTGAGGCGTCGTTTTCTGCGCCAGATCCGGACATTTCGGCCCACGACTTTTGCAGCTTCGGAGACTTCGGTCATGCGTCATGGGTGCGGTGAAACCGGCCCCCACGTCGACAGCGTAAACGTAGCAAAATTGGTCGATTGGTTGCCGATGCAACTTTCCGGCATGGTGCGACATCGCGGGCGCGCCGATCGTTTTTGTCGTCGTGCGGCAACCGATGGCCGCCGAATCGGATGAAGATCGGAACGGCACCAGGCTGGAGGCAGAAGGCGTGCGCGATGCCGCTCGGCGTCAGCGCTGGTCAGTAAGCGACGATCCGAGGATCGAGCCCAGCCAGAAGGGCCTGCCTGGGAGGGCAGAGGCTGTGCTGGCCGGCGCCGATCTGCCATTCGCAGTCCTGGGCCCGAGGACAGTCGAAGTGCCGGGGAACACGCTGCAATCGCGTGGCCAACCTCGGTCCGAGTTGAACCACCAGCTGTCCGGCCAGAGCAATCGCGATCTGCTCGGTGTCCGCGGCAGCGGCATCGCAAACCATGCGGCCGAACCAGGCGCACCCGTCAAGATCTTCCGCATCCCGGCGGCGAGGGCAGGGGGCGTTCGCCTGTCCGGTCCAAGCTGATCCGCCCGCGGCGAATAGAGGGCACATGGTTGCAGGACAGAAGGTGTTCGCTGCGGTATCTGTCGCAGGGGCGGTCATCCCGCGGTCAGTCGGCTGCGGCGAGCCCGGCGAGCAGCTCAAGCGCCAGAATTCCGCGTGGCTGCGCGCCGTCGACCGATACCTGGTAGCGAATGGGACTGGCAGCGAAACCGAGCGTGAGGAGCACCGGCTCGTCGCCGGCGGCTTCGATCGCCCAGAGCACGTCGCGCCCCACCGGCTTGCCCGAGGCCATCGCCACCGCCATCGCGGCCCGGTCGTCCAGCTGCAGGCCCCGGGGGCCAGCCAGCCGATGCTGCAGGATAGTCGTCGCCGGTCGCTCGCCGGAGATATCAGGGGGCGATCGGCGACGCATGTGGCGTCCCATGGTCGGGCGAAGGCCGCGAGGCGCCGCAGAGCCCGCCGTCTGCACGCCGACGATCGCCGAGAATGCAGCGATGGCGCCGGTGAGCGCTTCTGCGCTCAGCTCGGCGCGACCACACAGGAGAACGGCGGCCGCCGCCACCGCGCTCACGCGGCCGCTCGACGCCGCCGTCTCGTTCGCTGCACGCATGGTCTGTTCATCGGTCATCTTCCTCGCTCCTCAAAAGGCCATATAGGAATATAATCGGATAACAAATCTTATGGAAAATAGACCGCGTATTTGCAACCATACTGTGCGATCAGCCAGGCAGTCTCGGTGAGACGATAGGCAAACGATCCTATCTGTCAAGTGATCCGCGCAGCACGTTCGTCACCCGGCTGCCGGGCTGCTCACGGAACTGGCGGTCCTGCTCGATATCGCTGAAGCGCCGAATCTTGCCCGACTTCATCTCCGCGATGATCTGCGCGGTGATCCTGGCGAAGGGCGTCGAAGCCGGCTGCTCCGCCTCTGATGTCGCGTCATCGACCATGATCGCCTCGCAATGCGGAATATACAAATAGTATATTTATGGATACTTTTAGTATCCAGTCAACGGGATTGGTCGGGCAAAGTGCCAGCCGCGCGGATTCGATCGTTCGCCAACCGCAATCGACGAAGCCTGTGGAGAACGCTGCATCCGTCAGGGCATCGGGTGCCGGAAGGAAGAGATATTGGGGCTCGGGTCCGGGCGGTGGCGGCGCCTGTGCACCCTGTAGCGGCCGCTGTCCGACCCGCCCCTGCCCTCTTCCCGCGCTCACTCGGCCGTGAGCCAGGGGCAGCGTTGCCAGGCGGAGGCCTATGCTCGGTCGACCGTGGTAGGCTTCCTGCGGAGGGCCGGGCGACTGCCCGCGGAGGCCCCGGATGCCGAGGGAGCAAGGCGCACCCCTGCCCCCCCATCCAGGGAGCGGGCGCCGGCGAAGATGAATTCGACGCCGGCGTTCGCGAACGCTTGCCTTATGGCGTCATGCGTCGACGAGTGGCCGCCGCCGCGCAGCTCGATCTTCTTGACCGTGATCTCCGAGATCCCCGCTGCGGCCGCCAGCTCGCGCTGAGACCAATTGAGAAGAGCACGGGCTGCTCGAATCTGGGGAGGGTGGAGCATCGGCCCGGTATAGGGAGCCGGTCCGCGGCGGGCAACTGGCATATACGTCTCGTATCCGGCGGGATCCCTCAAAACATATCCTCAAGGGATCCGGAAGGATACCAAACGTATACGGACGCGCTCGTTTCTCAAAAAAAGTTTGGGGAACGACGACAATTCGGCGTGGCCGAACGTCCTGAACCCAGCGCTGGGATCGCCAGCATGGCGCCGGGAGGGCGGGATGGCTTCAGAAATTGGGCGTATGGGCCGGGCTCCGGCCGGGCCTGGGACCGACATGGCTTGGTTCGACGTAACGACGGCCTGGCAAGGCCTTCCCGCCGACCAGCAGCGGGTGATCGGCGCGGCCGCGATCGCGGCCGGCCTGGGTGGAAATGGCGCCATGGAAGGGCGTCGGCCCGCGGTGGGGTTCGCCGCAGCCCCGGTCGAAGCCGCGATCCTCCTCGGCAGGGCCGTTGCCGCGGCACTGCCCGGTCCATTCGCCGAGGGCGCGCTGCCCGACCTGGCAGCCCTCGGGATCCGCACCTGCCGGCGCTGCGGTTGCACCGAGCAATGCGCCTGTCCCGACCGATGTGCCTGGGCGGAGCCCGATCTGTGCACCAGCTGCTGCACCCCGCCTCGCCGGCGGGTCGTGCGGCGGCGGGCCGCAAAGGGTGCGCGGTCATGACCCCGACGGCAATGGAAACGCCGTTGTCGATCGGGCCGGGCGCCGGCGACCACCTCTATCGCCGCCAGCCCCACAACATCGAGGCCGAGCAGGCGCTGCTCGGCGCCATCCTGACCAACAACGAGGCCCTCGCGCGCGTCCAGGGCTTCCTCCTGGCCGAGCATTTCTTCAACCTCGCGCACCAGCGAGTCTATCGCGCCGCGGCGAAAGTCGTGGAGCGCGGGCAGATCGCCAACCCTGTCACCCTCAAGACGCTGTTCGACCGCGACGAGGCGCTGCAGGAACTGGGCGGGGCAAGCTATCTCGCCCGCCTGGCCGGTGCCGCGATCACCATCATCAATGTCGTCGAGTATGGCCGGCTGATCCACGACCTGGCCGTCCGCCGCGAGCTGATCCGCGTCGGCGAGGAGATGGTCAACAACGCCTACGACGCGGCACTCGAGGTCGCCGCGAACAGGCAGATCGAGCAGGCCGAGGCCAAATTGTTCGCCCTGGCCGAGACCGGCCGGTCGGATCGCGGTTTCGTCAGCTTCAAGGAATCGATCAGACAATCCCTCGAACGGGCGGAAGCAGCCCTGGGCAGCGGCGGCGTCTCGGGCATCACCTGCGGGATGGCCGACGTCGATCGGATGCTCGGCGGCTTCCACAGTTCGGATCTGCTGATCCTCGCCGGCCGCCCATCCATGGGCAAGACCGCGCTGGCCACCACCATGGCCTTCAACGCCGCCCGCATCTGCCAGGAGACCGGCGGGCGCGCCGGCGCCGGCGTTGCGTTCTTCAGCCTGGAGATGTCGGCCGATCAGCTGGCGACCCGCATCCTGGCGATGCAGGCGGAGATCCCGTCGGAGAAGTTCCGCAAGGGCGACATGACGGACGACGAATTTCAGGCCCGGCTGATCCCGGCCGCACAGCTCGTCGAGCAGATTCCCTTCTTCATCGACGACACCGGGGCCATCCCGATCCCGACGCTGCGCGCGCGTGCCCGCCGGCTGAAGCGCCAACATCCCGAGATCGGGCTGATCGTCGTCGACTACCTGCAGCTCGTCCGGGGATCCTCGAGCCGGGGCAACGAAAACCGGGTGCAGGAGGTTTCCGAGGTGACCCAGGGCCTGAAGGCCCTGGCAAAGGAGCTTGATGTCCCCGTGCTCGCCCTCTCCCAGCTCTCCCGCCAGGTGGAGCAGCGGGAGGACAAGCGGCCGCAGCTGTCGGACCTGCGGGAATCCGGTTCGATCGAGCAGGACGCCGACGTCGTGATGTTCGTCTACCGCGAGGAATATTACGAAATGCGCAAGCAGCCGGCCATGGGCACGCCGGAGCATGTCATCTGGCAGGAAAACATGGACCGGATCAGCGGCCAGGCCGAGCTGGTGATCGGCAAGCAGCGCCATGGCCCGATCGGCAACGTCGTCATGCGGTTCGAGTCCCAGTTCACCAAGTTCTCGGACTATGACGCCGGCGGGCGATGAGGCGCGCCACGCCTATCGGCGTGATTGCGGCGATGGTGATCGCGATCGCCGCCGGCCGCGCATCCGGGGCGAATCCGGCCCAGGCGGACGCGCTCGTCGACCGGTTGCTCTCGACCTGGTCGAGGCGCGTGATTGCCCTGCCCCCGGCTGATGTTCCGGACGACAGCCTGGGTGACCTGCTGGAGACCCTTGCGCTGCTCGGCCCGGTTGGGCCGGGCGCGCAGCGGCCGGTGCGAGGGCCGCTGATCCCGCTTACGGCCTCGATCAGGATCGACGCGCTTTCCGCGGATCTCAGCGAAATTTCTGGGCAGATCTATTCCGGCGTTCGCCTGTCCTGCCGGCTTGAACGCGCGCTTTCCGGCCCGCTGCTGGAAGACTGGCTCGATTGGCCGGAACCGCCGCCGGCAGGCGCGGCCGCGGGCGCCGGGCTGGTGGTCGGGGTGATCGAAGGGTGGGTTCACGGGGCGACGTGGGACGGTGCCCAGCTCGCCCTCGCGGGCAGTCGCTGCAGGCTGCTGGTCGTCCACTACACGGACGGCTTCGACAGCATGCCTCAGGGCGAGAAGTGAAACGACGCTCGGGCCACCGGTTGCGACAATAAGAGATATCTGCTAAATCACCTTTAATAGATATCTATTAAAGGTGATGAGGAGATATCGCGTTGCCTCCTGAAGAGATATCCGTTAAATCCCGGAAAATGGCTCGACCTAAGGTATTCGTCGACAATATGCCGTTCCGGGACCGGGAAGGCACTTTTGCGTCGATGGATGATGTCCTGGTCTCTGATCTGGGAGAAGACCGGATCTCCTTGCTGCGCATGGCGCTTGCCGTGGAGATCGCGCGGCGGCACCGCGAGACGCCCGAACAGACGAGGCGGCGCATCGAGGCCTATCGCGCCGATATCGACGAACAGGCGGCCAGCCAGCGCCGCGGCAAACCGAAATCGGCGCGCGGCCGATAATTCGGGCTATCCGCATCCCCGAACGAGACCTGCGCGCCGCCGCCGGTGGCGGGCGATCGCGCATCAGGCCGGGCGCTCGCGGAAGAGCGCACACCGATAACAGATATCCGCCATTGCGATTTAGGAGATATCTGGCAATGTAAGCCAGGCGGGCTCGTTTGGGGTGTCAAGGGTGCTTCTCGACAACCCATGCTTGACGCGGAACATCCGTACGATACTGTGCGCGTTCAGTTGCTTACGAACGCTTCAGTTTTCGTCACTCGGCTTGGGCTGTCCGTGGTGGACAACCCGCCAGGCCCCAGCCCAGTTCCTTCCGCCGATGTTCGACCACCGCCGACCTTCGACCATTGATTGGCCGCCTGCACTCGAGAGGATCGTCATGAATTTTGCCCTTGGGCACATCACTGCGGGCCTTGCGGCCCTGGCTGTCGTGGCCTCGGCCGCCGGGCCCGTAGAGGCCGATACCCTGGCGCTGGGCGCGCCGGGGGCCCTTTACACCTTTGACACGGCGTCCGGCGCGACAACCCCGCTTGGCGTGGCCGTCAGGGGAAACGTTACCGGCTGGGCGGCACCGCGGCCAGTCAAGCAAACGGCCGATGGCGCGCTGATATGTACCGCCGACTCGTCGGGAGCCTACTGCATCAACGCCGCGACCAAGGCGCTGGCGGGATCGGTGACAACCACGCTCAGCCAGCCTTACGGCTGGGACGTCGGGCAGGACGGCCGTCGGCTGGTCGCCGCCGGGAGCTTCTCCATCAACGGCTCGAACCAGCAGGGCGTGAGAATCGTCGACCTGACGACGGGTGGGGACGTCGCGACGCTGGGCTATGAGACCTACGCGGTCGCGATCTCGCCGTCGGGCCTCACCGCGACGGCACTGGTCCAGGATATCAGCGATACCAGCGCCATCTTCGCGGGCAAGATCCCCTATATGCTGGCCACCATCGATCTGGCCAGCGGCAATGTCACCAGGACTGCGCCTCTCAAGGCTGCCGACGGATCGCGCGTCTATGGTCCATGGGCGCTTCATGGCCTGGCCGATACCGGGGCCGGCAGCTTTGTCCTGTGGAACAAGGGCTCCTTCGTCATGCTGGTGTCGGCCGACGGCAGTGTGTCCAAGTCGATCGCTGCCGCCGGCGTCAATGTCCTGGTCATGGCCGCCGATGGGGCCGCCGCCTATGTCGCGAACGGCACCACGGCTCAGCGGATCTCGCTGGCCAGCGGGAGCGTGACGAACGACTACGCCGACGGCCAGGTCACCGGCGTGGCGGTACCGGCCACCGCCGACCGGCTCTACACGACAGGTCCCGTCGGCGGATTGCCCGCGGCAACGGTTGGAACCTGGACCGTGTCCTCCGGGACGCTGGCCTTGCGCCAGGCCACGGCCGACGCGGCGATCACCTCGGTCTCGGCCGTTCCCCCGGTTCGCCAGCTTGCGCTCCCCGAAACCGGATGGTGGTGGAATTCCGCGTCCGCCGGCACCGGCTTCTCGATCGAATGTTCGTCAGCCCGGAAGTGCTTCATCGGCGACTTCACCTATGTCGCCGGCGGCCAGGCCGTGTGGTATGTGACCTCGTGCGAGCTGACCTCGGCCAATACATGCACCGGCACGATCGACGCCTATCGCGGCGGCATCACGCTGGGAGGAACCTATCAGGCGCCGACGGGAACTGCGGGCGCGGCTGGAACCATGTCGGTCTCCTTCACCAGCTCGACTGCAGCCACGGTGACCGTCACCGGCAGGACGCCATTCCAGATCAGCAGGTTCGCGATCAACGGATCGGCGATCGGCGCCGCCCCCTCCTTCGCGCCGCAGAACGGCTGGTGGTGGGCCGCTGACGAACCCGGACGGGGATGGTTCATCGAAACCCAGAACCAGGTCGTCCAGTCAGGCACAACCTATGGCCAGCTCTATCTCGCCGGCTACATGTACGAGACCGACGGTCGATCGGTCTGGTACCTGGCCCAGGGCCTCTATACCGCGGTCGGAACCTTCGGCGGCACGATTCCGCTATTCGAAGGGGCCCTCACCGAGTTCGCCGGCGGCCCGCCCCTGACCGGCGGCAGCGGGACCGGCGTAACGGTGGCGGGCGGACGCGGCGCGACCACGGTGCAGTTCGCTTCGGCGACCGCCGGGACGATCAGGCTCCCGAACGGCCGGACCATCCCGATAACGCGCTTCGCCATTCCCTGAACTTCCGACTCTGCTCCGCCCTCCGCGGCCCGCCGATGACGAGGCGGGCCGCTCTTTTGACGCTGGTCGGAAACTGGCGCCAATGTAGGCTCGGCGCCGGATCAGGAGGGATGCAATGTCCAGCACGTTCGACGATCAGGACCTCGATCAGCTTTTCGCCGGCAACGGCGTGGTCGAGCTCCTATTCGACGAGAGCGACCGTCCCAGGCTCGAAGCCGCTATCGGCCGCCTGCTGCTGGCCCACAATCAGCTCGAGCAGATATTGCTATGGATCCGCAAGTCGGCCGGCGTCGGGCCCAACGATCCTGATTTCAAGCGGTTCGCGCGCGAAAGCTTTCGGGACAAAGCCAAGTTCCTGCGCAAGACGGTGGTGCCCGAGATCGACCCGTTGCATCAGGGGGATGCGGATGCGCTATTCGATCGTATCCTGGCCGTGACCCGGGTCCGCAACTTGGCAGCCCACGGCTGGGCGCCCGAAGATCCGGATGAAGGCGCGCCGCCTGGCGCAGCGCTCCTAGGGGTCGACTTCAAAGGATCGGTGGCGTCATTGACCGTCGAGGAGATCGAGAGCGCCGGTGCGGACGCGGTGGATCTGTGCTGGCGGTTGCCGAATTTCCTGGTCGCGTTCGACTACCTCTGAAAGCCGTCTCCCATTGACCGGCGCCAAGCAGGTGAGGTCACCACCAGCGCCGGTATGCTCTGAAGCCCTTGCGCCCGGCCCTGATCCGGCCGCGCCAGGCGAGCTTGCGAACGCCGTTGCGCTGCAGCCGCGGCCGCAGGGGCCCCCTGATATAGTCGGTCCGGTATTCGAGCTGGTGCCTGCAGGGCGGGATATGGATCAGCGAGCGCGGCCGCGGCTGCAGTTTGTCCAGGATCAGCCAGCCATAGGCCGTTGCCGTGCTGGCCAGCCGATCGAGCCGGCCCTCGACCATGGCGACCCGTTCGACGAACTGCGCGAAGGTGTAGTTGTCCTGGTAGGGCTGGTAGATGGCCTCGTAGCGGCCGATGCCTTCGAGGACCTGCGTGCGGGCAACCACGGCCACGCCCCGCTCGGCCACCGCCAGGGCGACCCTGATGAATTCCTCGAGCAGCCGGAACGGCGGGTTGGCAATCACCCAGTCGACCCGCTCGGCGCCGGCCGGACGCGCGGCTCCGCGCTCCAGTGACAGGAAATCGAAGGTCGAGCCAAGCGCGGTGTACTGCACGATATCGGTCGCGATCACCCGGGCTGCGTATTCCTTGAGCGGACGGACCATGTTGCCCCGGTTGCAGGTCGGCTCCCATACCGTCATGCCGGCCAGGTCGATCACGCCCTCGCAAAGCGCCCTGGTCGCGAATGGATAGGTGGGGAAGTCGTCGAGGCCGTCATGACCAAGATGGCGCTGGGCCATGACGGCATAGGGGAGGCTCGCGCGCTTCCGCGCAGGCGCCGATTTCCGCGATGGGCGCGCTGACCCGGCCGGAGCCGCGACCCCGCGGGGCACCCTGATGCTGGGGCTGGTGCTCATCGCGGCGGCTCTGCCGGCGATAGGGCTCGCACTACGGATCCGCCGTCATTGCATTTCACGACGAGCAGCGGCCGCACGAACGCCGGCGCCTTGCCCGCCGCGCTAGGCAGCGTCTCGATGACGTAGGCTGTCTTCGTCATGCCTGCCCCCCGTGGATGCGTCCGACCTGCCCCGGAAGCGACGGCAACGGCGCCACAGCGTCGACGCGCTCCTCTAGGCGAGGCGCACCGCGCCGGCGGGCGGTCAGCCCCAGATGGGAGGCGATCCGCCGCACAACGCTCTTTCCGCGGCCAAGCTCCCGGGCGATCACGTCCTCGATGGTGCGCCCATAGTGGGCCTTCAGATAGGCAAGCTCCTCGGCGCTCCACCTGGAAGCAACCAGGTCGATAGGGCCTTGATCGGGCTGGGGGGGCCTCTCCCGCAGCAGCCACTTGATGGCCACGGCGGGACGCGGCGGAAAGCCCATGCCGGCGAGCTTCCGCGCAATGTCATCGTGGCCCGCATCAGCTGTGGCCAGGTCGAACGCGGCGACGACTTCCTCGAGGCTCCAGCGGGGATCGGGCTTGATTCCCTCATGAATGCCCAGCGCCCGTTTCATGCGCGAGAAGCGCATGTTGATCGCCACCGGCCTGTATTGCGGGAAACCCTCCTCGTGGAGCTGCTGGGCGACTTCGCGCCAGGTCAGGCTTGCCCGGCGGAGCTCCATCATCCGGTCAAACTCTTGCCTTGCGCTTCGGGGCCGTCCGTCCCGCATCTGGTAGCCGAGCCGTGTCATCGCGGTTTTGACCTTGCGCTTGTTCCAACCGCGATACCCGCCGAGCTTCAGAGTTTCGGTGATTTCCGCGTAGCCCAGGCCAGCGTCGAGAGCGCTCCGGAGCAGCTTGTCGCCCTCGTCGCTCGCTTGTGTCTTCGCCACAGGGTTGCTGGCGCGCGATTGTCCTAGACGCCGGCATCTGATTTCGATCGCGTTCGCTGTCAGGCGCGGGAATCCCTGGTCGACCAAACGATCGGCGATTTCCCGATAGGAATGCCCGGCCGCAAGCAGGTCCAGCATCGGGATCGTCGAAGGATCAAGTTTTGGCCACAACTGAAGATCGGGGCTCTCCAGCAGGCTGACGACGGCGTCATTTGCGCGCTCACGATATCCGGCCGAGATCAACGCCTTGACGATGGTCGCCACGCCGCGCGTCTGCAACGCCATCGCGATCTTGATTTCTCCAGCTTTCCAATCCGGATGGGTAGCGAGCTGGTCACGATTTCGGGCCGCGACCTGTGCGGCCTCCTGGGTTCCGCCTCTGTATCTGCACCACATCGCGGCGAGGGTCGGGCCGTTTTGAACCGCGCCTCGCTCTTGCGAGAGCGTCGCTGCGACCTGGGACCAGGAGAGCCTTGCGCGGCGCAGCGCGCCGATCCGGTCGAGCACCAGGTCGCGCCGCTGAACAGCCTCCTCCTGCGCCTTCTTCCTCACCGCCTTCCGCGCGACCGCGATCACTGCGGCTTCAGGGCAGCCGGCCCTGTACCTGGTCCACAACTGGCAGGCCGCCTCGCCGGTCATGTTTGCCAGCCCCTCTTGCCTGAGGCTCGCCGCCACCTGTCCCCAGTACAGTCCGTCGCAGCGAAGCGACGTGATCCGGTCAAGCAGGTGATCCCGCCTCTCGGTGCGGG
>NZ_JAGMXV010000409.1 GCF_018006725.1 Rhizorhabdus sp.
CCATATTGCTTTGCCAAGGCGATGATGTCCTCCGTCAGCGCCTGTTCGTCCTCCGCCCCACGCGGCACTTTACGCTGTGTCGATCGATGCTGCCCTAGAACCCGGCATATCCGTCGCTCGGATAGCCGGACTGGCAGATCCCGTCGTATATGATCGATGCAGCGCCGTCGCCGCGCGGGGCTCAGAAGTTTCCCCGTGCAGCTTCCTGCAATATCAGCTTGTCCAGCGTCAGGTCCGAGATCGCCCGGCGCAGCCGTTGGTTTTCCTTCTCCAGATCCTTCATCCGCCGTGCCTGGTCGGTCTTCAGCCCGCCATATTCCTTGCGCCAGCTAATGGGATGGACGGCTCTCCCACCCCGGAGCATCGTTGTGCAACCGGCAGTCGAAGGAGAGGAATGATGACCATCGATGTACTTGGTATTGATCTGGCGAAGAATGTCTTCCAGCTGCATGGCGTTGATCGCAAGGGCAATGCGATTTTCAAACGGCGGGTCATGCGCGACCAACTACTTTCGGTGCTGGCCGGGATTGAGCCCTGCACCGTCGCGATCGAAGCCTGCACAGGAGCATTTTGCTGGGCCCGCCAATTTGAAGAGTTGGGCCACAACGTGAAGATCGTGAGTCCTCAATATGTGAAGCCATTTGTCCGCAGGCAGAAGAACGACGGCAACGATGCCGAGGCGATCTGTACGGCTGTGCGTCAACCCCACATTCCGCTGGTGCCTAAGAAAAGCGTTGAGCAACAGGATATCCAGGCTCTACACCGCGCCCGCCAGCGTCTTGTGAACCACCGAACGGCCCTGGTCAGCCAGATGCGCGGGCTGCTGCTTGATCGTGGCATTGCCTTTGCCAAGTCGATTACCCGGGTGAGACGCATGATTCCGGAGATACTCGCACGCGCCGACTCCGGCCTCTCGACTATGGCCCGTGAGACCATTGCCGAGCTCTGGGATTTCTTCTGCGATCTCGAACGCCGCATCGAGCATTTCGACAAGAAAATCGAAGCCGTCTTCAAATCGAGCGAGCCCTGTCAGCGTGTCGCCAGGATCAAAGGCGTTGGGCCCAAAACGGCAACAGCGATTGTCGCGGCGGTCGGCGATGGTTCGGACTTCAGGAATGGGCGCCACATGGCGGCCTGGCTTGGATTAGTACCGCGCCAGTTCTCGAGCGGTGATAAGGCGGTGCTTATGGGCATCTCTAAACGAGGAAGCCAGCATTTGCGCAGCCTATTGGTTCACGGCGCGCGTGCCGTCGTGAGAACGGCACCCAATAAAAATGATCCCATCAGCCAATGGGCCAACCAGCTTCGGGAGCGACGCGGGTTCAACCGCGCAACGGTTGCCATCGCCAACAAGAATGCACGGATAATCTGGGCCGTGCTTCGAACGGGCGATCAATACCGCGCCGCCGCCTGAAGAACCGAACCAGTTTGCGAGTAGACGGAGAAATGGACTGCACTGATCGAGCCGACGCGCGACGAGCCTGACTATTATCGAGGCCCTTGAGGCCTACCAGCTGTAGAGGTGCGCGTGTGCGGATTTCCCATTTGGGCGCTCTGGACAACCAGCTGACGCCGGATAGATGTTTGCAACTGATCCACGCAGAACGTTTCAATGCCGCTTGCAAAGGGAGAGCCGTCCATAGAGATAATAGGTCTGCTCGCTGACCGCGATCCGTCGACATGCCTCGGCCGTCGAGGGCTCCTGCGCCAGCACGATCTCAACTTCTCGCAGCCTGCCGATAATCTCTTCCGACTTGTGCTTCTGGCTTGGCATTCAATGTCCCTTCGTGGTCCAGACTATGATAGTATCTGGGCCACTCAGCGGGGGGCAGATCACGCCGTCCTGGCCGGGACTGGCGGGTTCCATCCCAACACCCGCCATTCCCTAAGCCTCGAAGATCGCTCTAGAAACGCACCAGACTGGCCGACTTCGGAATGTCGGCTTACCGGCGGGTAACCGGCGATAGCCGCCGGACCTCTTTCGGGCAGTCGACACGACCGCAGGCGGAGATAGCTGTCTGTCGCCCATCGACGGTGGGTTCAACGGGTGGCGACAACACTTTAATCTTTTGAGGAAGATGGAGTGTCGCGATGAAGCAGCGTCGTCGGATATATTACACGGCCAGCCAGCGAGCGGAGATATGGGATCGTTGGCAGCGCGGGGAGTCGATGAGTTCGATTGGGCGCAGGTTTGATCGAGCGTCATCGTCGGTATTTTCGGTGATCGCGCCGACCGGGGGCATCCGGCCTGCCGATCGCAAGCGCGGCAGCCGTGCGCTGAGCCTTGCGGAGCGGGAGGAGATATCGCGGGGTCTGAGCGTCAGCGAACCGTTGCGTGCGATAGCCCGTCGGCTGGGCCGCGCGCCCTCGACGATCAGTCGGGAAGTTAGGCGTAACGGCGGTATTGCACGGTATCGGGCGACCGCGTCCGATCAGGCGGCATGGGATCGTGCCTTGCGGCCCAAGCCCTGCAAGCTGGCTTGCTCGCAGCCACTGGCCCGGGCAGTATCGGCCAAGCTGCGTCGCAAATGGTCACCGGAACAGATTGCGGGGTGGCTCAGGCGCAGCTTTCCCAAGGAGCCGCACAGGCAGGTGTCGCACGAGACCATCTACAGAAGTTTGTACATACAGGCGCGCGGGGTTCTGAAGAAGGAACTGCTGGAGCATCTGCGCGCCCGACGCACCATTCGCAGGTCGCGGCACGCCAGCCTCAAGCGCAATGGCCTCGGCCAGATCAAGGGTGCCGTGTCGATCAGCGAACGCCCCGCCTCGGTCGAGGACCGCGCCATTCCCGGCCACTGGGAAGGCGATCTGATCGGAGGCACGAAGAACAGCCACATCGCGACGCTGGTCGAACGGGTCGGCCGCCGTTGGATCCTTGCCGCCGTTGTGGTCTTTCAGGAGGTAGTAGCCATCCACGCACTCGGGCGAGCCGAGATAGCGGGCGCGTTCGGCGACCTTGGCGAGCGTGAGGCCAAGAACTTTTCCGCGAGTCATCCCCAACGATACCACGCTTGACACGTATCGTGCGACGATATACGGTCATGGGATGAAGACCGAACTACGCATCATCGATCACGGATTCAAGACCCGCCGCCGCTGGGAGGCATGTGGACCGAGTGGAACTAAGTCGGGGTGGGGCGAGACGC
>NZ_JAGMXV010000410.1 GCF_018006725.1 Rhizorhabdus sp.
GATCTGACTCGTCTCGCTTGGGCGGACGAGCAGCTTGCTGCGAAGGTTGAACACTTCGATGCCGCCGAGGTGGCCGCCGCGGACGAGGTCTTGGACATAGTCCTCGGTCTTCCGCCACACGCCCGAGAAATCGGCCGCGACATTATCGCTAAGTCCGCCCGTGACGTAAGTCCGCAGATCGTAGTCGTTCGCCTTGTTGCGCAGGCGCCCGATCTTGCCGCTGACATGGCCGCGCACGTCGAAGTCGGGGTCCGGCGTAATGACGTTGATTAGACCGCCGGTTGCGTTCCGCCCGAATACCGTGCCCTGCGGCCCGCGTAGCACCTCCACCCGCTCGACCTCGGCGAGGTCGATGAACGTCGAGAAGGGATCGGGCTGATAGACGCCGTCGATATAGGTCGCCACGTTCGCCTCGTCGGCAGCAGAAACGCTCGACGAGCCAACGCCACGGATAACCGGCAGGAAAAGGCCGACGTTCTTGCCACCGAAGAAGCCGGGAACAACCTGCGTCAGATTGCGAATATCCGTTAGACCGGCCGCCTCCATCGTCGAGGCCGTGAGTGCAGTCACCGTCACCGGAATGTCCTGCAGACGCTCCGCGCGACGCGTCGCCGTCACGACGATTTCCTCGAGGCCACCCTGTTCGGTCGCCTCGGTGTCGCCAGCGGCGACTGCCGTCGTCGCGGTGGTCTGCGACGCTTCCGCCGCGGCGCCTTCAACCGACTGAGCGTAGGCAAGCGTCGACGTACAGCTCGCCAGAAGGCAAGCGACCAGGCGTGTCGTTTTCATCTATCCGTCCCCTTGAGAATATCCCTGCCTTGGGAGCAGGTTATTGATTAAGTTGATTTAATTCTGCGCGATCGAACTAGAGGATGCCGTTCACGTACGGCTTGTGAGCAACATGCTTTTCCATGAGGATCTCGGCGCGGGTGGCGTCGCGCGCCTGAATGGCGCGGGCCACTTCTGCGCGCTCCATGTTGAGAAGGTGCGCTGAAGTCGGCACGAGGCGCGCCGAGCCTTGCCAGAGATAGAAGATGGCCAAGCGGCGCATTGTGGCGACGCGACCGGCGAGGGCGGGCGAGCGCGCCATCGCCCAAAGCTGGTTGTGATAATCAAACAGCATGTTGATGTAGCCTTGGCGGTGTGCCGTGGTCACCAACTCGCCGGGATCATTCGCTTCCGAGATCGCCACCAGCGTCTCCGCCTCCTCGGCGAGCTCATAGCGACGCGCAGCGAATGACGCCGCCGCACCCTCGATCTTGCCGAGGGCAACGAAGAAATCGCCGATCTCGACGGGCGACGGCGACACGACGCGGCAGCCAACCTGAGGGATGACCTCTACGTAGCCAGAGCTCCGAAGGTGAGCGATCGCGGCAAAGACAGGCTGTCGGCTCGCATCGAACTGTCGCGCCAGTTGAGTCGCGGAAAGCGGCTCCCCGAAATGATATTCACCGAGCATCAGCCGGCGCTCCATCTCGGCGGCAATTTTGCCAGCCTTTCCTGAAGGATCGGCATTGTTAGACGCCGGCGCGGGCGGAACGACCTCCAAGTGCGAGGTCTTCGCATTCCCAGCAGTTTCGCTTCCGGACATGCCTCTCCCCTACTTGCTATCGCGATTTCCGTCATGCTAACATGACAGTTGTGAAGGTCAACGATGATTTGACCGTGACCGCCTGGGGAAGGATATGGCCGGCCGTGATTAGTGCAGCGGAGCTTCATGCGCTCATTGACGAGCGCGAGGACGAGGGCCTCTATCGGATCAACCGCCGAATGTTTACCGACCCGGCGATCTTCGATTTGGAGATGGAACACATCTTCGCGGGCAACTGGGTCTATCTCGCGCACGAGAGCCAGCTTCCAAACGCCAACGATTTTCTAACGGCGCATATTGGCCGTCAGCCGGTCATCCTGACACGTCAGCCGGACGGCAGCCTGAGCGCGATGCTCAATGCGTGCCAGCATCGAGGCGCTGTCCTTGAGCTCAAGACACGCGGCAACAAGAAGCTGTTCGTCTGCCCCTTCCACGGCTGGAGCTATCGCAACAACGGCCGGCTGGTCAGCTGCGGTGATGTGGAAGCCGCGGGCTACAGCGCCGGCTTCGATAAGGGCACTCTTGCCCTGAAGGCAGTGCCTCGCGTCGAAAGCTACCGCGGATTTGTATTCGCGTGCATGAATGCAGATGTCGGAAGTCTGTCAGACTATCTGGGCGAGGCAAAGACGTTCATCGGCCTGATCGTTGATCAGGATGTGCATGCCGAGCTTCAGGTCATCCCGGGGCCCCAGACCTACACGTTCGACGGCAACTGGAAGCTGCAAGCCGAGAACGGCGTCGACGGCTACCATGTCAACATGATCCACGGGAACTACGTCCTCACGACGAAGAACCGCGAGCGGATCGCCGGCGCCAACGACGTGGTGAAGCCACTCGATGTCGGCAACTTCCAGAAGCTGCCCGGCGGCTATTACGCCTTTGAGAACGGACATGCCGTTCTCTGGAACGAGCTGCCCAACCCCGAAGTGCGCCCGAGCTTTCCGCTGCGCGACTTCTATGTTGAGAAGTTTGGCGAGGAACGCGCTTACTGGATGACCAACACTTGGCGGAACCTGTTCATCTTCCCGAACCTGTTCTTGATGGATCAGATGAGCAGCCAGATCCGCACGTTCCGGCCGCTCGGCCTCGAGAAAACCGAGGTGAAAGCGCTCGCATTTGCGCCGAAGCATGAGGCGCCAGAACTCTTGCCCAAGCGCATCCGCCAGTATGAGGATTTCTTCAACGCCTCGGGCCTTGCCACCCCGGACGATCTGGCAGCGTTCAATGCGACACAGGCCGGTTTTGCGGCGCTCGACGCGGAATGGAGCGATGTCTCGAGGGGTGCTCGCAATCTGATCAGCGGCCCCGACGACCGCGCGAAGCGGCTCGGATTCAAGCCTCAGTTCTGCGGCACGCAACTGCAGGATGAGGGCCTTTTCCTCAATCAGCATCGCCAATGGCTGAAGATTCTCACCGAGGGCCTTCAGAAGAATGACGCCATCGTTCGGGAGGCCGCAGAGTGAGCGGGGATTTGCTGCGCGAAGCTCGCGATCTCGTTCTACTTGAAGGCTGGCTGCTCGACACTGCCGCTTGGGACGAATGGCTCGACCTCTACC
>NZ_JAGMXV010000411.1 GCF_018006725.1 Rhizorhabdus sp.
CTGAGGGCATAGCGTGGATGGTACGCTAAACAACGCTAAGGGCGAACAATCAGCGAACGCTTAGGCGGCGCGGCTATCCGGCGGCAGATTGAGGGCCTTGCGGCCAGCGGAAGCGGCTGCTCGATCCCAGAGGAAATCGCCCGAGAAAGCAATATGCTCCCAACCTACTGGGGACGTATGGGCGAGTAGATCATCAGGCACCGCGACCGATGTTGATCGTAGATGCTGGGCGGCGGCATCCATGTAGATCGTGTTCCAATAGACGATCGCGGCGACGAGCAGATTGAGGCCGGACGCCCGATATTGCTGCGCCTCGTGGCTGCGGTCGATGATGCGGCCCTGGCGGAATGTGTAGATCGCCTGCGTCAGGGCATGGCGCTGCTCGCTGTTGTTGAGACCGGCATGGCATCGCCGGCGCAGATCGGGATTTTCTAGCCAGTCCAGCATGAACAGCGTCCGCTCGATCTTGCCGATTTCCTGTAGCGCGACATCGAGCTGGTTCTGCCGTTCGTAGGCAGCGAGCTTTCGCAGCATGACCGATGGCGCGACATGGCCGGCCTTGATCGACCCTACGAGGCGCAGCACGTCTTCCCATTGCTCACCGATGATGTCGGTGCGGATACGCTTGCCCAACAGCGGGGTGATGGACGGATAGGCCGTGACCGGCGCGATCGGCGCGAGCCGCCTGTCGGGGAAGTCGCGCAGGCGCGGGCAGAAGCGAAATCCCAGCATCGCGCACAGGGCGAAGACATGATCGGTCGCCCCGCCGGTGTCGGTGTAATGCTCGACGATCCTGAGATCGGTGCCGTGGCTGGTGAGGCCGTCGAGGACATAGGGCGCCTCATGCGTCGCGGCCGAGATCACTTTGACGTGGTAGGGCGCGCGCTGATCAGAATTATGGGTGTAGAAGCTGAAGCCATGATCGACGCCATAGCGGGCGTTGATATCGCCGCCCGACGCGCCGCGCTTCGCGGCCCTGAAGAACTGGCCATCGGAACTGGACGTGGTGCCGTCGCCCCATACTCGTGAGAATGGCAGGCGGTGGTGCGCGTTGATGAGGAGGGCCAGCGCCGCGCGGTAGCTGTCGTCGCGGATATAGGCGTCATGGGTCCAGAGGAGCTGATCGCGCGTGACGCCCTGACTCGCCGCCGCCATGCGCGACAGGCCGAGATTGGTCGCATCGGCGAGGATCGTGGCGAGCAGCGCGTTTTCATTGGGACACGGCTCGCCGGTACGCAGGTTGGTGAACGCCGCAAGAAAGCCGGTTTCCTGCGCCACCTCATGCAGTAGCTCGGTGATGCGGATGCGTGGCATCATGGCATCGAGCCGGTCGGCCAGCGCTTCGGCGTCGGGCGTCGCGATCGTGCGAACGGGGGATATCTGGAGGCGGTCGTCGCGATATCGCACACCCTCCAGAGCGTCGCGCTTCAGGCGCTGGGCAAATTTCTTAAGCCGCCAGTCAAGTTCGCGGCCCCGCTGTTCGAGCCATTCGCCGGCTGTGGGTGGCAGACCGAGAGCCGACACGATCGGCTTCGCCTGGGGTTCGCTGAGCAGGTAGCTGTCGAACCGGCGGTATCCTGCCGATCGCTCCACCCAGACATCCCCGGAACGCAGCTTGTTGCGCAGATGCGCGATCGTCGCGATTTCCCAGAGACGCCGGTTGATCTTGCCGTCATCGCCCACGACGATTTTCCGCCATTCCTTGCGGAAGGGCATCGGAGCGTCGGCAGGCAGATCGCGTTTGCCCGACCTGTTGAGGTCGCGCAGCATCTCGATGGCGGCGATCGTTTTTGCACTGCCCTTTCCGGCCCTGAACTGGAGCGCCTCAAGCAGGTCGGGGGCGAACTTGCGCAACGTCGCATAGCGGTCGGCCGCCACCGTCAGCGGATCAAGGTTGGCGGTTTCCGCGATTGTCGCCACTTCTGGCCTCGCCTTCAGGAGGGTGTTCCACCCGACCGATGCGTCCAGGGCCTCCATTGGATCTTCGCCGGTATCGACCGCATCGGTCAATGCGTCGATTGTCCTGCGAAAGATCAGCATCAGCCGCGCCACATTCTTTGACGTGGTGGCATAGCTGCGCGCCTGGGCGTTCTTCGCGCGGGTGAAGATGCTGCCGATCAGCTTGTCCGCCATCTCCAAGGCGTTATCGGTCAGTCGTTCCTCGAGGTCGAGCAGGAACGCAACCAGCGTAGCGCGCCGTCGGGAGGGAATATATCGCTCGATCATATAGGCAGGCGAAGCGCGGCCTTCCCTGACATATTGCCGAAATCGGTCGGCATGGATGCGGCCAGCCACGTCCGGGGAGATGCCGATCTTCCGCACTTGCCGCAGGCGGTCGAGAATCTGGCGGATGTGATCGGGCCTGGCCGCAACGGGAATGGTCTTGAGCGAAGCGAGTTGGCTCATGCCGCCGGCGTCGTCAAAGACCTGGTCGAGGGCGTGGACCTGTTCGGCGCTAAGATCAGCGATCAGGGCGTAGGCAGCCTGCTTGCGGGCACGCGCGCGTCCCGCACTACTGGCGCGTTCGATGGTGGAGATGGACGGCAGTAGAATCCGGGCCTCGCGAAGGGCGGTGACAACGCCGATCGCTATCGTCATCCCCTTGTCGGTCGCCCATGCCGTTTTCGCGGCCGCTTCGATCATGAAGGGAATGTCGGCGCGGGTTGGTCCACGAAGGCCCGCTCGCATCGCCAGCTCGCGGGCATGGTCCGTCATCGTCTGATCCCGCGCTGCATAGTTGGCCAGGTCGGTTACGTGTAGACCAAGTTGTTCCGCGACGAAGGCGGCGAGATCATGGGGTATCGCTCCCTTGTCCTGTATCAACTGCGCCAGTGTGATGCCCGGGTGCCGCAAGAGCGCGAGTTGCAGCGCGACACCCAACTGGTTCCGTCGCTCCCGTCGTGCGCCGATGATCTCGATGTCCGAAGGCTCGAA
The DNA here is from genome assembly GCF_018006725.1 of Rhizorhabdus sp. Lineage (GTDB taxonomy): Bacteria > Pseudomonadota > Alphaproteobacteria > Sphingomonadales > Sphingomonadaceae > Rhizorhabdus. The sequence continues at coordinate 2,935 of NZ_JAGMXV010000411.1, forward strand.
GGTGTAGAGCCGGGCTAGATGGTCGCGCTCGCTCGGGATGGCGAGGATCTGATCGCGTTCGCTCTCGGTCAGGAGTTGATGCTTACGCTTCGTCATTCCGATTCCCGTCCACAAAAGGTCATCTGGGCCTATGGACAGCCATGAGTAAAGAGACATAGTATGTGGACGGATATGGATGGGGCGAAGCGATCGCCCTTCAGATC
>NZ_JAGMXV010000412.1 GCF_018006725.1 Rhizorhabdus sp.
GTATCATGCGGTCTGTAGCAACTACAGGGTCAAGGGGTTTTTTGCGATGCGCGATCACGCAGGCGTTAAAGGCCTGCACCGGGCTGAGCTCGCCCGGCGGACGGGCAGCAATCTGGAAACGGTGCGCTACTACGAGAAGGTCGGCCTTCTGCCCGAGCCGCCGCGCACAACGGCTGGCTACCGCAGCTACGACACGACGCACGAGCGGCGGCTTCGCTTCGTGCTACGGGCGCGCGAGCTCGGTTTCTCGCTCGACGAGATTCGCGAACTGTTGCGCCTCGTCGATGAGCGCGAACAGCCCTGCGCCGAGGCAAGCGCCGTCGCCGCAGCCCACCTCAACGACGTGCGGGCGAAGATCACCGACCTCAAACGCATGGAGCGGGTGCTGAGGGACGTGGTCGCGCAATGCGCCGACGGCACGCGGCCGGAATGCGCTCTGCTTGAGTCACTCTTCCGTGGGAGTATCGCTCGACAGCCAAACCGGCGGATGTAACGGTGGGTGCCACTCTTTACGAACCCATTAACGTCTATAAGCCGCTGGCGCTGAATATCGGCATTGTGGACGGTCCATTCGAGTATCTGACAGTCGCCGGTATAAGGCTGCCGCTGCCGTTTACGACCCGGATGACTGTGATCTGTCTTGCGAACGGCGACCTCTTTCTTCACTCGCCGATTGCGTTCAATGAAAAGCTAGCAGCGGAGCTACGCGCGCTCGGGACAGTTCGCCACCTCGTCTCGCCTAATCAATTCCACTACGCCCATATTGGGGAATGGGCGAAGGCCTTTCCGGATGCGATCGCTTGGGCATCACCCGGCGCGCGTCAGAGAGCTCGTGCGCGGCATGTGGACGTCAACTTCACAAAAGACCTCGACTCGCACCCACCTGAAGAATGGTGTCGAGATATCGATCAAACCCTTATTCCCGGAGGTATCTTTAAGGAGTTCGCTTTCTTTCACGAACCATCCAGAACGCTCGTCCTCACCGACACAATCATCAATCTCGAACTCGACAAGATCACCCAGCCATGGCGAGCCTTCACGAAGCTCAGCGGCATGTACTATCCGCACGGCCAGATTTTTTTCGGCATGCGTTTGCCGCTCCAACTCCAGAAGAAGAAAGCGGAGACGGCGATCAAAAAGATCCAGGCGTGGCGTCCAGAGCGTATTGTGCTCAGCCATGGGCGCTGCTTCGATGAGAACGCTGATGAGGTCATTCGTCGAATATTCAAATGACGATGAACTGGACAATTGGCGCTAGAGCGTGATCCGAGCTGAGTGACTCGGGGGCGATTCCCAAATCAGCAGATCGATGATTCACACTGTCTGCCGGGCGGAGGCCGGCAGACATGTCGAAGGCACTCTCGCTCGATCTCAGGACCCGTGTGCTCGCCGCCATTGGCGGCGGGCTTTCATGCCGCGAGGCCGCGCAGCGGTTCGGCGTGAGCGCCTCCAGCGCGATCCGCTGGCGCGCTTTGGAGCGCCGGCAAGGCGACGCGCGGCCGAAGGCTCTCGGCGGCGACCGGCGCTCAGGCCGCATCGAGGCGCGCGCGGGCTTGATCCTTTCCCTTGTCGAGGAGACGCCAGACATCACCCTCGAGGAGTTGCGCACTGCGCTCGCGGCTCGTGGCGTGGCGGTCGGGTACGGCACGGTGTGGCGCTTCTTTGCCCGGCGGCGGATCACGCGCAAAAAAAGACGGCCCACGCCGCCGAACAGGACAGGCCCGATATCCTGAGACGACGGCAGGAGTGGTTCGACGAGCAGCTCGACCTCGACCCCGCACGGCTCGTCTTCATCGATGAGACCTGGGCCTCGACCAACATGGCTCGGCGTTATGGACGAGCGCCTCGTGGCCAGCGCCTCCGCGCCAGCGTGCCTCACGGCCACTGGAAAACGACGACCTTCGTCGCCGGGCTGCGGCTCACCGGCCTCGTCGCGCCCTTCGTGCTCGACGGCCCGATCAACCGCGAGGCATTCGAGATCTACGTCGAGAAGGTGCTCGTGCCGGAGCTGAGCGCAGGCGACGTGGTCGTCATGGACAACCTGTCGAGCCACAAGGGGCCAAGCGTCCGTGATCTCCCCCCATTGAAGTGGTCCGAGTTGATGTATTGTTTTTGGCATCAAGGAGGACCGCATGCCGCGTAAAATCTACAAGCCGGAAGAGATAGTTGCGAAGCTGAGGCAGGTGGAGGTTCTGACCTCGCAGGGCCAAAGCGCAAGCGACGCGATCCGCCAGATCGGGGTTACGGAAGCGACCTTTTATCGTTGGCGGCAAGAGTATGGTGGCCTGAAGGGAGACCAGGTCCGGCGCCTCAAGGAGCTGGAACAGGAGAATGCCAGGCTGCGCCGGGCGGTCTCCGACCTGACCCTGGATAAGCTGATCCTGGCAGAGGCGGCAAAGGGAAACTACTAAGCCCTTCCCGCCGCCGGGCCTGCATCGACCATGTGCAGTCTGCTCTGGGGGTGTCCGAGCGCCGGGCTTGCCGGGCGCTCGGACAGCACCGCTCGACCCAGCGCAAGGTCCCGCGGGGCCGTGACGATGAGCAGCGGCTAACCGCCGACATCATCGAGCTTGCCCGCCAGTATGGCCGTTATGGCTACCGCCGGATCACGGCCCTGCTGCGGCAGTCAGGCTGGCTGGTGAACCACAAGCGGGTCGAGCGGATCTGGCGCCGGGAAGGGCTTAAAGTGCCCAGCAAACAGCCGAAACGGAAGCGGATCTGGCTCAATGACGGGTCCTGCATCCGTCTACGAGCCGATCGGCCCAACCATGTCTGGTCCTATGACTTTGTCGCTGACCGCACCCATGATGGAAGGCCTTACCGCATGCTGAACATCATTGACGAGTATAGCCGGGAATGCCTGGGCATCCGGATTGCCCGGAGGCTCAAAGCCCCGGACGTAATCGATCTGCTCTCCGACCTGTTCATCCTGCGGGGTGTGCCAAGTTACATCCGGTCCGACAACGGTCCCGAGTTCGCGGCCAAGGCTGTTCGGGACTGGATCGCTGCTGTCGGGGCCAGAACCGCATACATCGAGCCAGGGAGCCCATGGGAAAATGGCTTCATTGAAAGCTTCAATGCTCGGCTGCGCGACGAATTGCTGAACGGCGAGATCTTCTACAGCC
>NZ_JAGMXV010000008.1 GCF_018006725.1 Rhizorhabdus sp.
ACCAGCGCCGAGGTGCTGGTCGTCACCGACCTGAAGCGCGGAGATGTCGCGCAGCTGGGGCAGGCCTATCACCGCCTGATCGCGGCGGCCGGCGGCGGGACGCTGGGCCTGTTCACGGCGATCTCCTGCCTGCGCGCGGTGCATGCACGGATCGCCGACCGGCTCGCCCGCGACGGGCTGCCGCTCTATGCCCAGCATGTCGACCCCATAGACACCGGTACATTGGTCGACATCTTCCGCGACGATCCCCGCGCGTCGCTGCTCGGAACCGATGCGCTGCGCGACGGAGTCGACGTGCCGGGCGAGTCGCTCCGGCTGGTGGTGATGGAAGGTGTTCCCTGGCCCCGCCCCACCGTCCTCCACGCCGCGCGCAAGGCGGCAGGCGGCGGCAGCGTCTATGACGACCGCATCGTCCGCGCCCGGCTGCGCCAGGCCTTCGGCCGGCTCATCCGCAGCGCCGGCGACCGCGGCCATTTCGTCCTGCTCGGCGCGGCCACGCCATCGCGCCTCCTCGACGCTTTTCCCGGCGGCGTCCCCGTGCTGCGCGTGACGCTCGACGAGGCGATTGCGCGGATCGCGGGCCAGCAAGGGGCCGTTCGCCATACCCCGCCTTCAGTCCGCATCGGTTCAGCGAGCCGCGACTTCCTGCCCGGACTCGCCGATCGCGCGCATGAGGACCGTCACGACGACCGCTGATCCGCAGACGGACAGCTGCCGCAAGCAGACTTTCTTCCGTCGCCTGTTTCGGGCATCACGGCCCGAGGTCGAGGGAGTGTGCTGCTACCGTGAAGAAATTGACGCTTTTGCGCCATGCCAAGTCGGGTTGGGACGATCCCGTCGCCCGCGACTTCGACCGGCCCCTCAATGCGCGCGGCAAGCGGGCGGCGCTGCGTATCGGGCAATATCTGCGCGACAACGACCTGCACTATGACCATGTCCTGTCCTCGCCGGCGATACGCTGCGTCGAGACGATCGAGCAGTTGGCGCAGGGCGTCGGAGAGACGATCGCGCCATCCTGGGACAAGCGCATCTATCTCGCCTCAGCGGTGTCCCTGCTCGATGTCGTGCAGGAAACCGACGATCGCCATGATTCGCTGCTGCTCGTCGGGCATAATCCGGGCCTCGAGGACCTCGTCCTGATGCTCGTCCCCGACCGGATCGACGACGAGGCCCGCGACCAGGTCGAGGAGAAATTCCCGACCGCCAGCCTTGCGGAGATCAGCTTTCCGGTGGAGCGCTGGGACGATGTCCGCCCCAATGGCGGCACCCTGTCGCTGTTCGTTCGCCCGCGCGATCTCGATCCCAGCCTCGGTCCCGACCAGAGCTGAGGCAGCGGGCCTCAGTCCATGTCGGTGGCGAGTGCCTCGACCAGCGCTTCGCGAATGGCAAGCAATTCGACCCGTGCCGGCGACGGCAAGGTCTGATTGACCACGAGTACGGGCTGCGGAGCGATAGGAGCGGTCCGCACCGGTTCGGCAACAGCTTCCATATCCGAGTCGGGGAGCGCAGCGGCCGGAACGGGGATCGTCTCGGACGCTGGTTCAGGCGATGCCTCTTCGACGGGGGCCTTCTGCGAGAGCAGTTTCTGGACGCCGCGGATCGTATAGCCCTGCTCGTTGAGCAGACTGTGGATGCGACGCACCAGCGCAGCGTCGGAGGGACGATAATAGCGGCGGTTGCCCGCACGCTGCAGGGGCCTCAGCTGCGGGAAACGCGTCTCCCAATAGCGGAGGATATGCTGCTGGATACCAAGCTCCGCCGATAGCTCCCCAATGGTCCGAAAGGCGTCGTCGGATTTTTCACCAGCAGAAGTCATTCAAGAAAAAGCCTTAATTCCCCGCAACGATCCGATCGCGGAGCATCTGGCTGGCCCTGAAGGTGAGAACACGCCGCGGTGCGATCGGCACCTCTACCCCGGTCTTGGGGTTGCGACCGATCCGTTCTCCCTTCTGGCGAAGGATGAAGCTTCCGAAGCCGGAAATCTTCACATTCTCGCCGCGCGCCAGAGCAGAGCTCATATGCTCGAGGATCTGTTCGACGACCGCCGCCGAGTCGGCGCGCGAAAGGCCGATCTCGCGATGGACCTCTTCGGACAGATCCGCCCGCGTCAAAGTGCCCCCATCCAACGCCATAGAACCCCCCGGTCGGTTACATATCGATTATCTTACGTACAGTAGCGCACGAATCAAAGCCGATTCCAAGGGCTTCAATAGCGTATCGCAGCGGCACCCCACGTAAATCCGCCGCCCATGGCTTCCAGCACCAGCAGGTCACCGCGCTTGATGCGACCGTCGCGGACGGCCGTGTCGAGCGCGAGCGGAACCGAGGCCGCCGACGTATTGGCATGCTGATCCACGGTGATGACGACGCGCTCGGCCGGCAGGCCGAGCTTGCGGGCCGTAGCGTCAAGAATGCGGCGATTGGCCTGGTGCGGAACGACCCAGTCGATATCGGCGACGGTCAGGTCGGCCGCCGCCAGAACTTCGCGCAGCACTTCGGCGAGGTTGGTCACCGCATGGCGGAAGACCTCCTGGCCCTTCATGCGGAGCTTGCCCACGGTCTGCGTGGTCGACGGACCGCCATCGACATAGAGCAGCTGGTTATGCCGCCCATCGGCATGGAGCCGGGTTGCCAGCACGCCGGATTCGCTGTCTTCGCCGCGCAACACGACCGCGCCCGCGCCGTCGCCGAACAGAACGCAGGTCGTGCGGTCTTCCCAGTCGAGGATGCGGCTGAACGTCTCGGCGCCGATCACCAGTGCGTGACGGGCAGCACCGCTCTTGATCATGCTGTCGGCGACCGACAGCGCGTAGAGGAAACCAGAGCAGACAGCCTGCACGTCGAAGGACACGCAATCGTCGATGCCGAGTGCGGTCTGCACGATCGTGGCCGACGCGGGGAAGGTCTGATCAGGCGTGGCCGTAGCCAGGATGATCAGGTCGATCGCCGACGGCTCGATCCCTGCGCTCTCGATGGCGCGCCGGGCGGCGTCGGTGGCCAGCGAGGAGGTGGTCTCCCCTTCTCCGGCGATGTACCGCATGCGTATGCCGGTCCGCTCGACGATCCATTCGTCGGACGTATCGACCGTTTCCGCGAGCTGCGCATTGGTTACCTGACGGCGCGGCAGGGCCGAGCCCGTGCCTGCGATGACGGCGCGACGCATCCGCTCAGCGTTCATGCGACATCTTCCGGCTGTACGACGCTGCCCCGGAAATCCTCGAGATCGTCGGTGATCCGACGGGTGAGGTCCTCGCGGGCGATCTTGGCGGCAAGGCTGATCGCATTGGCGATTCCCTTCTCGTCGGCGCCGCCATGACTTTTGACCACCAGCCCGTTCAGGCCGAGGAAGACGGCACCATTGTGATTATTGGGGTCGAGATGATGGCGCAGAAGCTGGAATGCCGGCTTGGACAGCAGGAACCCCGCCTTGGACCGAATCGAGCTGGAAAAGGCGCGGCGCAGCAGATCCGTGATGAAACGCGCCGTGCCTTCGATCGACTTCAGGGCGATATTTCCGGAAAAGCCGTCGCTGACGATGACGTCCGCCTCGCCCCGACCGAGCCGGTCGGCTTCGATGAACCCGTCGAAGCGCCAACCGCTACCGGTCTGCTGGCGCAGCTGGGCCGCAGCATCCTTGAGCTCGCCGGTGCCCTTGAGTTCCTCGGTGCCAATGTTGAGGAGCCGGACGCGAGGCTGCACGGTACCGAGAGCGAGACGCGAATAGGCGGCGCCCATGACGGCGAACTCGACGAGGTTCCGCGCGTCGCAATCGGTGTTGGCGCCCAGATCGAGCATCACCAGATCGCGCTCGCCCAAGGTCGGCAAGAGCGCGGCGAGCGCCGGCCGGTCGATGCCATGCATCGTCCGCAGCGACAGCTTCGCGATTGCCATCAAGGCGCCGGTGTTGCCGGCGGACAAAGCAGCGGCCGCCTCCCCGGCCTTCACGGCCTGGATCGCGGCTCCCATCGAGCTGGTCTTGGACCGCCGAATCGCCTGGCTCGGCTTGTCATCGCCAGTGATCACGTCGGCGCAGTGTACGACGTCCGAATCGGCCATGCCCGAGTGGCGACGCAACTCCGCGCGCAGCGCGGCATCGTCGCCGAACAGGGTGAATCGCAATGATGGATCACGCTGGCGAGCAAGGGCGACACCGGCAACGATCGTCGCCGGCCCACCGTCACCGCCCATCGCGTCAATGGCGATTCGCGGTGCTTCGTCCACGGTCATCCCCCGGATAAGGCCTTGGTCAGGCCTCGACCGAGAGGATCTCGCGGCCGTTATAGTGACCGCAGGCGTTGCAGAGGTTGTGCGGGCGCTTCAGCTCGCCACAGTTCGGGCACTCCTGGAACGCTTCCACCGACAGCGCGTGGTGGCTGCGGCGCATGTTGCGCTTAGAGGGCGAGGTCTTTCTCTTGGGGACGGCCATGTCGGCACCTGTTCCTAGCTAAACAAATAAAGCGACGAACGCCCGGAACCCTGTAGGGGGTCGGGCTCGTCGCGAGCGCGCGACCTATAGCGATTTCGCTCCGCGTTGCAAGTATCGGTACGACCTGCCAATCAACGCGCTTCCAACCAAGGAGGGGATATGATCCTGCCTATCACGCTGACGATCGCCGGCGCCGCTGCCATCCTGAACATATGGCTTGCCATCCGCATCGCGACGATCCGCGTCAAGGACAAGGTGCTGATCGGCGACGGCGGCAAGCCGCTGCTGCTGGCGCGGATGCGCGCACAGGCCAACTTCATCGAGTATACGCCGATCGTGCTGATCCTGATGGCGCTGATCGAATTCGCCCAGGGGACGCAGAACTGGCTGTGGGGTGCCGGCATCATATATATAGCCGGTCGCGTGCTTCACCCGTTCGGCATGGATCGACAGACCCCCAACGTGCTTCGCGCCGCCGGGGTCCTCATCAGCTTCATCGTCACCCTGGCTCTGGCCGGCTATGCGCTGACCATCCCCTATACGACCAAGAACGGCATGGTCACGACCGTCACCAACGACGGACTGACGCCAGGCCAATGACCCATCCGGGGAGCGGCGGCCGTGCCGCTCCCGCCTTCAGGCGGCAATGACGCGGTCAGCCACGAAGGGGTTGCTGGCCCGCTCATGGGCAAAGGTCGACATCGGCCCGTGGCCGGGGACGAAGGCGGTGGCACCGCCCAGCGGCCACAGTTTACCCGTGATCGACGCAATCAGATCGGCGTGGTTGCCCTTCGGAAAGTCGGTCCGGCCGATCGACCCCTGGAACAACACGTCCCCGACGAGCGCCAGTTTCGACGGGGCATGGTGGAAGACGACGTGACCGGGCGTGTGGCCCGGGCAATGGATCACGTCGAGTTCGAGATCGCCGACAGTGACCTTGTCGCCGTCGTCGAGCCAGCGATCGGGTTCGAACGCCCGCCCCTCGATACCATAATTGCGACCATCATCATCCAGCCGCGCGATCCAGAAGCGATCGTCAGGGTGTGGCCCTTCGATCGGCACGCCGAGTTGCTCGGCCAGAATTCCGGTGCCGCCGCAATGGTCGATATGGCCATGGGTCACCAGCAGCTTTTCAATCGTCACGCCGTGCTGGGCGGCAGCGGCCTTCAGCCGTTCGAGGTCGCCCCCGGCGTCCACGAACGCGCCCTTCATCGTCCTGGTGCACCAGATCAAGGTGCAGTTCTGCTGCAGGGGCGTGACCGGCACGATGGCGGCCTTGAGCGGCGGAGTGGCGTCATTGGTCATGGAGCCGACATGGCGGTGCGGCGAGCCAGATGCAATATGGCGCGTGACCCAGGCCTCTGGCCCGCGATCGGACATATGGCGATAAGAGCTTTTGCTCGCGACGGTTTCGCACCATAGGAGAGGCAGGGCAATGAGCGCCGCCCTTTGGAGCGGCAGGGAGCAGCGGACAGTCATGGCGTCGACGGGGTTCGACCTCATCGAAACGATGCGTTTCGAGGCGCTCGACGGATTCGTCGAACTCGAACGCCATCTGGAGCGGATGCGCCGCAGCGCCGACAGCCTCGGCTTCCGGTTCAACCGGCATGATTGCCGCAACGAACTTCAGGCCGCGACCTTCCGCCTGACCCACGATGCCCGGGTGCGGTTGCTGCTGGGTCGCAGCGGCGCAATCGCGATCGAAGTGCGGAGCCTGCCGCCCAGGCCGGTCGAGCCGGTCGATGTGGCGCTGGCCGATCTCCCCGTCCCCGCCGGTGACATCAGGCTGGTCCACAAGACCACCGACCGGGACTTCTACGACGCGCCGCGAAGAGCCGCCGGGACGTTCGAGATAGCGTTCCGCCTGCCGGACGGCAGCCTGACCGAAGGCAGTTTCACCAACATCTTCGTGCCAAGCGGCGACCGCCTGGCGACGCCGGCCGGCGGTGGGCTGCTCCCCGGTATATTGCGCGAGCGATTGATCGAAGAGGGACGCGCTTACGAGACGCGACTGACCGCCGCGGATCTCGCCGACGGCTTCTTCATCGGCAATTCGCTGCGGGGCCTCATCGCGGCGCGCCTCGTTGCGGCGGCGCACAACGGAGGTTGAGGCAGAGCCCCCTCTCCCCTATAGCGCGGCCGTTTCCATCAGCGCAGCAACAGGAAAGCGCCTCGCCATGAGCCTCATCGCACCTGCCCTCAACCGCATCTCGCCCTCGCCGACGCTCGCCATGACGAGCCGGGTGCTCGAGCTGAAGTCGAAGGGCATCGATGTGATCGGCCTTTCGGCAGGCGAGCCAGACTTCGACACGCCCGACTTCGTCAAGGAAGCCGCGATCGAGGCGATCCGCAAGGGCCAGACCAAATATACGAATGTCGACGGCACTGCGGAGCTGAAGGCGGCAATCGCCGCCAAGTTCAAGCGCGACAACGGCCTGACCTACGAAGCCTCGCAGATCAGCGTCAATGTCGGCGGCAAGCACACGCTGTTCAACGCGCTCGTCGCGACCGTCTCGGCGGGCGATGAGGTGATCATTCCGGCGCCCTATTGGGTCAGCTATCCGGACATCGTCCAGTTCGCGGGCGGCACGCCGGTGTTTATCCGCGCCGGCGCCGACCAGCTTTACAAGATCACCCCCGAGCAGATCGAGGCGGCGATCACTCCCAAGACCAAGTGGCTGCTGCTCAATTCGCCCTCGAACCCGAGCGGCGCCGCCTATAGCGCCGACGAACTCAAGGCGATCGCCGAGGTGCTGCGCCGCCATCCGCATGTCTGGATCATGTCCGACGACATGTACGAGCACATCCTGTACGACGGCTTCGAGTTCGCGACGATCGCGCAGGTCGCACCCGACCTCTACGAGCGTACGCTGACGGTCAACGGCTGCTCCAAGGCCTATTCGATGACCGGCTGGCGCATCGGTTTCGCCGGTGGTCCGGCGCCGCTGATCAAGGCGATGTCGAAGCTGCAGTCGCAGTCGACCTCCAACCCCTGCTCGATCGCACAGGCGGCGGCGACCGCCGCACTGAACGGCGACCAGTCCTTCCTGGCTGAGCGGGCCGTCGCCTTCCAGAAGCGCCGCGACCTGGTCGTCTCGATGCTGAACGAAGCAAAGGGCATCAACTGCCCTCGCCCCGAAGGCGCCTTCTATGTCTATCCGGACGTGTCCGGACTGATCGGCCTCAAGACCCCGACCGGCAAGACGATCGCGAACGACGCCGACCTGATCGACTATTTCCTCGACGATCACCGCGTCGCCGCCGTCCATGGCGCGGCCTTCGGCCTCGAGCCGGCCTTCCGCGTCAGCTACGCAACGTCGGAAGCGATCCTGACCGAAGCCTGCACCCGTATCCAGGCCGCTTGCGCGGCGCTCGCCTGATGATTTCCCGCCCTCCCCGCATCGGGGAGGGCGCGGTCGTGCTGCTCCATCCCGGCACGATCGCAAACGTCGTCAGGATTGAATCCGGTTGGCGGCTCTCCATCTGTGTGACATAATCGTCACAGGATCGAAAAAAGGATGACCTTTTGACGGACAGTCCTAACCGGCCGATGATCGCGGGCATTTGCGCTGGCGTACTCCTTTTGGCCGCAGCCGGAACGATGGCGACGCGCAGCCCGGCTGTCGCCCCGGCGCCCAAAGTGGCGCCCGGCCCCATTGTTCGCGTTCCAGCGCCTGCGGTAGATCCCGCCGATCGCGCGGCGACAGCGACCGCCATTTTTGCCGGCGGATGCTTCTGGGGCGTGCAGGGCGTGTTCCAATATGTCGAAGGCGTGCAATCCGCCGTCTCCGGCTATTCGGGCGGATCGGCGCAGACCGCCAATTATGAAGCGGTGGGATCAGGCAGCACCGGCCATGCCGAGGCGGTGCGTGTCACCTATGATCCGTCCAAGGTCAGCTATGGTACGCTGTTGCGCATCTTCTTCGCGCTGGTGGCCGACCCGACGACGCTCAACCGGCAGGGGCCCGATCGCGGCAGCCAGTATCGCACCGCAATCTTCCCGACGACGCCGGCGCAGCGCACGACGGCAGAGGCCTATATCGCCCAGCTGTCGGCAGCGCGGCTGTGGAAGGCCCCGATCGTGACCAAGGTCGAGCGCTATCGCGGCTTCTATCCGGCCGAGCGCTATCATCAGGACTTCCTGCTACGGAAACCGGACTATCCCTATATCGTCTATAACGACCTGCCCAAGGTCGAGGCGTTGCGCGTCGCCTTCCCGGAGCGGTTCCGCAAACAGCCGGTGATGGTCTACCCGAAAGGCTGACCGGCTGGCCTCAGGCGGCCAGCGGGAATCCCAGTAGCCGCTCCTGAACCGGGATCAGCGCCCGTGCGCCGACTCCAACCGTCCCCAGAATGACGGGATCGGCTGCATCCATCCCGCCGGTCAACACGCCGAAGGACGGCAGGATCAGCTTGGTCGCGCCAATCACGAAACAGGGCCGCGACACTCGCCGCCCGCGCAGCGTCACCATATAGCGCGGATGATAATGGCCCGAGATCTCCGGGCGAGAATCATGGCGATCGGCCTCGTGGCGCAGCACGAGCCCGGCCAGTTCCGCCTCGGCGACGATATGGCCGCCGAGGGGATCTGCGATGGCATGGTCATGGTTGCCGACGATCCAGGTCCAGCGGGTCCGCGCCGTCAGCAGGGCGAGAAGCCCGAGCGCCTCGTCGGCCAGGCGTTCGCTGCCCCTGCGGTCGTGGAAGCTGTCGCCCAGACAATAGACGGCTTTCGCCTCCGTGCGCTCGACCAGCGCCAGGACGCGGCGGAGCGTTTCGATCGAATCATAGGGCGGCAGCATCTGTCCGCGCCGCGCATAGCTGCTCGCCTTTTCGAGATGGAGATCTGCGAACAGCAGGCTCGCGGTGGGCGTGTGAAACAGCCCGCCTTCGCCGAGCGCCAACAGATCGACCGAACAGAACGAAAAGGGAACCATGACCCTGCATAGCCCTGCACCGGCGCGCTGGGCAAGAGGCCGCCCCTCGGAACGCCCCGATCACAGGCCGAAACCGGCCGCAATCGGCGCTTGGGCCTTTCCCCGATGGGCGAAAATGCTTTAGCCCTGCTGTCATGGATCTGTACCTGCCCATTGCCGGATTGTCGGTGAACATCCTGGTGATCATCGGTCTGGGCGGCCTGGTGGGCATTTTGTCGGGCATGTTCGGCGTCGGCGGCGGATTTCTGACCACGCCGCTGATGATCTTCTACGGCATTCCCCCGGCCGTTGCCGTCGCCTCCTCTGCCCCGCAGATCACCGGCGCCAGCGTATCGGGCGTGCTGGCCCATGGGACACGCGGCGGGGTCGATTATCAGATGGGTGGCGTGCTGGTCGCAGGTGGCGCGATCGGCTCGCTCCTGGGCGGCTTCCTGTTTCGCCTGCTGCAGGACATCGGTCAGATCGATACGGTCGTGAACGTCATGTATGTCCTGATGCTCGGCAGCATCGGCATCGTGATGGCCAAGGACGCGATCGGCTCGCTGCAGGCCCAATGGCGCGGGGTCGCGCCGCCGGCAAGCGGTCGTCGCCACCATCCGCTGATCGCCATGATGCCGTTCCGCTGGCGCTTCTACCGGTCGGGCCTCTACATCTCGCCGCTCGCACCCTTCCTGCTGGGCCTCGCTACCGGGGTCATGACCGTGCTGATGGGCGTCGGCGGCGGCTTCATTCTGGTGCCGGCGATGATCTACATCCTCGGCATGTCGGCGCGCGTCGTCGTCGGCACCTCCCTGTTCCAGATCCTGTTCGTGACGGCGGCAACGACGATGGTCCATGCCCTGACAACCCGCGCGGTCGACCTCGTGCTGACCGCACTTTTGCTGGTCGGCAGCGTGACCGGCGCACAGATCGGCACGCGCATGGCGCTGAAGATGAAGCCGGAATATCTGCGTCTCGCGCTCGCCTTCATCGTCCTCGTCGTCGCGATCCGCATGTTGCTGGGCCTGACCTGGCGACCGCCCGAGATCTTCACGGTGCAGCCGCTATGAGGAGGCTGCTGCTCGCCTGCCTCGCGCCGGTCCTGATCGCGGCGTCGAGCCCCAAGCTCGTCCCCGACGTATCGCAACGCAAGATCGAGATTATTTACAGCTTCACTGGTGCCGAACTGCTGCTGTTCGGGGCGATCCTGTACCCCGGCGGGCGGACGCCCAGCGACGATGCCCAGATCGCGGTCGTGGTGAAGGGACCGTCCGAGCCGGTGCTGGTACGTGAGAAGCGCAAGATCGCGGGCATGTGGATCAACGCGGACAGCAGCGACTTTCGCTCGGTGCCATCCTTCTACGCCCTCGCCTCATCGCGCCCGATCGCGCAGCTCGTCGACCAGCGCACGGCAGTCATCTACGAGCTGGGCATCGACAATCTGCAGCTGTCGCCCGCCAGCTCGGGCAACCTTGCCGAGGACCAGCGCTTCGAGGAGGGGTTGATCGAACTCAAGCGGCGCGGCGGCTATTATTCCGAGACCGACCGGGGCGTCGAGATCAGCGAAGGCGTACTCTATCGCGCCCGCATCGCCATCCCGGCGCGCGTGCCGGTTGGGCGTTACACCGCTGAGACCTTCCTGATCGAACGCGGTCGGGTGGTTGCCGCCGCGACCCGCGAAATCGAAATCCACAAGTCGGGCATGGAGGCTTTCGTCGCGCGCGCCGCCGAACGCCACGGAGTCCTTTACGGCCTGACCGCCGTCCTGCTCTCGCTCGCGCTCGGCTGGGCTGCCAGCGTAGCTTTCAGGCGGCTTCGCGAATAGCGAGATACTGCGCGCATTGGCGGCTTTGTTAACCGCCCGTCGCTAGACCCCCGGCAACGGATCGGGACACTTGATACATGAATGAGATGACGCGCGACCTGCAGCCGGCCAGCGGGATCGGAGACATCACGCTCGGTCGAGTCGAGGCCGTTTCGGGCGGGGGTGCCCGCATCCGGCTCGACGGGCGAGGCGTCGACCTGCTCGTCGGGAATGACGATAGTGCGCTGGCGATGGCCGGCGAAATCGGCTCGATGCTCGCTATGGCCGTCGCCAGCCGCAGCGTGATCGCAACCGTCCATGCGCTCGACCATGATGCGCAGGGCGTATTTGCTCATATCGCCTTTCTAGGGGAAGGAGACCGCGACGCCGCAGGCCGGTTGACCGCCTTTCGCCGGGGGGTAACACGCTTCCCGCTTCCGGGAACGGTAGTGACGGGCGTTTCGACCGCCGACATGGACGCGATATTCTCGGCCCGGGACATTCCCAACATCGAAGTGGGCACCGTACACCCAACCCAGGCGACGCGTGCAGCGCTGCTCGTCGACGCCATGCTGTCCAAGCATTTTGCGCTGCTCGGATCGACCGGCACCGGCAAGTCGACCGCGACCGCGCTGATCCTGCACCGGATCTGCGACATGGCACCCCATGGTCATATCGTGATGATCGATCCGCACGGGGAATATGCGGCGGCTTTCGACAGCGTCGGCGCGGCCTATGGCGTGGCCAATCTGGCGATGCCCTATTGGCTGATGAACTTCGAGGAGCATTGCGAAGTGCTGCTCACCACCAGCGGGGCCGAACGGCAGATGGATGCCGATATCCTCGCCAAGTGCCTGCTTGCCGCGCGCCAGCGCAACCGCGCGGCAGAGGGCGTGGCCCGGATCACCGTCGACAGCCCGATCCCCTATGTGCTCTCCGATCTGACGACCATCATCCAGACCGAAATGGGGAAGCTGGAGAAGGCGTCGAGCAACGCGCCCTATCTGCGCCTGAAGCACAAGATCGACGAAATCCGGTCCGATCCCCGCTACCATTTCATGTTCTCGGGCATGCTGGTGGGCGACAGCATGAAGAGCTTCATAAAGCGCATCTTCCGCCTGCCCGGAGAGGGCCGGCCGATCTCGGTCATCGATGTGTCGGGGGTCCCGTCAGAAATCACCTCGGTCGTGGCGTCGGTGCTCGCGCGCTGCGTGTTCGACTATGCGATCTGGGCGCGGAACAGCGCCGAACATCCGATCCTCCTCGTCTGCGAAGAAGCGCACCGTTACGTCCCCTCGGACCGGCAGCAGAACAGCGGGCCGGTCCGTCGCATTCTCGAGCGGATCGCCAAGGAAGGCCGCAAATATGGCGTTTCGCTCGGGCTGGTGACGCAGCGTCCGTCGGACCTTGCAGAAGGCGTTCTGTCGCAATGCGGCACGATCATCGCGATGCGTCTCAACAACGAACGCGATCAGGCGTTCGTGCGCGCGGCCATGCCCGAAGGCGCGCGCGGCTTCCTCGACACCATTCCCGCACTGCGCAACCGCGAGGCAATCATCTGCGGCGAAGGCGTTCCGATTCCGATCCGCGTCGCCTTCGACGATCTCGCTCCGGAACTCCGCCCCGCATCGCATGATCCGCTCTTCTCGGACCTGTGGAAGCGCGGCGGAGACGAGGACGCACTGGTCGAGCAGGTGATCGCCCGCTGGCGCAACCAGAGACGCTGACCTCCACACAGCTGATCGTGTCAGCCGGCGATCATTGCATCATAGGCAGCGGTAGCCTGTTCGCGGGCTTTGTGCCCAAAGGCGAAGCGCGGGTCGGTAGAAATCGGAAAGAACATCATCGTGGCGTTCGCCTCGAACAGGATCACCCGGCCATCGGCCAGGATGTCGAAATCGACCCCGAAGAAATCGAGGGGCATACGCGCGCGGATATCGCGCAATATCCGCTGGACCTCGCCCGGCAGAGCCGACAGCCCGCCTTCTACGACCCGCTTTTCCTCAGCGATTTCGTCGGATAGGTGAGGCATCACCCGTTCGCGGTCCGGACCGTGGACATTCCAGTGATCCGACACGAGCCGGTGCCGGATGACGGCGCGGTCACCGAAATAGAACACTCGAAATTTGCGAAACAGACCGGTCGGCTGCCGGATATCGAAGAACTGTGTGAGATAGTAAGTCTGTTTCGGATCGACCTGCCGCAGCACCCCGTCCATATCTGCACAAACCCCGCAAATCTGTCCATCATGGCGACCGGCCATGCGGAGGATCGCAGGAAAGCCCACCTCAGCCTGGGTGATCGCCGCAACGGCGAGATTGGGACGCCCCTTGAATCTGGCCACGGGTGGGACGACCAGACCGTCGATCCCGGTCATGCGTGCCGCGATCTTGTCCCGCTGCGTTTGCAACACATGCTCGGGACGATTGAGCACCCGCCCCTGGAACCCTTTGAGGAAACGTTCGGCATAGCCCAGCACGACAGGATTGATGTCCGCGTCGGTGATCAGGTTGAGGACCACGCCAATCCCGGCGAGGGACGGGCGCGCCTTCAGCCGCTGGAAATTGACCGGAATGTTCAAGCGGACGAAGTCGTCCCCGTCGCCCGACTGGAGCAGACGAATATCGGTTGTGCCTCCCGCGTTTCGTCGATCCTCACCGGGCCGGAGCTTGCCATGCTGGTTGTCCGAACCAAAAAGGACCCCGAGCTTCTTGCCTGGCTCTGCCGTCGCGTTCACCGCAGATTGCCTCAACGAAAGCATGGCAGTTGGCCAGCCTCCGCAAGCGCTGTAACGTGGATGGCCCCGCCTGCCCCTGACCGTAGCATCGCATTTTTCGTCACTTGAACAGACCGCCGAGGATGCCGCGCACCAGTTGCCCGGCAATACCGCCCGAGGCCCCCCGCCGCCGACCGCCGCCGAGGACGGCGCGACCGACTTCATTGGCGATCTGGCGCCCGATCGAGGACGCCGCCGCACGGGTCGCCGACTGCAGCGCTTTCTCCACAGCGCCGGGTTTCGCTGCCTCCCGCTCAGCCGCCGCCTGCCGACGCACATTGTCCCGTGCCTCTGCTTCGCGCTGCCTGGCTTCCAGCTTGGCTTGGGTCGCCGCAGCCTTGTCGGCCTCGACCTGCGCCTTTGCGGCGCCCGCTGCTGCGATGGCGGCGTCCGCGCGCGCCGCCAATATCTCTTCGGCCGACTCCCGGTCGATCGCCTCGTCATATTTTCCCGCGACCGGCGAGGTGGACAGCATCAACGCCCGCTCGCGCGCATCGACCGGTCCGAGCCGCGATCCCGGAGGGGCGATCAGGGTCCGCTGCACGATCGACGGGCTGCCGTCCTCCTGCAGAACAGAGACAAGCGCCTCGCCGACCTTCAATTCGGTGATAACCCGGGCGACGTCGAGGTCGGGGTTGATCCGGAAGGTCTCGGCCGCCGCTGCGATCGCCTTCTGATCGCGCGGAGTGAAGGCGCGCAGGGCGTGCTGTACGCGGTTGCCGAGCTGGCCGGCGACATCCTCGGGGATGTCGATCGGATTCTGGGTCACGAAATAGACCCCGACACCTTTCGACCGGATCAGGCGCACCACCTGCTCGATCTTGTCGGTCAGCGCCTTCGGAGCGTCGTCGAAAAGGAGATGCGCCTCATCGAAGAAGAAGACGAGCTTCGGCTTGTCCGGGTCGCCGACCTCGGGGAGCACCTCGAACAGTTCGCTCAGCAGCCAGAGCAGGAAGGTAGCGTAGAGCTTGGGGCTCTGCATCAGCTTGTCGGCGGCGAGGATATTCACATAGCCGCGCCCCTGATCGTCGACGCCCAGGAAATCCTCGATAGCCAGCGCGGGCTCCCCGAAAAAATGTCCGCCGCCCTGACTTTCCAGCTGGAGCAGCTGACGCTGGATCGACCCGACGCTCGCCTTGCTGACATTGCCATAGCGCGCCGACAACGCGTCGGCCTGTTCCGCGCAATGGACTAGCATGGCCTGCAGATCGCCGAGGTCGAGCAGCAAAAGCCCCTCCTCGTCGGCCAGACGGAAGGCGATGTTGAGGACACCCTCCTGCACCTCGTTCAGATTCATCAGCCGCGCGAGGAGCAGCGGCCCCATTTCCGAGACGGTCGTGCGGATCGGGTGACCCTGCTCCCCATAAAGATCCCAAAAGATCACCGGGTTGTCGCGCCAGCCGAAGCCTTCCATCCCGATGTCCGCAGCCCGCGCGACCAACTTGTCGGCATTCTTCGCCATCGGTGACCCCGCCATGGCCATGCCCGACAGATCGCCCTTCACGTCCGCCATGAACACGGGCACGCCCGCCGCCGAGAAATTCTCGGCAATGCCCTGCAAGGTGACGGTCTTGCCGGTGCCGGTGGCGCCAGCGATCAGGCCGTGGCGATTGGCGCGCCTGAGGTTCAGATATTGCGGGTCGATCGAAGAGCCCGAGGGACTGCCACCCAGAAAGATACCCTGTCCGTCGACCATGAAACGCCTCCTGCTGCGGAGGTGTCAGCCTAGCCCTGCGCAGGGCGTCGCGAAAGCGGCGACGCGCGATTCCGCGACGTCCTGCACAGATTTTACCTTAGGCGGATCAGCCCTTGCGGGGCTTGGTGCGATCGCCTGCTTCGGCGCTCTTTTCAGGCGTTTCGGATGCGACGACGGGGCCCGCTACGCGCACCGCCAGCAGATTGCTCAACTTGGCCCGGAAACTGGCAAGCTCCCGCCCGGACAGCTGTTGGACAGTCGTGAATTTCAACGAGGTCGGATTGATCGGCCGGCCCTCACGGTACATCTCATAATGAAGATGCGGCCCGGTCGAGAGCCCGGTCGATCCGACATAGCCGATCAGTTGCCCTTGCCGGACACGCTCGCCGACGCGGGCGATGATGCGGCTCATATGGGCATAGCCGGTCGCGATTCCGCCCGAATGGCTGATCCGGACATAATTGCCATGGCCGCCATGACGCCCGGCAAAAGCGATGACACCATCGGTAGCGGCGACGATTGGCGCGCCCATGGGAGCGCCGAAATCGACCCCCTGGTGCATCCGCGAATAACCGAGAATGGGATGCATCCGCATCCCGAAGGTCGAGGTCAGATGACCGAGTACCGGGCGCTGCATGACGCCCTTGCTCTCGCCCACACCGGAGGCTTCATACCATTGCTGGCGCCCGCCGGTGGTCCATTTCAGCATCTGGACCTTCTTCTTGCCTTCGGTGACACCCGCATAGAGCAGTTCACCGACCTTGACCTCACCAGTCTCCGCGCGGGCATGCTCGACGATCGCGTCGAAGCGCGCGTCCGAGCCGATGCTGCGCATCGACAGCTTCTGCGACACCGCCTTGATGAAGGTCTCGATCGCGCCGGCAGGCAGACCGGCGGCGCGCGCGGAGCGGTAAAGACTGGAGCCGACACGGCCCTGGATGCGCAGCGGCGTGTTGTCGACGCGGATCGGGATCCGTTGAAGCCGGAGCGCGCCGTCGACGCGCTCTACCGCGAGCTTGAGATCGAAGCGGGCGCGGAATGCGAGATTTTCCAGCGGCCGCGCATCGCGCTTGGACTCGCGCCGGCCCAGCACGAGGTCCATTCTTGTCCCGGCACGCAGATCGTCCAGCGGAACCGTCCGGTCGACCAGCGTGGCCACCTGTGCGGCTTCGCTGCGCGCGACACCCGCGCGTTCGAGGACGCGGGCGAAGCCATCACCCTGCCCGAGCGTTGCGGTGAGTTCGACGCGCGGGCGTTCGGGCGTGTCATCGAGCGTTTCGACCTGCGCACTGGGGGCAAGCCGGCGGCCGGTGTCGGCGCCGAGCGCGAGCGGCGCTATGGCGAGGGTGCGCGCCTGCTCATATTGCGCGGCGCCCATCTGCGGCTCGGCCGGCAGGCGAATCGGCCGGAAATCGGGAACCATGAGTCCGGCCGCGGTGCACAATGACAAGCAGGTGAACAGCCCGCGGAACCATTCGCGCGATCCGATGCGGGCGCCGAGATCGACGACGAGATCTGCCCCGGCCAGCCGGTCGACGGCGGTGCCGAGCGGGCTATCGATCAGCCGGTCGAATTGGGGGAATCGGGCTGGCCGGACAAGCGCGAGGGCGCGACCGCCGCCAGCGGCGAGCCCTTCCGATGCCAGATCCTGAGCGCCGCCCCGAAACAAAAGCCCCCGCCCTTTCAACGAATCGCCTATCCGATTGCCCTGACGAGACAAATTCGTGCCGGACGCAGTCAGTCTGCCGCAGCATGGTTAATGTCAAACTAAAGGGCCGGACCGAAGCCGCCATATGCGACGAATCGAGTCCTTTGCGGCCACGAGTCGAGTCGTCTGCAGGTTTCGCGCTTGCGTTCGTCACGCGACGCGCCGATCCTTGCTTCATGGCCAGCCTCAGCGCCCAGCCGGTCGTGGCCGTGCTGGGTCCGACCAACACCGGCAAGACGCATCTCGCGATCGAGCGGATGTGCGGCCATTCGAGCGGCATGATCGGCTTTCCGCTGCGTCTGCTGGCGCGCGAGGTCTATGACCGGGTGGTCGCGATCAAGGGCAAGGAACGCGTCGCGCTGATCACCGGCGAAGAGAAGATTCTTCCGCCCAATGCACAATATTATCTGACCACCGCCGAATCGATGCCGATCGATCGCGACTTCGCCTTCGTCGCGCTGGACGAGGCGCAGCTCGGCACCGATCCCGAACGAGGCCATGTATTCACCGATCGCCTGCTACGCGCCCGCGGTCGGGAAGAGACGATGATCCTCGGATCGGATGCCTTGCGCCCGATGGTCCGCGCGCTGGTAAAGGATGCCGAGATCATCGGCCGCCCCCGTTTCTCGACGCTCAGTTTTGCGGGCGCGACCAAATTGTCGCGGCTGCCGCCACGGTCTGCGATCGTCGCCTTCTCGGCCGAGGAAGTCTATGCGGTGGCGGAGATGCTGCGCCGTCTGCGCGGTGGGGCCGCCGTGGTGATGGGCGCGCTTTCGCCCCGCACCCGCAACGCCCAGGTCGCGATGTTCCAGGCGGGCGAGGTCGACTATCTGGTCGCCACCGATGCGATCGGCATGGGCCTGAACATGGACGTCGCCCACGTCGCCTTCGCCTCGCTGCGCAAGTTCGACGGCCGGCGGACGCGGCGGCTCACCATCGCGGAAATGGCGCAGATCGCCGGACGCGCAGGTCGCCACCAGCGTGATGGAACCTTCGGGACACTCGCGCTGGAGGGCAGCAGCGGGGCCCGCTTCGAGGATGAGGAGGTCGATGCGATCGAAGCGCACGCCTTCCAGCCGATCGACCATCTCTTCTGGCGCGAGGGGCGGCCGACGCTGGCCTCGCTCGATGGGCTCATCGCCGATCTTGAACGGCGTCCCGATCGGCAGGTGCTGCGCGCGGCGCCCCAGGCGATCGACCTGGCGGTGCTCAAGCGGCTGGCCGAGGAAGACTGGGTCCGCGAACGCGCCCGGAGCAAACCTGTCATTGCGCGGCTATGGGCGGCCTGCGGGCTGCCAGACTTCCGCAAGACCGGCCCTGAACCGCACGGCCGTCTCGTTGCGCGCATCTTTCGCCACCTCAGCGAAGGCAATAGCTTCCTGCCGGTCAGCTGGTTTGCGGACGAACTCGCCCGGCTCGACAGCGTGCAGGGCGACGTCGAGACGCTCGCAGACCGCATCGCCGGGGTCCGAACCTGGGCCTATATCGCGCACCGGTCGGATTGGCTGCCCGACGCCGAAAGCTGGGCGGAGCGCACCCGCTCGCTCGAAGAAAAGCTGTCCGACGCGCTGCACCAGCGACTGACCCAGCGCTTCGTCGATCGGCGCACGTCGGTACTGATGCGCGATCTCGGCGCCAAGGGAGGGGACCTGCTGCTCCCCGTGAAGGTCGACGAGGACGGTATCGTCACCGTCGATGGCGAGGCGATCGGACGGCTCATCGGTTTCCGGTTCAAGGCCGACCATCTGGCGCGGCATGGCGACATGAAGCGGCTGATGGCGGCAGCCGAACGGCGGCTGGGCGTGGAATTGTCGAGTCGCGCGCGGCAATTGGCGGCCGACGGCGATGCCGAATTCTCACTAGCCACCGATGCCGGGCGGCCGGTGGCGATCTTCTGGCGCGGCGACGTCGTGGCGCGGCTCGAAAAGGGGCGCAGTCTGCTGAGTCCTCGAATCCGACTGCACCGCGCGCTCGATACCCTCACCCCGGTCGATCGCGCTGCCGTCGAACAGCGCGTCACCGCATGGCTGGAAGCGCGGATCCAAAGGGAACTGAAGCCGCTTTCCCGCTATTCCGATGCAGCTCGTGACCCCGCCTGCCCCCCGTCCCTGCGCGCGCTGCTGGCGCCGCTCGCCGAGGCCGGCGGCATCGTGCCTCGCGACCAGGTCGCTTCGGCGATCGAGCATCTCGAGCGCGAAGACCGCTCGCGCGCCGAGCGGCTGGACGTCAAGATCGGCACGATCGACGTCTACTCCCCAACCCTTTTGAAGCCCGAACCAACGCGCTGGCGTCTCGCCCTCTTCGCTGCGGCCGAGGACCAGATGATGCCCGACCTGCCGGTACCCGGAGCGGTGTCCATGCCCACTCCCACCGACAACGCCGCCTGTGAGGCTATGACACGCGCCGGCTATCGCGCGCTCGGGGCGCAGATGCTCCGCGTCGATCTGGCAGAGCGGCTGGCCAGAATAGCCCATGAAGCGCGTACCGGACGAAAGCCCTTCACGCCCGACCCGGCACTGTCCACCTCGCTCGGCTTGCGTCCCGCCAGCTTCACCCAGTTGATGCTGGCGCTGGGCTTTCGCGCCACCCAGCCGGGCAATAGCGAAGAATGGACATGGAAGGGCAAGCGTCCACCGCGCAAGGTCGAAAGCGAGCGTCCCGGTAACCTGTTCGGCGCGCTTGCCGATCTCTATCCGTCACGGTCCCCGCGGAATGCGGCTCGATAAATTCCTCTGGTTCACCCGCCTCACCAAGACCCGCGCGCTCGCGCAGGTCCTCGCCGAAGCCGGGCATATGCGCATCGACGGCCGGGTCGTCGACCGGGCCCATGCGACGGTCCGGATCGGCAATGTGCTGACCTTCGCGCTGCATGACCGGGTCCGTATCGTGCGGGTCGAGGCGCTGCCCGTTCGTCGCGGGCCGGCACCCGAAGCCGCCGCCTGCTACACTGACCTTTCGCCGCCCCCTGTTGACGAGCAGCGACGCGCAACCTAACGGGGGCCGCGTCAGCCCCTGGGGAAAAGTGGATAATGACCTACGTCGTCACCGATGCCTGCATCCGTTGCAAGTATATGGATTGTGTCGAGGTGTGCCCTGTCGACTGTTTCTACGAGGGCGACAACATGCTGGTGATCAACCCCAGCGAGTGCATCGACTGCGGCGTGTGCGAACCCGAATGCCCGGCCGAAGCCATCTTGCCCGACACCGAATCCGGCCTGGAACAGTGGCTGGAGCTCAACAACACATTCGCCGCGCAGTGGCCGAACATCACGCGCAAGCGCGAAGCGCCCGCCGATGCGGACGAGTGGAAGGGCGTCGAGGGCAAATATGAGAAACACTTCTCGCCCGAACCCGGCCAGGGCGACTGATCGCACCCTTCGCAGCTGCAAAAAGCGACCGAATTTGCCCTATCCGGGCTGGAATGGGCCCGGATGCTGGCTTTTCGCTTACTGATGTGTTACAGGATTCGCGTCCGGGCGCGATCCAGCGCGCCTGCAACAAGGAACCTGCGAGTCGCCGTATGAGGATTGCCGTCGGCCGCTAACGGGAGGGCGGATCGGACGGAACTGATACGGCATCCCAATGAAAGGTCTGCTAAATGGCTGCCAAGGCGCTGAGCTTCGTCGTCGGCGATTATGTTGTTTATCCCAAGCATGGTGTCGGCCGCGTGGTCGAACTGCAAAGCCAGGAAATTGCTGGAGCCAAACTCGAACTTTACGTTCTGCGTTTTGAAAAGGAGCGCATGACGCTCCGCGTTCCGACCAACAAGGCCGAGGCCGTTGGTATGCGCAAGCTCTCGTCGAACCTGACGATGAGCGAAGCGCTCGCCACGCTCAAGGGCAAGCCCAAGATCAAGCGCACCATGTGGTCGCGCCGCGCCCAGGAATATGAAGCGAAGATCAATTCGGGCGACCTGGTGTCGATCTCCGAAGTGGTGCGCGATCTGTTCCGGGCCGACGATCAGCCCGAGCAGAGCTATTCGGAGCGTCAGATCTTCGAAGCGGCCACCAGCCGCCTCGCCCGCGAACTCGCCGCGATGGAAGCGGTCGACGAGCCCACGGCGCAGGAGAAGATTCTCGACATCCTCCGCAAGGCGGCTGCGATCCACAACAAATAAGTCCCTTCCCCGGAAGGATGAATGAGGCGGCCTTCGCGGGCCGCCTTTTTCTTTGCGCTTTTCACTCTGGTCTGCCCGCAGCAGCTGTGTATTATTAAAACAACACAGTCGGGAGACCGAAATGCGCGTACAGGTTCTGCTGCTGATTTCCGCCGGGCTCGGCTCGCCCGCGCTTGCCGATACGCCAGCCAGCCGGGATTACCCCGTTTCCGCTTTCAGCCGGGTGGTGGTCGAAGGACCCTATGATGTCGAGATTCGCGATGGAGCGCGCCCATCCGCCTCGGCACGCGGCCCGCAGGAACAGCTCGACCGCCTGATCATGGCGGTCGAAGGCGACGCGCTGGTGGTGAAGACGCGCCATTCCAACTGGTCCTGGGGAACCGGACGCAATGTCACGCGGGTCGCGATTACGGCGCCCTCGCTCCGCTCGGTTCAGCTCAGCGGATCGGGCAATATCGCCTTGGACCAGGCCAAGGGGGCCAGCTTTTCTGCGGGCGTGAGCGGTTCGGGCGACCTGCGGATCGATCGCGTCGAGGCGTCCACTCTGTCGCTGCGCATCACCGGCTCCGGAGATCTTGCAGCGCGCGGTGCGGCACAGAGCGTGACCGCCAGCGTGACGGGGTCGGGGAGTATTGCGGCAGCGAGTCTCTCGACGGGCGACCTCGTCGCGGCGGTGACCGGGTCGGGCGATATCGACGTCGGCACGACCCGAACGGCCAAGGCGACGGTCACGGGCTCCGGCGACATAAGGATCGCGGGCCAGCCGAGTTGCACTCAGCGCAAGACGGGGTCGGGATCGATTCGCTGCGGCGGCTGATGCCGCCTCAAAGCAGGCCGAGAGTGGCCAGTTCGGCCTGCAAGGACGCCGGGATGGCATCGCCATCGGCCCCGTTCTCCCCGATGTCGCGCGGCGCGTCGGCAGCCGTCAGGTAGCGCCAGCCCTGATGCGCGCGCCGGGGGCGCGGTTCCACCGGGATCAGCACCGGTGCAAGAATGATGCCACAACGACCGCCTTCGATATCTTCGAAACCGATCAGCGGCTGCCGCAGGCCGAAGCGATGCTGCGAAATCCAGTAGAGCGATCCGCCGTCGAGTTCCTCGAACCGCTTGGGCTTGTAGCGGGTGGTGAGCATGATCGGCTCGCCGCGCTCGATCCGCGGCAACAGCCGCGCGCGCAGGTCGTCGAAGCCGTCGCAACCAAAGGCGATCTTGGTGATGTGGAGGTCGCTCATGGCCTCCATATCGGCTGGGAGCCGGCCGGCTTCAACCGTGCAATCCCCAAAGGGCAGCCAGGCCCAGGAAGGAGAAGAAGCCCATCACGTCGGTCGCGGTCGTCACGAATACGGCCGAGGACACCGCAGGGTCCGCGCCGGCCTTGTCGAGGCCGACGGGCACGAGAATGCCGGCAAGGCCCGCCGTGATATTGTTGATGATCATCGCGAGGCAGATCACGATCCCGAGATCGCGATTGCCGTAAATCAGAAAGACTGCCAGCCCGATCAGTGCGCCCAGGCACAACCCGTTGGTGATCGCGATGCGGAATTCGCGGAAGATCATGCGCGCCGTGTTTGACGAGGTAAGCTGGTTGAGCGCGAGCGCCCGCACCGCCACCGCCATGGTCTGGGTGCCCGCATTGCCGCCCATGCCCGAGACGATCGGCATCAGTACCGCGAGAACCACGAGCCGCGAGATCGTGTCCTGAAACAATCCAACGACCGACGCCGCAAGGATGGCAGTGCCGAGATTGACCACCAGCCAGGTCAGCCGGACCTTGACCGTTTCGAGAACGGGCTCGTTGATGTCGCCATCACCCGCGCCCGACAGCTTCAATATGTCTTCGCCGGCCTCTTCCTGGATGATGTGGACGATGTCGTCGACGGTGATCATGCCGACCAGCCGGCCCGAATGATCGACCACGGCCGCCGAAATCAGTGCATATTTCTGGAAGCGGAGGGCGACTTCTTCCTGGTCCATGTCGACCGGAATGAGCGTCTGCTCGCGCGCCATGACGTCACCGACGGACACCTGACGCGGGGTGCGCATGATCCAGCTGAGCTTGCAGGTGCCGATCGGGCGGTGCCCGGCGTCGACGACGAACACTTCCCAGAAGTCGGTGACGAGATCCTCGTTGCCACGCAGATAGTCGAGCACATGGCCGACCGTCCAATGCTCGGGCACCGCGATCAGGTCGCGCTGCATCAGGCGCCCGGCAGATTCCTCGGGATAGGACAGCGCCTCTTCGATCGCCGCGCGATCGTCGGGCTCCATCGCGCGCAGGACCGCGCGCTGATCCTCCTCCTCCAGTTCCTCGATGATCGCAACGGCGTCATCGGTGTCGAGCTGGGTGGCGATTTCGGCCACCTCGTGCGGGGCGAGCGCGTCGATCAGTTCCTCGCGCACCCACTCGTTCATTTCCGCGAAGACGTCGGCATCGAGCAGGTCGGAAATCGCCGAAGCGATCGGTCGCCGCATCTCCTGCGGCGCGAGTTCGAACAGGTCCGCGACGTCGGCCGGGTGCAGCGGCGAGACGAGCGCGCGGGCGCCGTCGGTATCGCCTTGCTCGACACATTCGATGACCGCGTCGACGAAGCTCGACTTCAGCCGGTCATCCTCGTCGTGGAGCGTCTCGACCGGGGAGGATTCGAGGATTTCGCTGTCCGTCTCGCTCACGCCATCCTCCGAACGCCTGGCTGGAGCGCCGGTCTAGGGCCCGGACCGGCAAACGGCAATGGCGGGAATCGAGCCTTTCGCAGCCCACCGGACATTTAGCGACGGCGGGCTTATGGCCCATTCAATCAGCGCTCGCCTCGAACGCCATCTGCCGATAGGGACGGAGCGGAGTCGCATCGACCAGAAGGAGTTCCCGATGTCCGCCGATCCCGAAAACACCCTGATCATGACGCTGGAGGGCGGCGATGTCGTCATCAACCTGCGCCCCGACCTCGCTCCCGGCCATGTCGCCCAGATCAAGGAGCTGACCCGCGAAGGCTTCTATGACGGCGTCGTCTTTCACCGCGTCATCGACGGCTTCATGGCGCAGGGCGGCGATCCGACCGGCACCGGCATGGGCGGTTCGGACAAGCCGAACCTGAAGGCTGAGTTCAACCGCGAGCCGCACGTTCGCGGCGTTTGCTCGATGGCGCGCAGCGCCAATCCGAACAGCGCGAACAGCCAGTTTTTCATCTGCTTCGACGACGCCCGCTTCCTCGACGGCCAGTACACCGTCTGGGGCGTGGTCGACTCGGGCATGGAACATGTCGACGCTCTGCCCAAGGGCGAGCCGCCGCGCACGCCGGGCAAGATCGTCAAGGCGCGCATCGCCGCCGACGCCTGATCTTCAGATCGAGCAACCGAACATGCCTCTCCGGCCATCGCCGGGGAGGCATTTTCTTTGATCAGACTGTCGAGATCGCCTCGAACAGCCAGTCGTGGAAGATGCGCACGGCGCGCGTCGAGAGCGCGGGACGGCGGCAGGCGAAGAAATAGCCATAGGGGCTGTCGATCGACTCGTCGAAGATGTGCGTCAGCCGCTCATCATGCGCATCCTCGAGGTGGCTACGCAGCATGAAGGCAACGCCCAGTCCCTGCGCCGCCGCATCGAGCATCAGCTGTCCCGAGTCGAACACGTCGACCGCCGCAGGCTCTAGATCGGGCCGCCCCAAGGCCTCGCGCCAGATAGTGAACAGCTCAGGCATGTCGCGGTGCAGGAAGATCGTCAGACGGGCCAGGTCGTCGACCTTGCCGACCGGATAGCGACCGGACAGCAGCGAACGATTGACGATGCCGACCACCGTGTCGCGGTCGATCCGGCGCGAATAGAGGCTGGTGTCGACATCGCGAGCCAGCACGATCGCCGCATCGACGCCTTCCCCCAGCCGGGCGAGCGCATGGCTGCCCGTGTCGATGTCGATATGGAGTTCGGGATGCCGCTCGCGGAGTTCGGGCAGGCGCCCCATAAGGCGCTGCGACGCAAACAGCGGCATGACCCCCAAGCGCAGGCGGACCAGCTCGGTCTCACCGGAACTGGCATCGATCGCCAGGGTGAGCTGGTCGAGCGCCGGCGCGATACGCGACAACAGTTTTTCGCCCTCCGAGGACAGAATCATTGCCTGGTGGCGGCGCTCGAACAGGTTGCGCCCCATGAAGCGTTCCAGCGCCTGGACCCGACGGCTTAGCGCGGGCGACGAAAGCGCCAGTTCCTCGGCGGCAGCCTTGACCGAACCGAGCCGGGCGACCTGGACGAACGCCTCTATGGCGGTCAGGGGGGGCAGTCTGCGCATGCGACCCTTTCATCCCGCCGGTTTGCGTTGCGATGCAAAATGCAATCGTGGCGCTCAGCAACGGCGTGGAAACATCTTATGGCAGCAATAGCCGGAGATTCAAGGTTGCAGAAGTTGCAATCCATATGCCGAATTTCGCACTTGCGAGATTTCATGCCGCAGCGCAATAAGGACGGGCCTTTCAGGCATCCTCTCCTAAAACTTTCAGGCCGGCGCCCTTGGGCAGCCGGCCTTTTTTTTCATGCCCCGTCCGGCTCCTGCAACCCGCACCCGCTCTGAGGCGTCCTGTCGTTTCCGTCGCTAGCATAGCTTGCCATGCGCTGCGGCTTTTGCGACGGAAGCTGACAACGACAGATCCGATGGGACGAACATGGGTGATTTGATGGCTGAAAGAACGCTGGACGGCGGCGTGGCGTCCCGTTCCTCGCGAAGCACGGCCAGCCCCATGGCATTGTTCTTCCGGGAGTTTCTGCGCCACCCGGCGATGATCGGTTCGATCATCCCCTCGTCGCGCCGGACCATCGAAGCCATGCTGTCCGACGTGCGCTGGGACGAAACCAGGCTGTTCGTCGAATATGGCCCCGGCGTCGGCACCTTCTGCGACACGATCCTCGAACGGCTTTCGCCCGATGCCACGCTGCTGGTGATCGACACCAATCCCGTGTTCGTCGACTTTGTGCGCCGTCGCTATGCCGACAGCCGCTTCATTGCCGTCCACGGTTCTGCCGCAGACGTCCAGGACATCATCGCGACGCATGGTTTCGAAAGTGCGGATTACATCCTGTCGGGCCTGCCTTTTTCGACTCTTCCTGCCGGCGTGGGCGCGCGAATCGCCGAACAGACCTTCGCGGCACTGAGTCCCGGCGGCAGTTTTCTGATCTACCAATATTCGCCCAATGTCCTGCGACTGCTCGCGCCCCATTTCACGCGGGTGGACCGGTCGTTCGAATGGTTCAACATCCCGCCCTGCCACCTTCTCAAGGCGCGCAAGCCCGCCGAGCCCTGACGCACGACGCGGGCTGATCGGGCATTTTCCTTTACATTCGGCCTTGCCCCTGTTAGCCGCGCCCTCTTTCCGAAGTATGAGTCAGAACGGAGCGTTCTATGGCGCGCGTCACAGTCGAGGATTGCGTCGACAAGATTTCCAACCGGTTCGACCTGGTGCTGATGGCGGCCCAGCGCGCCCGTCAGATTTCTGGCGGCGCCGAACTGACGGTCGACCGCGACCGCGATAAGAACCCCGTCGTCGCGCTGCGCGAGATTGCCGAGCAGACGGTGACCCCGGCCGACCTGCACGAGGCCGTGGTTTCGTCCCTTCAGCGCGTCCGCGTCGACGACGACGACGCGCCGGACGAAATCGGCTCGCTGGCGGCTTCTGCCGAGGCGCTGCGCCTTACGGCCGCCGCCCCGCCGCGTAACCAGAACATCGGCGGCGATTACGACTGACCGTCGTAGCAACGACTGGAATGACACGACCCGCTTGCCCCACGGCAGGCGGGTCGTTTCCTTTCTGGTGCGATTGGACAGGCCGGCTGGCCTTGAGGCAAATAATCGGTCTTTTCGCAGTTGCATCATCGGCAATCGCACCCCAATCATGGATATGTGCTGAGACAATATGAACTAGTGGACCGGGTCCTGAGCTACGACCCGGATGCCGACGAGGCCCTGCTTAACCGCGCCTATGTCTTTTCGATGCAGGCGCACGGGAGCCAGAAGCGGGCCAGCGGCGATCCCTATTTCAGCCACCCGATCGAGGTGGCGGGCATATTGACCGATCTCCAGCTCGACGACGAGACGATTGCCACCGCAATCCTCCACGACACGATCGAGGACACCGTCGCTACACCGGAGCAGATCGAGAAAAGCTTCGGCCCCTCAGTCGCGCGGCTGGTCGACGGCGTGACCAAGCTGTCGAAGATCGAAGCCCAGACCGAGAATGAACGCGCCGCCGAGAATTTGCGCAAATTCCTTCTGGCGATGTCGAGCGACATCCGCGTGCTGCTGGTCAAGCTGGCCGACCGGCTGCACAATATGCGCACGCTCCACCATATCGCCTCGGAACAGAAGCGCCGGCGCATCGCGCGCGAGACGATGGACATCTATGCCCCGCTCGCCGAACGGATCGGCATGTACGAGTTCATGCGCGAGATGCAGACACTCGCCTTTCAGCAGCTCGAACCCGACGCTTATGACTCGATCACCAAGCGCCTGGAGCAGCTCAACGAAGGTGGCGGAGATCTGATCTCCCGGATCAGCTCGGGCCTCCGCCTGCAACTGGGCCGCGCCGGCATCCAGGCCGATATTCAGGGCCGCGAGAAGCACCCCTATTCGATTTGGCGAAAGATGGCAGAGCGCCACATCAGTTTCGAACAACTGTCGGACGTGATGGCGTTTCGCGTGATCGTGAAGGACGTGGAGGACTGCTACAAGACGCTGGGTGTGTTGCACCGCCGCTGGCCGATGGTCCCCGGCCGCTTCAAGGATTATATCTCGACCCCGAAGCGCAACGGTTATCGCTCGCTCCACACCTCTATCATCCATTCGGAAAAGATGCGGATCGAGGTGCAGATCCGCACCGAGGAGATGCACGCCGAGGCCGAGTTCGGCCTCGCCGCCCACTGGGCCTATAAGCAGGGCAAGCAGACCGACCCCAACGGGAATCACAGCTGGATCCGGGATCTGGTCGACATTCTCGAACATGCGGGCAATCCGGAAGAACTGCTCGAACACACCAAGATGGCGATGTACCAGGATCGCATCTTCGCCTTCAGCCCGACCGGCGAACTGATCCAGTTGCCCAAGGGATCGACCGCGATCGACTTTGCTTATGCCGTCCATACCGACGTCGGCGACACGACGGTGGGCGCCAAGGTGAACGGCCGCGTCGTTCCGCTGCGGACGCCGATCGAGAATGGCGACCAGGTGCAGATTCTGCGTTCCAAGGCGCAGGAGCCGCAGGTCGAATGGCTCGCCTTCGCCTACACGGGCAAGGCAAGGGCCTCGATCCGACGCTTCGTGCGCCAGAAGGAGCGCGACGAAACGATCGCGCTCGGCCGCAAATTCTACGAGGAGATCGTTCGGCGGCTGCCAGCGACGCTGGGCGCCGACGCGATGCACGACGCCCTAAAGCGGCTGAAACTGCCCGACGAGGACGCGCTGATGGAGGCCATCGCGCGCAAGCTGGTCGACGACGCCTCGGTGATGGACGCGCTCATGCCGGGAAGCGCCGAAAAAGCCGGCGTGAAACGGCGTGATCCGGTCCAGCGCGAGGCGATCTCGATGAAAGGCCTGACCCCCGGCGTCGCCTTCCAGCTCTCCAAATGTTGCAACCCGGTCCCAGGTGATCGCATCATCGGGGTGCGTCAGCCCGACCAGCCGGTGCAGGTCCACACCATCGACTGCCGCATCCTCGCCGAAAGCGACGAGTCCGGCTGGGTCGACCTCGCCTGGGGTGACGGATCGGACGGCGCGAGCGCGCGGCTGACCGTGATCGTGAAGAACGAGCCCGGCGCGCTGGGCGTGATGTCGGGCATTCTCGGCACCTATCACGCGAACATCGTCAACCTCAGCCTGTCGCATCGCGACGCGGCCTTCCACACCTATGACGTCACGGTCGAGGTGGACGACCTCCAGCATCTGATGAAGATCATCGCGGCGCTGCGGGCAGCCGATGCCGTGTCCTCGGCCGAAAGAACCCCGTCGGGCTAAACGGCCGCGTTCTGCCGCTCTGTCGCAAGCGGGAAAGCACCCCGGACGAAGATGTGCACACGAAAGCGGGTCTGCCGCTCCAGATCGTCATCCAGCAGGCCGATGCCCATGGCCGCCGTGCGCGCGGGACCGCCGACGACGAGGTTGAGGAACGCCGCCGCCGCTTCCTCTGCTTCGTCCGGGTCTGTCCCGCTTCCGCTCGAGCGCCGCCGGAACAGATCGGCCAGATAGCCGATCGTCCGCTGCGTCACCCGCTGATAGGCGTATCGGCCGATGTCGGGCAGGTGATAGGATTCACAATTCACCAGCCGCATCAGTCGCAGCCCGCGCGAGCCGAGCAGGTTGGAAACCAGCAGCCGGGCAATGTCCTGCAGACAGCACTCCACATCGTCGCACTCGATCGCCCAAAAGGCCTCGGGCGGCACCGCCCAATCGTCGATCGCTCGCTCGAGCGCCGCCTTGAACAGGCCTTCCTTGTCCCGATAACGGGCATAGACAGTCCGCTTCGCCATGCCGACGGCGGCCGCTATCCCCTCGATCGTCGTGCGCTCGAAGCCTTGGTCGAGAAACAGCGCCAGCGCCTGATCGAGCAATTCGGCATTTCGCGCGTCGATCTCGTCGCGGCGCGGCCGCCCGGGCCCCGGACGACGTTGCTGCGATGGCTGGCAGCGATTATCGAGCATGGCGCGCCAAATTCGCTGAAGCGGGCGGGAAGAAGGTTGGCGATACGGCCTGTACCGCCGGGGTCCGAACAGCAGCGTTGGCGGCAGGCCAGATCATGCGCGTCCCTTGTGGCGCCATCGACACACCCTCCCCTCCGCGCCCCGCCTGTCCGCTGGGCCAGCACGGAAAGGCTGCGCGCAATCACCCGCCGTTACAAGCCGTAAGCTCAGCGTTCGATCGTCAGTCGGCCATTCTCGATCCGCAGGATGCGGTCCGCGCGATCGAGCAGCCAGCCGCCATGGCTGATCGACAGGATGGTCATGCGCCCGTGCAGCGCGGCGATGGCGTCGGCGATGGCGGCCTGATTGTCGCCATCGAGCGCACTCGTCGCTTCGTCGAGCAGCAGCAGTGCCGGCCGATCGAGCAGCGCGCGCGCCAGTGCCAGCCGCTGGCGCTCCCCGCCCGACAGACGGACGCCATCGTCACCGATGGCGGTATCGAGCCCGGCGGGCAGACTGTGGACGAACTGGGCGGAAGCCGCATCGAGCGCTGCCCGTAATTCGGCTTCGCTGGCACCTGGCACCGCAGCGAGCAGATTTTCGCGAACCGTCGCGTTGAACAGCATCGCATGCTGGTCGACATAGGCGACCGAGCGGCGCCAGGCGATCCGGTCCCCGCCCGACAGGATCCGCCCGTCCACCTCCACATGCCCCTCATCGGGCGCAAGCAGCCCCGTCACGAGATCGGCAAAGGTGCTCTTGCCGCTTCCTGAGGGGCCTACCAGCGCCGTCGTGGTGCGCGCCTCGATCCGGCAGTCGATGCGCTCCAGCGCCGGTCGATCGCGCCCCGGATAGCATAGCGTGACCCCGGACAGACGGATATCCCGGACCAGCGCGATCCGCGGCATATCCGGCGCTGCGACGGGCTCGGCGGCGGCGTCGATCTGCACGATCAGGCGCTGCACGGCCTCGACGGTGGGTGCTGCGTGAACCCAGATGTTCCAGCTGTCCTGGGCCCCGCCGATCATCGGACCAATGCGGACGATCGCGACCAGCAGCGGCAGGAGCATGCCGATCGGCAGGCCTATCAGCGCATAACCGAAGGCGACGAGACCGACTGCCACGAACGCCGTCACCAGCTGCGCTGCGCCGCCGATCAGAGCGACATCGCGTCCATGGCCGATCTGAACGTCGCGCAGCCGCTGCACCGCCGCGCCAAGCTCGGCTTCGGCCGCCGGCTGGCGGTGGAGCAACCGGTTCAGGCGCAGCTGGGTCACCCCCTCCTGGCCGAGACGGTGGACATGGTTCGACAGCGGGGTGACCTGCTGCGCCAGCCGCGCGACGCGGCCGCGCTGCTGGCGAAAAATGGCGGCGATCAACCCGCCCGACAGGATCGCGGCCAGCGCGGTCTGCCAGGAGATGACGAGCGCGACACCGAGATTGATACCGATCGACACCAGCAGGCCGAGAACGCGGATCGCCGCGTAGAGACCGGCATTGATGCGCCCGAGCTGGGTCGACATGGCGGCGACGTGATCGGCGCCGCGCTGCTGTGACAACCAGCGCCATTCCGCCCGTCCCAGCGCTCCGAAAATCCGCATCCGAAGCCCGTCTACGACGTCCTGTTCGAGCCGCCGGCGCTGTACGTTGAGGGCCAGGTTGATGGCGACACGCAGCATGACGAGCAGGAAACCGAGACCGAGCGCCAGCATCGCAAACTGCGTCTTCGAGAGGCCCAGAATGTCCAGATAGTGCGCGGCGCGCCCATCCCCCGCTTCCAGCGACAGCAGCAACGGCACCATGATCAGCAGCCCGATGCCTTCGGTCAGGCTGGAAAGGATCGACAGGCCGACGACCGATCCGATGCCCCGATGCCCCCGCAGCAACGCGCGCAGCGTCGTCAGCGCATCGGGAGAGGTGGCGGGATCGGGCGGAACATCCATGATCCGTCCATAGGCAGAGGCGGCGGGTTCATCCAGCACCCTCGACATCCGCAGCCGGTTATCGTGGGCCGCCCCTGCCGCGGCGCGCTGTGGTCAGAGCGGACCGGCGGCCCTGACGCCAGGAATCTCGCGCATCTGCGCCAGCAGACCTGCGTCCAACTCGACACCGCCGGCCATTTCCATCGTCACGGTCATCGTGCGACCGTCGCGCAGGAGATCCATTTTCTGCGGAAGGCTGTCACGCGCGACGAGCAGATCGAGCAGCCTGCCGGTCACGCCGAGATCGGCCTCGGCCTCAAGTGAGATACGGGACCGCAGCGCGGCGGGGGAGGTGCGGGTGGCGAGGCTCATGGCGATTCCAGTGGGTGTTTCGACAGGAGGTCTTCTAGACGATCCGGCCGGGAAAATTCGTGCTGATTGACGGAGCACCCTGTCTATCCGAAAAAATCATTCCTCATATATGCTCATATTGAGTATGATTTTGCGATGAAGCTCGACAGCTACGAACGCAAGATTCTCGCCCTTCTGCAGGAGGACTGCTCGCTCTCGGCGGCAGAGATTGCCGAACGGGTGGGCCTGTCGACCACACCTTGCTGGCGGCGCATCCAGCGGCTGCGCGAGAGCGGCGTGATCGCGCGTCAGGTGGCGCTGTTGGATCGCCGGAAGATCGGTCTCAACGCGCAGATCTTCGCCCAGGTGAAGCTCAACGCGCACGGCCGGCAGCATCTCGACGAGTTCACCGCCGCGATCCGGGAATTTCCGGAAGTGCTCGAAGCCTTCGTATTGATGGGACCGGTCGACTTCCTGCTGCGCATCGTCGCCGCCGACATCGACGCCTATGAACGCTTCTTCTTCGACAAGCTCAGCCGGCTGCAGGGCGTACAGGAGATCAACTCGATCGCTGCCCTCTCCGAAATCAAGTCGACGACGGCGCTGCCGCTGCCGCCCGCCTGATCCTTACAAGCGCGCGAACAGCGAGAAGGACAGGACGTGGTTCATCCGGCGACGCCCGCCGGTCTGATTGACCAGCTGGTTCAGATAGCCGAGCTCGATCGTCGTCTTGCCGGCCACCGGAATCTCGGCGCCGATGAAGCTGCGCAGCTGGTCGAAGCCGGATCGTGCGCCCCAGTCAGTATCGTTGAACGCAAGGAAGCCCTCCGCATAGCCCAACGCCGCGAGGCCATTGCTTGCCACCGGCACCTCCAGCCGGACCATTTCGCGCAGCCGGTGCCCGACATCGTCGCCATCCGCACGCCAGCGCTGCTCGAGCCGGGTGCGGGTGGAGAACTCCCCACCCCAAGGCTTGCCCATGACCCAGCTCAGCTGCTGAAAGCTGCGATGCTCGCGCAGATCACGGGCCCCCTCGCGCTTGGTGATTACCCGCGCATAGCCCTGATAGAGCGTCATCGTCGGCGACAGCTTCACGCCGATCGCCGGGCGCAGCAGCAACTGGTCGAGCCGGCTGACGCCGTCGCCGAAGCGGGGCTGGACCTCGGCAAAATAGACGACCTTGCCCGTGAGGGTTCCCATGACCGTCAAATTCACCCAGGCCTGCTCGTCCTGCGTCGTGCTCGAAAAGGCAGGCTGGGCTGCCGAGATCAGGCACAGGCCGGCAAGAAGGGCGCGAGAAATCTTCATCAGGGGAATGCTCTGCTGGGGACGGGGAAGCCTGTCCTTGCCACAGCCGCTGTTACGAAATGGTTTCCCCTGTCCGACCTAATGTCTCTCCATCATCGCGCCGGACGCGACGATAGGCGGCAGGCGAGACTCCCGTCCAGCGCCGGAATGCCTCCCGAAAACTACCCGTATCGCGAAAGCCGGCACGCAGCGCGATATCGTCGATCGAACGCCCACTGACCGCCAGCGCCTCGGTCGCGAGGCCGCGCTGCGCCTCCTCGCGCAAGGAGCGGATCGATTGACCGCTATCCGCCAGATGCCGCCGGAGGCTACTCTGGCTGCGGCCCGTCAGGGACGCGAGTTGCTCCAGTGTCGGTAACCGACCGTCGCGAGCAAGAGCGATGGAATAGAGCGTCCGCACCCGGTCGGTCAGCGCAAGGCTGTCGGGCGACGCTGCGAGAAAGTCGAACGGGAAATCGACCAGCAGCCGGTCGAGATCGTCCGGCGTCCGCACGATAGGCATCGTCAGCATATGCGCGGGGAAGGAGATGCGGTTGACCGGACAGCCGAAGGCCAGTTCGCCCGAGAAGAAGTCGGACACCGCCTCGGCGGCGTAGCGCTCGTCATAGGCGAGGCCGACCGAAAAGACATGCTCTCCGGTTCCGAGCATCCAGCCGTACAGGCGGCAGAACATTGACATGCCGGCAAGGTCGGACAGGAAGCTGCTGAGGTTCGTACGCCGACGCAGCGTGTCGACCAGGACATGCACCGTCCCTTCTCCACGCTGCAGCCGGATGGTCGAGATTTTCTCCAGCCGCGTACGGAAAAAAATGGCCTGGCGCTCGATTACCTGTTCCAGCGTCCGGCAGGTGATGAGGCAGTGACACATCAGCCGGAACTCATCCGGGTGCATCTGCGGCTTGCGGTCCAGCCGGCTCGAATGCCAGCCGATCGTGACGATCGCCTCGCGATAGATGGCGACCAGCTGACGCCGCTCGATCGCTGCTACCCGTCCATTTTCCAGATCGGCCGGCAGGAAGCTCGCTCCCGCCTTGCGCAGCACGTCCGTTGGCTCGCCCCCGATGCGCGATATCTTCTGCAAGAGTTTGAGCAATTCGGCCACTGACCTGCCACTGTCGACCATAGCCGCTCCCGAACAAAAACCCTCGTCTTTATGAAGAGATATCCTGTCCAGTTCCGTCCATCTACCGGCCTATCGTCAGGGCAGGACAAAAGACGCGCGCATGGATCGCGCCGGCCGATCGGAGGATGAGGATGAGCGAGAAGGACGGGTCGCCAATCTCCAGCTGGGCACCGCCGCCCCGTCCCGAATGGCTGTCGCAATTTCTTGCCGAAACCTCCGCCTGGGACGCGGAAACCGTCGCCCCGCTTGATGCAAAGGAGTTGATCGCCACCGCCAGCGCCCGCACGGGCCTCAGCGATTTCGGCAGCGACGACTGGCGCGAACCGCTCGAGATCATGGTCAGGGCGATCAATGAGGAGGCTGAACTCCACCTGTTCGGCCGGCTGTGGACCCGGCAGGAGCTGCTGCACTTCCTCGAGGTCCGGCTGCAGGTCGAAGACGCCTATCGCCAGCATCCCGAGATCGAGGACGAGGTGATCGATAAGCCCGTCTTCGTCACCGGCCTGCCGCGATCGGGCACCTCGATCCTGTTTGAGTTGCTGGCACAGGACAGGCAGTTCCTCGCCCCCGCCAACTGGGAGTTCGTCCTCCCCTGCCCGCCGCCCGAGGCGGCCACCTATCGCACAGATCCGCGGGTCCCGCGCGCGCACGACATGATCACGCAGATGGGTCGGGTCGCGCCGACCTATCAGGCGATGCACGAGATGGGCGCGTGGATCCCGAACGAATGCGGGGTCGCGTTCCGGCTGACCTTCCGCTCTCAGCATCTCGCCGCCGCCTTCCAGGTGCCGACCTATGTGACCTGGCTGTTCGGTGCCGACCAGACGCCGGTCTATGCCTATTATCGCCGGCTGCTGAAGCTGCTGCAGTGGCGCAATCCGCGCGACCACTGGCTGCTCAAGGCCCCCGAGCATCAGAGCTTTTTGCCGACCCTTTTCGACGTCTTCCCCGACGCCCGCGTGATCGTCACGCATCGGGACCCGGTCAAGGCACAGGGTTCGGTCACCAATCTGCTCGGCACCATCTACTGGATGCGTAGCGACAAGGCGTTCGACGCGCGCGCCTTTGAGGAGTTGCTGACGCCCGAAGGCACCGCCGCGCGGCTGGAACAGATGATCGACTGGATCGAGCAAGGGACGATCCCGGCGGACCAGATCGTCCATTCCCACTATGCCGATCTGATCGACGCGCCCGTCGATGCGCTCGAAAAGCTCTACGCGAAGATCGGCTTCCCTTTCACCGACCAGGCGCGCTCGGCGGTCGCCGACTATCTCGCGCATAAGCCCAAGGGGAAGTTCGGCGCGCACGCCTATCAGGTCGATCAGCAGGATCGGACCCGGCAGCTGTTCCACCGCTACCAAAGCTATTTCGACGTCCCCAGCGAAGCCTGAACCGAACCACGCCCGTCACGAAAGGATCAGCCGATGACCACGGACCATGACCTGCTGCTGCGCGATGCGTGGAACGATTTCTGCGACTCGTTGAAACGCGCGGGTGAGATCAGCTTCCGTGAGACCGCCTCGTCCAATCCCGTCGATCGTGCGGCCGCGATCCGACTGCTGTCGCGCAACATCGGCCTCGCTTTGGCCTTCGAGCTGGAGAACAAGGACCCGCTCCACCCGGAGATCATGCATTATTTCGATCCGATGCGGAAACAGGGCGGGGACAATACCGACGCGCTCTATGTCGGCGCGCCGATCAACGGGACCGACACCTATCGGGTCAGCGGCAAACGCGGCAACGCCCGCTATTTCAGCGTCACCGTGGTCGAGCGCGGCGCCACCCCCTGGGGCGGGGCGGTGCCCTCGGTCCTGTTCGGGGACGACCTGGACGTCGATGCGGACGGAAATTTCGAGCTGTGGGTCGGGCCCGACGAGCGCCCGGGTAACTGGATCAGGACCACGCCCGACACCTTCCGCCTGACCTTCCGCCAGTTCTTTGCCGACTGGGAGGGTGAGAAGCCCATGGAGGCACGCATCGACCGGATCACCGGCGACGGCGCCCCGCCGCAGCTGACCCCGGAGACGGTCGCGGAGGGACTGGCGGCGGCGGCGCACTGGCTGCACTGGTCGGTAACCTATTGGGCGGACATGATCGACAAGTGGAAGGTCCAGCCCAATCGCTTCCTTTCCTACCGCCAGCTCGACGACAATAAGATCGACGCGACGCCGGGCGGCGAGCCGCTGATCTGCTACTGGATACTGCCCGAGGACGAGGTGCTGATCATCCGCGTCCGCCCGCCCGAAGCGCGCTACTGGGCGGTCGAGTTCGGCAATTACTGGTGGGAGACGATGGACTATCGCTACCGCCTCGCCAACACCAACTGCCATTATGCCGCGCTGGAGGAGGATGGCGAGTTGATCGTCGTCGTCAGTCATGACGATCCGGGCGTGCCCAACTGGCTGGACCCGTCAGGCCATAGCGAGGGCTATGTCACCTATCGCTGGATGATCGCCGACCATTATCCGGTTCCGACCTGTCAGCAGGTCAAGCGCAGCGCGCTGTTCGATCATCTGCCCGCCGGCATGAAGCAAATCGGGCCGGAAGAGCGGCGCGAGCAGCTGGCCGGCCGCCGCCGGGGTATCGTCCAGCGCTTCAAATGGTAGATGGGGCGCCTGCCAAGGCCGGCGCCCCGAAAACCGGTCAGGCCCAGACATATTCCTCGCGCTTCGGTGCGCTCATCGCCTCGGCGAAGGCGTCGTAGCTCCACGGCCAGGTCAGCGGGACGCCGTTCTTGTCGAGATACCAGCTGGTGCAGCCCGAGCCGAAGATGGTGTTGCGGGCGGCATCGGCCCGGCGGCGGTCATAGTCGGCATGGGCCTCGCGCGTCGGCGCAACCGCCCTGGCCTGCCCCTCGACGATCGGCGCGAACAACTGCGCGATATAGCCCCATTGCTGCTCGGCGATGTCGATCAGCGAGAAATTGCCGACGGGGCCGGTCGGGCCGTTGAGCATGAAGAAATTGGGGAAGCCCGGCAGCGTCACCGCATAATGGGCGGTCGGCCGCTCGCGCCACAGTTCGTCGAGATCGGCACCATCTTCGCCCAGCACCACGGTTGGCCGGATGAAGCGGTCGGCGCGGAAGCCGGTGGCCATGACGATCACATCGAGCGGGTGCTCGGTGCCGTCCTGCATGCGGATGCCGGTCGCGGTGATCCGGTCGATCTTTCCGGTCTCGATCTCGACCGCAGGCCGCTGCGCCGCCTCATAATAGTTCCACGAATAAATCAGGCGCTTGCACGCGGCGCGGTAATTGGGGCGCAGCTTCTCTCGCAGCACAGGATCATGGACATTGTTCTCGAGATTCTGGCGGCAAAGATCCTCGATCTCGCGCATCGCTTCGGAATCGGGGTCGACCAGCCCCTTGTTGAAGCGGCGCACACCGTTCCAATAGTCGTCGCCATAGCGGATCGCATCGATCTTGGAGAGGTCGCTGCGGAAGGCGGCGCGGTCCTCGTCGCTATAGGGAAATTGCTGAACGGGCATGATCCACTGCGGCGAGCGCTGAAAATGGACGAGCTTGGCCGCGCGGGTCGACAGCGCCGTGACGATCTGGACACCGGTCGAGCCATTGCCAATGACGCCGATCCGCTGCCCGTCGAGCGCTACGCTGTCGTCCCAGCGCGCGGAATGGAACAGCGCGCCCTGGAAATCCTCCATGCCCTCGATCTCGGGCATGTTGACATGGTGCAACACACCCGAGGCCGCGATCACGATGTCGGCCGCGTCGGTGCTGCCATCGGCCAGCCGCAGCTGCCAGCGGCCATCACGCCAGATGCATTCGGTCACCTCGCGCTCGAGCTGGATCAGGTCGCGCACGCCGAAATCGTCGATCACCTTCTCGAAATAACCCTTTATCTCGGGGCCGGGGGCGTAGAAGGCGCTCCAGTCGGCATGCGGCGCGAAGCTGTAGGTGTAGCAATGCGCCGGCACGTCGCAGGTGAGGCCGGGGTAGCGGTTCTCCCGCCAGGTGCCACCGATCGTCGCGCCCTTTTCATAGACGGTGACGTCCTTTTGCCCCTGTTCCTTCAGCTTGATGGCCGCGAGGATGCCCGACATCCCCGCACCGATGACCACGAACCGCAACGCCTTTGCCATGTCGACCCCGTCCTTTTCTCTCATGGGGTCGGACCGGCCCGAAGCCGGGACGCGCGCCGATCCTCTCCCCTATATGCGCTGGGCATAACGAGGAGCGCGGGGCCGGGCATCGTCCGCTTCGACTAGGCCGAACGGCCTATGCCCCGAAGGTCAGGGTGCAGTCGTGCCCCTGGCGCCCGTGCGATAACGGTCGAACCAGGCGATGATCGCCGCCGCCTTGGCCGCCGACTGCGACGGTCGCGCAGCGATTCCGCCGTGACTCGCCCCCGGAATCTTTACCAGCGCAGTCGGTACGCCCTGGATCTGGAGCGCGGCATAATATTGCTCGGACTCGCTGACCGGGGTCCGATAATCCTCGCTGCCGACCACCACCAGCGTCGGAGTCTTCACATTGCCGACCAGACTGAGCGGCGAGCGGTTCCAATAGCCCATCGGATCTTCCCACGGCAGCTTGGGGAACCAGTAGCGCGACGTGAACAGCGTGTTGTCCATCGTCAGCGCCTCGCTGACCCAGTTGATAACCGGCTTCTGCGTCGCGGCGCCGCGGAAGCGATCGGTCTTGCCGACGATCCAGCTGGTCAGGACGCCGCCGCCCGATCCGCCCGTGACGAAGAGATTGTCGGGATCGGCGACGCCGGCCGCGATCGCAGCGTCGACCGCCGCCATCAGGTCGCCATAGTCGTCGCCCGGATATTTATGGTGGATCAGCTGGGCGAACTGCTCGCCATAGGAGGTCGACCCGCGCGGGTTGGTGTAGAGCACCGCATAGCCGGCTGCGGCGTACAGCTGGTCGTCGGTCGAGAAATGCGGCCCATAGGCGGTGTGCGGCCCCCCGTGGATTTCGAGGACCAGCGGCATCTTCTGCCCTGCCTGATAGCCGGGCGGCGTCACCAGCCAGGCCGGCACCTCGCGACCATCGGGTGCCTTGACCGCTAGCTCGCGGACCTGCCCCAGGCTCTTGTGCGCCAGGAAATCGTCGTTGAGCGCCGTCAGCCGGCGTGCCTTGCCCCCGCTTGCCACCGACAGATCCGCCGGTCGCAGCGCCGACCCGCTGGTGAAGGCGATGACGCCATTGCGCGATACGGTGAAGTCGCCGCCGCTGTAGGGGCGATCGAACGCCGTGCCGGTCAGTCCCGTCGCCAGTTCGGTCACCTTGCCGTCGAGCGTGATCCGCGCAACCCGGTTCACGCCGCGCTCGTCATATTGCGCAAAAAGCGACCGGCCGTCGGCGGCCCATTCGACCCGGTCGATGCTGCGATCGAGCCCGGCGGTGATTGCCCGCACGCCGCTGCCGTCGCGGTTCATCACATAGAGCAGCGTGTTCTGATAGGACAGGCGGCGGTCGTCATAGCCGAGATAGGCAACCCTGGAGCCATCGGGCGA
The DNA here is from genome assembly GCF_018006725.1 of Rhizorhabdus sp. Classification (GTDB taxonomy): domain Bacteria; phylum Pseudomonadota; class Alphaproteobacteria; order Sphingomonadales; family Sphingomonadaceae; genus Rhizorhabdus. The sequence goes on from NZ_JAGMXV010000008.1 coordinate 40,279, forward strand.
CACCACCGGCGCGATGTCCGGACCGCGCCGGTCGGTCAGCGCGCGGATCGCGCCACTGCCCAGATCGAGCGCATAGATTTCGGGATCGAACACCTCGCGCTGCCAGTCGGGCTTGCGCACCGCGCTGAACAGCAGCGACCGGCCATCGGGCGACCACGACAGCGGCCCGCCATGCTGATAGTCGCCGCTCGTCAGCTGGCGCGACGGGCCGCCGTCCGCCGCGACGAGGAAGACATGGTCATAGCCCGGTTCGACATAGCCGCCGCCGTCGCTGCGATAGTCGATCCGGTCGATCACCTCGAGCGGCTTGGCCCATTCGGCGCCCTCGGGTTTGTCGGGCGCCTTGCCCAGCTTCATCGGCTCGCCCGGCACGCGCATGATATAGGCGATGCTCTTGCCATCGGGCGACCATGTGATCGCGCTGGGGCTGTCGGGGAGGCCCGTAACGCGGACGGTCGCATCTTCGGCGATCCAGCGGACGAACAGCTGGGCATTGCCCTTCGCATCGGCCGCGACATAGGCCAGCCGCCGCCCGTCGGGCGACCAGCGCGGCTGGCTTGCCCCCTCGACCAGGGGCCGCTGTCGACCGCTGGCGACGTCGACGAGCCAGATCGAACCCTTCTGACGATCGGTCATGATGTCGCCCTGCCGCCGCACATAGGCGACGCTGCGGCCGTCGGGGCTGATCTGCGGATCGGCCGCGACCTGCAGCGCGAAGATATCCCGCCCCTCGAAGCGCGAGACCGTGCTCGCAGCATCCTGGGCCAGAACCGGCGTGGCGAAGATGGAGGCACCCGCGAACAGGGCGAGCAGCGACGTCTTGATCATGGCATCCCTCGAAATAGACAGACCGCCAGCGTCGCGCGTTTCCGGAGCCGACTCAAGGCTTTGTGGGGAGCGTCCTGTCAGGTGTTCACCAAAGGCATTTGAATAGCCGCGCTGGATGGGCGCGGGTGGAATGGTCACCAATCGCATCCATTTTGGCGCATTATGTCAGGCAGCAAGCTCCAATTTTACATCTCGTTAACCCTGTTTTCCTAGCGACCATAGGGAGGATCAGCGAGGTAACCCATGGATAATCCCGGCGATATCGACTTGGTCTTGGATCATGGGTTCGAAGAAGCGGGCTGTCCTGAAAGCCGAAGCGATCCTTTCACCTCCGCACGCCTTTCCGATTTCGCCCTGCTGCCGCTGGACAATGATCAAGACCGGGCCCTGCTTGTCGACGTACTCGTCGAGACACTCGAAGAGCTCGATCTGAATCTTTCAAACCCCGATGCCATCGGAACAGTCCTCGACCTCACCCCGCGCATCGCCGGTATCGCGCTCGACATCCTTCGCCAGGCCAACGGCCTGACCGCTCAGGACGATCTGGCCCAATTGGGCGATTCTCTCGTGCTGCTGTCAGCCGCCCTTCTGGCTGCTCGGGGTTGTCGCGAGGACGCGGATTTTCTGCTGGTTCGCGCCGCCTATCTCCGGCCTAATCAGGCATTCGGCAATGCCGCCGCTCAGCTGCGCTACTTGATGCTGCCGCACGAGACGGCCGTCGTCGAACTGCTTCTGGCGCAAATCCTCGACGGCCTCGACCATCCCGAAATCTGGGCCGCGATGCCGGCGATTGTCGGGTGCTTCCCTTCACTTTCGGCGCAGATCGAACGCCTCACCGCCAACGAGCTCAACTTCTACACGGAGATGTGGAGCGTCGTGTACGCGGTCTGCATCGCCGCTGAAGGACGCCTGGCGGACGGCCTGCGGACGCTGGAACCGATCGCCGTCGCGCACAGCCAGTCGACCTTGGTTCAGGGCGCCTATTTCCACCTGAAATCGCTCGCGCATCCCGATGATCCGAAGTTCGACCTGTCGAACCGCTTCTGCTCGGTGCCTTTCGATACGCTCGACGTGCTCGACGGGAAAAGCCATCTCTGCTGCGCCAGCTGGTTGCCGGAATCGGTCGGTGATCTCGCTGAGCAACCGTGGCAGGATGTCTGGAATTCGGACACGGCGCAGGCGATCCGGAACAGCATCCATGACGGCAGCTATCGTTATTGCAACAAGACGGCGTGTCCGCTGATCGCGGGGGGCAAGCTGCCGACAAAAGCTCAGGCGTCTGCCACCTCACCGGTAGCGCAGGCGATCCTTGATCGCACGCAGACACTGCTGCCAAGCAGCCCGCGCCGCGTGAACCTCGCCTATGACATGACCTGCAACCTGTCCTGCCCCAGTTGCCGCACCGGTATCATCGCCGCCGGCCCCAATCGCCGGGCGCGCTTCGACAAGCTGCAGGACGAGGCCGTTCTGCCGATGCTGAAGCACAGCGAACTGGTATTCGTCACCGGCTCGGGTGACCCATTTGCGAGCAAAAATTTCCGGAACCTCCTCCATCGGCTGGACGCGGAGACCTATCCGAACCTGCGCTTCCTGATTATGACCAACGCGATGCTGCTGACGCCGCGCGAGTGGAAGCGCTTTCCCACCCTTCACGGGCGCGTTGCCCATCTTCGCATCAGCCTCGATGCCGCGAGCGGACCGGTGCACGAAAGCATCCGTCGCGGTGCCCGGTGGGAGGTCATGGAGCGCAACCTGTCCTTCGCGGCCGAGTTGCGGGCGGCGGAGGCGGTGCAGGCGCTGGAGTTCGTCTTTACGGTGCAGACCGAGAATTTCCGCGAGATGCCCGACTTCGTCGATCTCGGCATCCGCTACGGAGCAGACCATGTCGGCTTTTCGCGCCTGACCAACTGGGGCACCTTCACCGCAGCAGACTATGCCGATCGCGCCGTGTTCATGCCGACGCATCCGCAACATGCGGCGTTCCGCGACGTCCTTCGCGATCCCCGCCTACGTCATCCTACGGTTGTGCTGAACGATCTCGCAGAATTCTCTAGCGGGCTCTGAGGCACAGGACTGCGCGGCAGTATCACCGATCGCGATGGATGCTGAAATGCGCGATCGAGCGGAGCAGATCGGCTGCGGGACCGAAGGGGGAAAGGCTGTTCACAGCCCGGTCGATCAGACCGCTCGCATAGTTGCGCGCGCTCTCGCGGCCGAGCATGCGCACCAAAGTCTGCTTGCCTTGCTCGTCATCCTTGCGAAGACGTTTGCCCACGGCCTGTTCATCGCCTTCGACGTCGAGCAGATCGTCGGCGATCTGGAAGGCCAGGCTGACGCATTGGGCATAATGCGATAGCGCCACGCGCTGGCCGGCATCGGCCGCACCGAGCGCCGCGCCAGCACCGACGCACCAGCCGATCATCGCGCCGGTCTTCAACTGCTGCAACTGAACAACAGCGTCCATGTCGAGCGTGGCATCGATGGCAGCCATGTCCATCATCTGGCCGCTGGCCATGCCCGACGCGCCGGCCGAAGAGGCGAGCGTCGAGATCAGTTCGGCCCGCACCAGCGCATCGGCATGGGTTTCCGGCCGAGCGAGGAGTTCGAAGGCCAGCGCCAGCAAAGCGTCGCCTGCCAATACAGCGGTGGCCTCGTCGAACCGCTTGTGCAGCGTCGCCCGGCCGCGGCGCAGATCGTCATCGTCCATGCAGGGCAGGTCGTCATGAACCAGCGAATGGACATGGACGCACTCGACCGCGACGCCGGCGAGCAGCGCGTTTTGCGGCGCGACATCGAACAGTCTGGCCGAAGCGACAACCAGCAATGGCCGCATCCGCTTGCCGCCACCGATCGCCGCATAGCGCATCGCTTCGTAGAGCCGTTCGCTCGCGCCGGGCGGTGTCGCCAATATGTCGGCGAACACCGCGTCGACCGAATCCGATACCTGCCGCATCGCAGTCGGCAGATCCTGGTCAGTCAACATCTCGATCGTCATGCAACGGCCTCCCCTTCAACAGCATCGACTCCGCCCGCGCATCCATCTCGCCGATCGAGGGCCTGTATCTCCCGGCGAGCGCGGACAGGGCCGTGTCGACGCCGTCCTCCGCCGTCGATGCGGCTTCGGACGATGCGACGATGCAGCATCCTTCGAGACTTTGGAAGCAGATCGCGTCGTCGATCGCGACGAACGGAATGGGCACCCTATCCGGGGCGCCCTATCGCCTCGTACCGAGACATTGCACGAGCAATTCTCGCACACAGGCTTCCCGTTCGGCGACCTAAGGTACAGCTGTCCGGGTCACATCAGATAGCGGACCTTCACCGTCTCGGCATTCTGCCCGGCCTTCACGTCTATGCGCGCTGCGTCGAACCGGGGCGGGCCGAATCCGATCTTGGGGTTTCGCGAGAAGCCGAAACCTTCGCGGGGTATTGCCATTGTCTTGTCGAGCCGCGCATTCGCATTCTCATCGTGAAAGAGCGATATGGCGTAAGGCCCGGGTTGGAGCGCCGTTAGAGTGAAGCAATGGTCCGGCGCGGCACCGATCGGCATATCCCGGCGAACCGACGCCCCTGCCTTGCAATCGGGAAAGGCCGCTGCCTCGCGTGCCAGGCATAGGCGGAGCATGCCCCGCGTGCTACGCAACCCCTCCAGACACAGCCGAAGCTCGGCAGTGGCGGCATGGCCGGGTTCTGCGCCTAAGGTCACCGCGACGATAAGGGCCGCCCATTGATACCCGCGCTTCGCCATCACCAAGCCCATCCTTCGATTTGCCCACGCCGTGAAGCGGCACGGTACGCGGCATGAAGCGGCGTGTCCTGCTTCTGGGCGGCGGTCTCGCCGGAGGGCTTAGCGCACTTGCCCTCCATGCGAGAAGGCAGGATGTCGAGCCTATCCTCGTGGAACGCGGCGATCGCTTCGGCGGCAATCATATCTGGTCCTTCTTCGATCAGGACGTGGAGGCCGGCCATCGCTGGCTCGTCGATGCGGTCGGCCCGACGCGCTGGCCCTCGCACCGAATCGCCTTCCCGGCGCGGAGGCGGCATATCGGCCTGGGCTATAACAGCCTCCGATCGCCCGATCTCCACGACGCTCTGCTCCGGACCCTGCCGGCATCATCCTTGCGGCTGGGCCGCGAAGCGGTCGAAGTGACGCCGGAGGGCGTGCGCCTGTCCGATGGCGAGACGATCACTGCCGACGCGGTCGTCGACGCGCGCGGCGGGGGGCCGATCGAGGGGCTAGATCTGGGCTGGCAGAAATTCGTCGGGCGTCATCTGCGCTTCGCCGTGCCCCACGGGGTCGCCGAGCCGATGATCATGGACGCCGAGGTCGACCAGGCCGATGGCTATCGCTTCGTCTATCTCCTCCCCTTCAGCGCCACCGAGTTGCTTGTCGAGGACACCTATTACAGCCTCGATCCGGCGCTGGACGTGGGTCTGTTGCGGCAGCGGATCAACGCCTATGTCGACGATCGCATCGGCCGGAGGTTCGAGACGGTAGGCGAAGAAACCGGGGTCCTGCCGATCGTGCTCGGTGGCCGGCTCGACGCGCTATGGCCGGACGACTACCCATTTGGACGGATTGGGATGCGCGGCGGCTTCTTCCATCCTACCACCGGCTATTCGGTGCCGGATGCGGTGGCCAATGCCATGCTGCTGACCGAGGCATCCGACATGACGACGTCGGGGCTCCGCCGGCTCCTCCACGACCGTGCAAAACGCCTCTGGCGCGAACGCGGCTTCTACAGGATGTTGAACCGCATGCTCTTCCACGCCGCCCCACCCAGACAGCGCTACCGTGTGCTCGAGCATTTCTATCACCTGCCCGAGGCGAGCGTGGCCCGCTTCTACGCGACGCGCCTGACCGCGCTCGACAAGCTGCGCACCCTCAGCGGGAAGCCGCCGGTCGGTATTTTCGCCGCGCTCTCGGCGATCGCAGGCCGCGCATGAAGAAGGCGGCGGTCATCGGTTCGGGCTTCGGCGGCCTGGCGCTTGCGATCCGGCTGCAGTCGGCAGGGATCGCGACCACCATCTACGAAGCGCGCGACCGGCCCGGCGGGCGGGCCTATTATTGGGAAAAGGACGGCCATGTCTTCGATGCCGGGCCGACCGTCATCACCGATCCCGACTGCCTGCAGCAGCTATGGGCGCTGAGCGGCGCGGATATGGCGGCGGATGTCGATCTCGTGCCGGTAAGGCCCTTCTACCGCCTGTCCTGGCCCGATGGGACGACCTTCGACTATGATAATGACGACGCGTCGCTCGAGCGCCAGATTGCCGCGCTCGATCCTGCAGACGTGGCCGGCTATCGCCGCTTCCTCGACTATTCGGCCGGCGTGTTCGAAGAGGGCTATCGCAAGCTCGGCACGGTCGCGTTCCTCGACTTCGCCTCGATGCTCAAGGCCGCGCCGCAACTGGCGCGCTACCAGGCCTGGCGATCGGTCTATTCGATGGTGTCGAGCTTCATCCGCAACGAGAAACTGCGCGAGGCCTTCTCGTTCCACACCTTGCTGGTCGGCGGCAACCCGATGACGACCAGCGCCATCTATGCGCTGATCCACAAGCTGGAAAAGGATGGCGGGGTGTGGTTCGCCAAGGGCGGTACCAACGCGCTCATCCGCGGCATGGTGCGCTATTTCGAGCGGCTCGGAGGAACGCTGCGCCTCGATGACCCGGTCGTGCGCATCGGTACCAGCGAAGGCCAGGTGCGCACCGTCGCCACCCGCTCGGGCCATAGTGCAGTCTATGACGCGGTCGCATCCAATGCGGACGTCGTTTCGACCTACGGGTTGCTCGGCGACGAACGCAAGCAGCGCAAGCTGAAGGCCAAGCGCTTCTCGCCATCGTTGTTCGTGGTCCATTTCGGAACGACGGGCGACTGGCCCGATGTCCCGCACCATTCGATCGTGTTCGGGCCCCGTTATCGCGGGCTGCTCGACGATATCTACAAGGGTGGCGGCCTCGCACCCGATCCGTCGCTCTATCTGCATCATCCGACCGCGACCGATCCGTCGATGGCGCCGAACGGTCATTCGACCTTCTACGTCCTCGCTCCGGTGCCGCATCTGGGCAAGGCGAATGTCGACTGGGAGGTCGAAGGGCCGCGCTATCGCGATCAGGTTCTGTCGATCCTTGAGCAGCGCTTCATGCCCGGCTTGCGCGACCGGATCACGACGATGTTCCATTACACGCCGTTCGACTTCCGCGACGATCTCGCCGCGCATCTCGGCTCGGCCTTCAGCCTGGAGCCGGTGCTGACGCAAAGCGCCTGGTTCCGCGTGCATAATCGCGATCCCGATATCGGCAGCCTGTATTTCGTGGGGGCCGGCACCCATCCGGGAGCGGGCATTCCCGGGGTGGTGGGAAGCGCGAAGGCCACGGCGGCCCTGATGATCGAAGACCTAGCCGGGTGAGCGGAGAGGTGCCACCGGCGGTGCTGCAGGATAGAAGCGAACTGGTCGACTGGGCCGGGTCGACGATCCGGCTCGGCTCGCGCTCCTTCTATATGGCCAGCCAGCTGTTCGACCGCGCCACGCGCGAGCGGGCCTGGCTGCTCTATGCCTGGTGCCGGCACTGTGACGATGTCTGCGACGGTCAGGAACTGGGCGGTCCGCTGAGCGCCAGTGATGCCAGCGTTATCGAAGAGCTGCGCCGCGAGACGCATCGCGCGCTGGCAGACGGCATCTCGGGTGCCCCTCCCTATCGCGCCCTCGCCGCGGTCGCCGCCGAACGGCGCATTCCGGTGCGTTACATCGACGACCATCTGGAGGGATTTGCGCTCGACTGCGCGGGATGGACGCCCGAAAGCGAAGCCGATCTGCTGCGCTATTGCTATCATGTCGCCGGCACAGTCGGCTGCATGATGGCGGTCGTGATGGGCGTCGATCCCGAGGACGACGCAACGCTCGACACCGCCTGTGCGCTCGGTCTGTCTTTCCAGCTCGGCAATATCGCCCGCGATGTCGCCGAGGATCATGCAGGCGGCCGCTGCTATCTGCCAAGGGCGTGGATGGAGGAGTTCGGGGTCGATCCCGCCGATCCGATGAATCCGTCGCGTCGTGATGCATTGGTGGCGCTGGTCGGCCGGATCGTCGACCTGTCGCTGCTCTACGAGGAGCGGGCGATGGCGGGGATCGCCCGCCTCGATTTCCGGTCGCGCTGGGCGATCCACAGCGCCCGGTCGATCTATGGCGGCATTGGTCGGGAAGTTGCAGCCCGCGGCGCTCAGGCCTGGGACGAGCGGGTCGTCATATCGACCCCACGCAAGCTGGCGATCGTCGCCCGATCGCTGCTACACGCGGCCGCCTGAACCGAGAGCGGCCTCGGCCTTGGCCCTCCGCCGCGCCGCCGGCAGGCCCCACCAGGGGACATGCGGCCAGCGGTGATGCTCATGGTGATAGCCGAAATGATAGCAGCTGAGAAGCGAGGCCCAGACAGGCACATCGGCGCTCCGCGCACGATGTCGGTCAACGAAATCGTCACCGGCACAATGCGGCAGATAGGTGCCGAAGAAGAACAGCTGCATCGACGACAGGATCGACGGCAGCGCCCAGAACAGCAGCAGGTTTTCGTAACGGGCGCCGAGCAGGAACAGATAGACGGCGATCATCGCCGACATCATCGCGAGCTCACGCAGACCGAAATATTGGCGGAAGAAGGCACCGTACCAGCGGAACACATCGCGCGGCGCGGGCGCATGGAAATCGGGATCCTCGGCCGTCCCGGCGTGGCGATGGTGCGCCATATGCTTGGGCAACAGCCGGTCGAACGAAAAGCCCGCATAGACGAACAGGCACAGCCGGCCGATCGCCCGGCTCAACCCTGGGCGTCCCGGTGCCAGCGAACCGTGCATGGCGTCATGCGCGACGATGAACAGACCGACGCTCAACCAGCAGAGCAGCAGGATAAGCGATGATGTCAGCCACAGCGGCGTGCGATCGATTTCGATCAGGAAGACTGACCAGATATGCAGCGCCGCCCAGGTCCCGAGCACGAGTCCGGCGAGCAGCAAACCGCGCGATCGTGGAAGATCATCCACGGCGGTGTTGCCGGTTATGGCGCAGCCGGGCGGCAAGCACCTTGAGCGGCGGCGCATAGAGAAAGCCGAAGGAGACGGCTCCGTCGCGCCCCTGCGTGGCATGGTGAAGATGATGCGACCGCACGAGATGGCGGAAAAAGCCATTCATCCGATCGAACCGCAGCGGCAGTCGACGGTGGACGAGGCCATCGTGCAATATCGCGTAGAGAGCACCGTACAGCGTCATGCCGATCCCGACCCAATAGCCAGCGCTATCGACCGGTTCCAACATCAGCAGCGCGACGCTGATCAGCGCGAAGAACAGCCCGTAAAGGTCGTTCCACTCCAACCAGCCTTTTGACCGGACATGATGCGACTTGTGAAGGATCCAGCCTGGCCCGTGCATGACGTAGCGATGGACGCCCCAGGCGACGAGCTCCATCGCCCCTGCGATCAGCAGCGCCAGACAGGCTCCCTGCCACAGCGAGAGGCTCATGCGCGGGCCGTCCTTGTGTCGTCGAAAATCATTATCATGCGGGGAGCATAGCCGAATTGATCGGCTCGCGCAGGTGTCATTGCGGGAATAGAGACAGGTCGGAACGCCTGAGGGACTGGCCTCGGACGCACAAAAAACCCGCCGGCGAATGCCTGGCGGGTTTTTGTAGTTTTGGTTGCGGGGGCAGGATTTGAACCTGCGGCCTTCAGGTTATGAGCCTGACGAGCTACCGGGCTGCTCCACCCCGCGCCAATGAGGTATCAGGGATTCAGGTTATGGCCTGAGGCCTGAGGGCATT
>NZ_JAGMXV010000009.1 GCF_018006725.1 Rhizorhabdus sp.
GCCATAGAGCGTGCGGGCGAGGCCCACACGTTGCCGCTGGCCGGCCGACAGGACCGATCCCGCCTCGCCCAGTTCGGTGTCATAGCCCTTGGGCAGGCGCAGGATCAGCTCGTGGGCTCCGGCCAGTTGCGCGGCGGCCACGATGTCGGCATCCTGCGCGTTCGGCAGGAAGCGGCAGATATTGTTGCGCACGGTGCCCGCGAACAATTCGGTGTCCTGCGGCTGATAGGCGACATGCCGGCCGAAATCGCCGCGCTCCCAACTATAGACGTCGGCGCCGTCGAGGCGGACCGTGCCGGTACCCGGCTTCCAGATGCCCACCATCAGTCGCAGCAGGGTGGACTTGCCGGCACCCGACGGGCCGATCACGCCGACCATCTCGCCCGGCACGATGATGAAGCTCGCGCCCATCAGGATCGGTGCGGGCGACGCCTTGGTGGTGAAGCTTACCCCCTCGAAGGCGATGCGTCCGGTCGGGGCTGGCAACTGGGTCGACGGGACGGGCGGCTCGAATTCGGCCAGGACCTTGTCGAGGCGGGCATAGGATTGCGACGCCTCGAACAGCATCTTCCACGAGGCGACCAGACGTTCGATCGGCGCCAGAGCGCGCGAGGCGAGCAGCATGTTGGCGAACAGCAGGCCCGAGGCGATGTTGCCGATGATGACCAGATAGGCACCGACCGCGATCGTCGCGACTTGGATGCCCATGCGGACGAAGCGGATCGCGGCCTGATAGAAGCTGCCCTGGTCGCTGGCGACGATGTTCATCCGCTGCGAAATCTGGCGATAGGTGAACCACGCACTTCCGAGCATCGGCAGCATGCCCAGCGCGCGGACGATCTCCGAATTGCGGAGCGCCGCGTCGGTGAAGGAATAGCTCTTGATCGCGGCGCTGCTCGCTTCCTTGAGCGCGGCGTGGGTCGCCCGATCCTGGAGGATGGCGAGGAGGAGCAGGAGCAGCCCGCCGATCGTGGTCACCGCACCGATCCAGGGATCGATGACGAACAGGACGCCCAGGAAGATCGGCATCCAGGGCAGGTCGAACAGGACGCTGACAGCGGCTCCGCTGATCGCGGCGCGCAGCGTGTCGAGATCGCGCAGCGCCTGGGCATGCGATCCGCCGACGCGGCGGACGACCAGATCGAACAGCGCGGCAAAGGTCGGGCTCGCCAGTTCGCGATCGAAGGCGATGCCGAAGTTGGACAGGGTCTGCGTGCGATAATGGTCGAGGATGCTCGAGACCAGGAACACCGCCAGAGCGCCGAAGGTGAGCACCAGCAGAGTCGATCCGCTGTGGCTGGCGAGGACGCGCGAGTATATCTGGTTGGTGTAGATCGGCAGTGCGAGGAATAACAGGTTGCTGAACAGGCTGAACAGCGCGGCCGCCGCAAAGGCCTTCTTGCCCTTGGCCAGCGCGTCGTTGATCATGTTCTTCTGAAACAGGGCGGAAATCATCGCGCAGTCATTCCCGGTTGCGGCGTCCGCCGATCATCGCTTGCTGGCCGGCCTGATATCATCGCGGCCGCCGGACGGCTAAATTTTTTCATTGGGGGTCCGACGGGCGGGGCGGCGGATTGCCATAATCGCCGAGCAGCGCCGGAATCTCCTCGGCCGAGATCAGCCGGCTCTTGCTGATCGGGGTCAGCGGTTCGCTGACGACGCTCGCAGGGGGCGTCGCCGGAAGGTCGGGCTGACCGGTCGGCTTGGGCTGATTGGCGCCGCGCAGATCGGGCTTCGGTTTCGCAGTGGGACTGGCCGATCCGATCCGGTCGAGGAGCATCACGGCGGGCTCGGTCGGGGAAACGCCGCGCCAGCGCACCTTGCGGAACTCTTCGTCGGGATCTTTGGCCGGAATGGCCGAGTTGACCGTGCGCGCGTCGAGCCGGCCCATGGCGAGCAGCAGCGACGCGCGTGCGACATATTCGTTGTAGCGGTTGGACAGCAGCCCCAGTTGCGCCGAAGCGAGTTCCTGTTCGGCGTTCAGCACATCGGTCGTCGTGCGCAGGCCGTTCTGCTCCTCCAGCCGCATGCCGGCGAAGGTCACCTGCGCTGCCTCCACCTGCCGGCGCCCGGCGGTGACGGCGATGCGGGCCGAGCGCAGCTGGTTCCACGCGATCACGACGTCCTGCAGCGCCTGGCGCCGTTCGCCGTCGAGCGCGGCCTGGGCGGCGCCATTCTGGTCCTGTGCCTGGCGGATGCGGGACTGGATCGCGCCCGCCTGGAAGATCGGCTGGGTGATCGTGATCTGTGCCTGAACGTCGGTGCGCAGCTGGCGGCTGTCATAGGGCGAGAGCGGCCCGAGCTTGCCGGCCGAGGCGGAGATGGTCGCCTGCGGTCGCTGATTGCCGCGCTGGGCAGCGACATTAGCGCGCGTCGCCTGCTCATTATAGCGGGCAGCAGCGAGGTTGGCGTTTTCCTCTTCGGCGACGGCGAAGGCCTGATCGACGCTTTCGGGCAGGCCGCCCAGCTCCGGCAGCGGCTGTAGCTCGCGCGGTTCATGACCGACGACGAGCAGATATTGCCCGCGGCTGACCGCCAGTTGCGTCTCGGCTGCCGCCAGCTGAAGCTCGCCTGCGGCCAGCCGTGCGTCCGCCTGGGCGACGTCGGTGATGGTCGCGTCGCGCACATTGCGCCGCGCCCGCCGTTCGGCCAGCTGCTCGCGCAGCGCCGCGACATTTTCCTTCGCGACCTCGAGCCTCTGCTCGTCGCGCAGCACGGCGCCATAGACTTCGATCACGCGCTGGACGGTCTCGCCCTCGACGCGGCGCAATATCTCCTGGCTCTGTTCGACATTGGCGCGCGCCTGGGCGAGCGCGCCGCGTACCCGTCCGCCGGTATAGACCGGCTGGCGGACGCTGACGCTCAGTTCCCCCTGATTGCCGTCGTTCGTCCGGCTGCCGAATTTCGGGCCCAGCTTCTGATATTCATAGGTCCCGGTCGCGGTTACCGAAACGGTCGGGCCATATTGGCCGCGCGTCTGGACGTAGCTCTCGTTGGTCGCCTTCTGGCGAAAGCGTTGTTCGACCAGCGTCGGGTTGGTCGCATAAGCGGATTCGACCGCATCCATCAGCGTTTCTGCGAGGATGGGCGAGGAGCAGGTCGCCAGGGAAAGGCCGAGAAGCGACCCGGCCATCAGGCGCGTCCGACCAGCCGCTGGCGGAAATCGACGGGTGCTGCGCTGTCTTATGAGGATCATCCAGTTCGCCGTCATTACGTCGACGGCTCCTTCCAGGCCCGCCGCTCGTGCCGGGCCGCCCCCATAGCCGCCTGTGCGCGGGAGTCAATCATGGCCGCCGCCTTGCTGCAGCCTTAACGACTTGCGTTTGAATACAGCTTCTTCCTAAGAGGCAGGACCGGCGCGGCCGGCGCAACCGCCCCGCGGCACCTTCGATCAAGAGTTTCCCGCCATGCGCGTTCCTCCTTTCGTCCCTTTCGTCATCATGACAGCGCGTCGGGGATGATGGCGGGCTATTGGCAACGCCGGGCGATCCGGCGGGCTTTCCGGAAGGCGACTGCCGCGCGCGATGCGCGCGACTGGCGCGCGGCGGCAATGCAGTATCGTCGCTTTCTGGCGGCCCGCCCCGACGATTTCGCGATCTGGGTCCAGCTTGGCCATATGCTCGCCGAAGCGGGCGACCATGGCGAGGCCGACGCTGCTTATCGCCGTGCCTTCGCGCTCGATCCCGACGATGCCGATCTGGCCCTGTGTCGCGGGCATCTCGAACGGCGTCGCGGCGATCTCGATGCTGCGCTCCAATTCTATCGGCATAGTTTCGAGCTCGACGGAAACGAACATGCCGCCCGCGCGCTGGACGAGCTCGCCCCGCCGCCCTTCGAGGAGCCGGTCGTCGAGGAGGCTGAGCCGCCGGTCGAGGTTGAGCCCGAGAAGGTGCCTGAACCGGAGCCCGAACCAGGACCGGTCGAGCCGGCGCCGGCATGGGGCGGCCGGATCGAGGGCTGGTATCTGCGCGGCGTTTCGGGCGTGCTGTTCGATCCCGAAGCTGAGCAGGCCGCTCCCGAGACATGGGTCGAATTTCGCGAGGGCGACCGACTGGTCGGGCAGGCGACTCCCGCCCGGCGTGACGACGGGATGCTCGAGTTCCGCACCGTCCTCGACGTCGAACTGGGCGAGAATGGCGAGGGCGCCGAGGTCGTGGCGCGGCGGATGCCCGATGGCGCGCCGCTGGAGCCGGGGCCGATCATCCTCTTTCCGCCCTCGCGTCACCCCGAGGATCATGCGGTCGCCTGGTCGCTGCCTTCGGCTATGGTCAAACCCTTTGTCGGGGATGCGCGCGGCGACGTGGCCCTGTTCGTCACCCATTCGCGCAGCGGCAAGGTCAAGCCGCATGTCCTGCCCTATATAAGAGAGCTGAAGGCGGCAGGGCTGTCGGTTCTGCTGATCGCCTCGGTCGATCGGCCATTCGATCCGTCGGTGGACCTGCTGGATCTGGTCGACGGCATGCTGGTCCGTCGCAACGGCGGTTACGACTTCGCCGCCTGGGCGCATGCGCTCAAGCTCGACCCCCGTCTCTATGGCGCCTCGACGCTCTATCTCGTCAACGACAGCGTGCTTCCGGCGACCGATCCCGCTCGCATCGCGGCGCTGATCGATCAGATCCGCGCGCGCGACGCCGATCTGGTCGGGCTGACCGAAAGCCACGAATGGCGCTGGCATGTGCAGAGCTATTTCCTGGCAGTGAAGAGCCGGCTCTTGTCCTCGCGCGCTTTTCACGGCTTCATGGACGATGTCCGCCTGCTGACCCGCAAGGACCATGTCATCCGCGCCTATGAGGTCCGTCTGGCCGAACTGGCGGAGGAGAGCGGGCACAAGGTCGACATCCTCTATCCCAGCGCGACGGCGATCAATCCAACTCTGTTCGGCTGGCGGGCGCTGGTCGAGGCGGGGATGCCGCTGGTCAAGCTGCTGCTGTTGCGCGGCGAGTTCAAGACGGTCGATATCGAGGGTTGGCAGGCGCTTCTTGCCGCGCACGGCTTCGACGCCGCGTTGGCGGAAGCTGTCGTCACGGCTGCCGCGGAGGAGGGGCCGGTCGACGATGGCGGACGGTTGCTGGCGCGCCGCCTGCCCGAGCAGGCAGCAGCCGACGATCGGCTCAAGGTCGCCTTTTTCGGTCCCTGGAACTACGACAATGGCCTGGGCTCGGCGAGCCGGGGCATCATCGGCGCGCTGCGCGAGACGGGCGTGCGGCTGAACCTGCACCCGATCCACAAGCCGTTTCACGTCCACCAGCCGCTGACTCCGCCGGTCGACATCGTCGATTTTGCGGGGCCTGCCGATGTGGCCGTCGTCCATCTCAATCCCGACAGCTGGCACCTGCTGACCGACGATCAGCTGGCGGCGATAGGCGCGGCACGGCACCGGGTCGGCTACTGGGTGTGGGAAATGGGTCATATCCCGGCCGCCTGGCGCCGCAATTTCGGCGCCGTGGACCGCATCTGGGCACCGAGCCATTACTGCGCCGAAGTTTTTGCGGCCGGTGGCGACGTGCCGGTCGATGTTGTTCCGCATGTCGTTCCGCTCGCCGAGCCTATGACGATCGATCGCGCGGCCAGCCGCGAAAGGCTGGGCCTGGCCGGTGACCACCGGACGATCCTCTACATCTTCGATGGGTCGAGCTATCTCGTCCGCAAGAATCCGGCGGCGCTGGTGCGCGCCTTCGCAGCTTCCGGTCTTGCGGCGCGCGGCTGGTCGCTCGTGCTGAAGACCAAGCATCTGCTCGATCGGCCCGAGGAAGGGGCGGCGCTGCAGGCGCTGGTCGAGGCGACCGAGGGCGTCGTGCTGATGGACCGCTCGATGACGGCCGACGAACTGGCGGATCTGCTCGCGACGGCAGACATCTATGCCTCGCCGCATTGTTCGGAAGGGTTCGGCCTCACCGTTGCCGAGGCGATGGCGATGGGCAAGCCGGTCGTCGCGACCGATTTCGGCGGGACCCGCGACTTTCTCGATCCGGAGAGCGGCTGGCCGGTGCGTGCGCATCCGTGGACGCTCGATCAGGATTTCGGTCACTATACCAGCGGCGGCAGCTGGGCTCGGGTCGACGAGCCCGCGTTGTCGCATGCGCTGGCGCTGGCGGCCGACGCGGTCGAGGCCGGAGATGCCGCCAGGAGCGAGGCAGCCCGCGCGCGGGTCGCCGAAAGACTGTCGCAGGCAGCGGTTTCCCAACGGATCCGGGAGAGCTTCGATCATCTCCGGACGGCAGGCGAGCCGCGCGGCCTGACTTTCGCCGTGAACGAACGCGCGGGCATGCCGGTCGAGCATGTCCTGTTCGGCGAGGGGCTCCGCATGGTGCTGCTGGCCCCCGATGGCGCGCTGGAGAGCCTGACGACCCCCGAGGTGCCGGAAGATTACGATGGCTGGGTTGTGCTGGCCCCGCGCGGTAGCCGGCTTGCGCCGATGTTCGAGCGTGCCTGGCGCGACGCACGGCAGGCCCGACCCGACGCGGGCATATTCTATGGAGACGATGTCGCCGTAGAGGCGGCTCGTCCGATCGACCAGCTCCGTCTGAAGCCCTGTTTCGACCCGACGTTGCTGGTCGCGCAGGATTATATCGGCGCGCCGCTGATCGTGAAGGCGGCGGTGCTGCGCGACATTGGTCTCGACCCGGCGATGGGCAGCGCCGCTCTGGATCACCTGCTGTTTCGCGCGCACCAAGCGGGCGTGCCGATCGCCCGGATCGCGCAAGTGCTGCTCTGCCATCCGGGCGAGCGGCCGCAGGCCGACCCGGTGACACGTCGCCGCATGCTGGAAAGCCTGCCGCCCTATCGCGACCAGATCTTCGTTGAAGGTCGGTCGCCGGGAACGCTGCTGCAGCGGCGCCGCTTCGGCAAGGCTTTCCCCGACGTGTCGCTCGTGATCCCGACGCGGCGGAGCCGGATACCCGAAAGCCGCATCACTTATGTCGAGCGCCTGTTGAAGGCCGTCGCGAAGGTCGACTGGCCGATGGACCGGCTGACCGTGATCGTCGGCGACGATGTCGCGGGCGAGCCGGCCTGGGCGAAGCGCGACTGGCCCTTCACCCTGCGCCGGATCGAGACGCTGCGTGGCGCGGACGAGCCGTTCAATTACGCCGCGAAGATGAACCAGTTGTGGCGCGCGGCGACCAGCGAGCAGATCGTGCTGATGAACGACGATCTGCTGCCGGTCGATGGCGGCTGGCTGCGCGCATTGATCGGCTTCTCTCTCGACGAAGGAATTGGAGGCGTCGGCGGACGCCTCCTCTACGCCGACGGGCGCCTGCAACATGCAGGGATCGCCCCGCTGTTCGGCGCGATTGCCCATCCCTGGGCGGGCCGGTCGACCGATCGCGCCACCTATCAGGACTGGGCGTCGGTGCAGCGCCAATGGTCGGCGGTGACGGGCGCGCTGTTCGCGACTCGCCGCGCGGTTCTCGAACGGATCGGCGGCTTCGACGAGCAGTTCACGCTCGAATATAACGACATCGACATGTGCCTGCGGATGCGGGCACTGGGCCTGCGGATCGTCTGCACGCCGGACGCCGAGATGGTCCACGCCGAAAAGGCCTCGCGCGGCGAGATGCCGGCGGGTGGCGACCAATATGCCGCCTTCATGCTGCGCTGGAAGGCGTGGCTGGCGCAGGATCCCTCCTGGCATCCCGCGCTGCGCTGGGACAGTTTCGAGGTTATGCCGGTCGACGACCGCGAGGCATGGTACCGATGACCGAACCGATGCGCGTTGATGGCTGAGCCGATCGTCAGCGAAGACGGCGGAGCCTCCGCTCTGCCGCCCCGGTTCGATCCGGCCTTCTATCTGGCGACGAACCCCGGTCTCGATGTAACGCCGTCCGAGGCCGAGGCGCATTATCATCGCGAGGGGCGGGCACGGGGTCTCGTCGCTTCGCCGCTCGCGCTGCGCGAAAATCTTGTGGCGATGATCGCCGATGGGCGGTCGGTGCTGGAGATCGGCCCCTTCTGCAATCCGCTGCTGAAAGGGGCATCGATCGCCTATCTCGACGTGCTCGACGCCGGGCAGCTTCGTGCGCGGGCGCAGGCCATCGGCCTCGATCCCGCCGGTTGCCCTGATCATGTCGACTATGTCGGCGGGCTGGAGCAGGTCCGGCGACGTTTCGACGCGGTGATCAGCAGCCATGCGATCGAGCATCAGCCCGACCTCGTTCACCATCTCCAGCAGATCGAGCGGATCCTGGAGCCTGACGGGCTGTTCTGCCTGATCATTCCCGACAAGCGCTATTGCCTCGACCATTTCCTGGCAGAAAGCACGATCGCACAGGTGCTGCAGGCGCATCGCGAGCAGCGCAGGACGCACAGCCTCGCCAGCATCGTCGAGCATGTCGCGCTGACCACGCACAATGACAGCCATCGCCATTGGCAGGGGGATCATGGCGACGCGGTGCCGACCGATCGTGCGGCGCGGCTGCGAAAGGCGATGCACGATCATGACTTTGCCCTGGGCCGCTACGTCGACGTTCATGCCTGGTATTTCACGCCCGACCGCTTCGCCGAGATCGTCGAGGCGCTCGAGGCGCTTGGCCTGATCGGTCTGGAGCTTGCCGGGGTCTACGATACCGCGCACGGGCGCAACGAATTCTGCGCGGTGCTTCGCCTGTCAGCGGAGGCACGGCGGATTGCGGCAGCGGCAGTGCGCGGACCCGAGATCACGCTCGTCCAGTTTGCGGGCAAGGCGGAAGATGCCGCCGCCCGCCTCGCGACCGCGCCCAACATTCAGGCTTATGCGCGTCGGCACGGCTATCGTTACGCGCTGGCGCAGGCCGATGCCGGCTCACTGAGCGGGGCTGGCTGGGCCGTGCTGTTCGGGCCGCATCATTTCGTCGGGGACCTCGATTTCGATCTTGCGCACTATGTGCGTGGGCGAGACGGGCGGCTGGCCGTCCTTCCGTCGGAGGGCGACCTGGCGCTCGGGGCCTGGGGCATGGCACCGTGGTTGCTCAACCTGGGCCACGCCGGGGCGCGACGGCTGGTTCAGACCGTGGAAGCGGCACATGACAGCGGGCCGGCCGACCCTTCCGCCGTGTTGGTTCGGCTGAGCGAGGGCGATGCGCTTTCGGTCGACCGGGATCCGCAACTGGGTGGGCGGCACGCCGCCTTTCTTCGTGTTGCCTCTGCCGAGCCCACGTCATCGGCGGGGCTCGAAGCGCTGGCCATTGCCGTCAAGGCGTCGCTCGCGTCGGCGGATGAGACGATCATGCCGGTGCGATCGACTGCAGGAGGAGATCGCTGGTCGGCGCGCTATGCTCATCCGCACGGCCTCGCGCCGCCCCTGATCGAAGCGCCCATCCCCGTTCCGGATGTCTCGGCTGCTGCGCGGCTGCGGACGATGTGGGAAGCTGCGGGCGGGGCAGGCGAAGCCGAGCTCCCGGATCGTTTACGTCCAGTCGCCGCGATGCTGGCAACGGCCGAAGACGAACGCCTGGCCGAGGATCTGGCGGCGCTGGGCCGGTCGTCGGCGGCGCAGGGGTTGCTCGGCGGCGACCGCCAGCATGCGCGCGCAGCCGATCCGGCCTTCGCCGCCAAGCTTTCGCGCTGGACCTATGACAAGCTCGTTTCGCTGGCGGAGGCGGTCGGTTGCCTGCGCCTGGAAAATCCGGAAGGCGGCCCTTGGGGTGACAATGGCCGGCGCGATCCGGCCGAGCTTTTCGCCGCGATCGAATCGGCGTTGGGCGCGGACCTTTCGCCGCCGTCGTCGATCGGCGCCTATCTC
This sequence comes from Rhizorhabdus sp., assembly GCF_018006725.1. Classification (GTDB taxonomy): domain Bacteria; phylum Pseudomonadota; class Alphaproteobacteria; order Sphingomonadales; family Sphingomonadaceae; genus Rhizorhabdus. Next base: position 9,719 of record NZ_JAGMXV010000009.1, read on the forward strand.
GGCATCGGTGTCGGGAGGGGGCGGGTGATCCATATGCGGATGCTCGACGCCATCCATGCCGCCTGGCGCATGGGGCAACTCGCCACCCAGCTGGAGGATCCCGGGGCGCCAGACGGCGCGGTTCATGTCGGCGAGGTCGGCGCCGGGATCGGTCTTGCGGCTTATTATGCGCGACGCCTCGGCCAGCCGCGCTGGACGCTGTTCGACGAAGCCACGCCAGCGCTGCTTCAGCGGCATGTGGCGGGGGAGGCCGTTGCTGCGATGCCGGTATCGCAACTGGCGCAGGCCAAGATCGACCTGCTTCTGAATTGCGATTCATTGCCCGAACTGCCTCGGGAATCGTCTCTCGCAATCCTGCGGTCGGCCTATGCCGCCGGTGTCGGCCTTATCGTAAGCATCAACCAGGAGGCGCCATTGCCCGGCGTTGTTCCCGTTTCAACGCTGGTCGCACAGGCCGGGGGCTATGCGCTTGCGAGCCGCCATCGCCACTGGCTGCGGAGCGGTCACGTAGAGGAAGTGTTCAGGCGCTCTTGAGTCGACTGCGGTCGACATTGGTCCGTTTTGGACCAGATAACCGTTTCATTTGACGGCACAACGCTGGGCGGCTGTCGTAAAGCGCCGCAAAGCTTCTGCGGACCCTATGAGAGGAGTGATCATGGCCGTGACGCGTGAGCAGGTTGTCGACGCCTATCGGCTGATTCTCGGCCGCGAGCCGGAGAGCGAGGCGGTGATCGAGAGCTTTCTGCACGTCACGGACTGGCGACAACTCCGCGAGATATTTCTGGGCAGCCAGGAGTTCGCTCAGACGGTAGGAGCAGGCTATTCCCACGCGCTCCCGGTGGGCCGCTATCTCGACGTTCGCGGGGTCGAGGTCGACCTGCGCTGCTCGGACGCGCAGCTTCAGCAAATGTTCGATCGCATCGGTGCCGAATGGAAGAAATTCGGGGAAACCGAACCGCACTGGTCGGTCCTCGTCAGCGACGATTTCCGACAGGAGAATCTCGCCGCGAACATCGATCGATTTTATGCCAGCGGAAAGCCCGACATCGACATCCACCTCAATTTCCTGCGGCGCAGCGCTTTGCCGATGTCCTTCCGACGCGCGATGGATTTCGGTTGCGGCGTCGGCCGGCTCACGCTTGCGCTGGCCGAGCATGTCGAGGAGGTCGTGGGTGTCGACATCTCGCCCCCGCATCTCGCCCTTGCCCGTGAACGCGCCGACGCCGTGGGTGCAGGAAATGTGACGTTCGAGGTGATCGAATCTGTCGCCGATCTCGGTCGTTTCGGAGCCTTCGATCTGATCATCAGCAGGATCGTCCTCCAGCACAACCCGCCGCCGGTCATCGCCGCCATCTATCGCAGGCTGCTCGATGCTCTTGCGCCGGGTGGCTCCGCCATCGTGCAGATGCCGACCTATATCGCCGGGCAGAGCTTCGCAGCCGACAGCTATCTGACGAGCGATCAACCATCGATGGAGATGAACGCGCTACCCCAGGCGGACATCTTTCGCATCATCGACAGCGCCGGTTGCGTACCGGTTGAAATCCGGGAAGATGGAGCGGCCGGCGGTGGCGCGATCAGCCATACGATTGCGGTAAGAAAGCGCGAAGGCCACCAGAGCAGCGTGCGCGCTTAACGATCGGGCACGCTTACGCGGTCTGACGAAATTCGTAGATCTGTGCCCAATGCGAATTCGGGTCGCTGTAGTGGGTACAGGCGAAACCGCTGCGCGCGAAAAGGGCGAGCAGGAAATCTCGCTGGAAGCCCAGTTCAAGCCATCCCCGAATCCGCATCACTGCTACGTTTTCCCAATCCAGCCTGAACCCCCACAGATATGGCAGGTCGGGGCAAAGCTGTTCGAAGATCGGCTCACCGGCCAATATCACCTTGCCCGGGTCTGCCAGCAGCGAAGGCAATTGCGGGATCAGGCTATTGAATTCGATGCAGTGATGAAAACTCTCGTAGAAGAAGATCAGCGAATAGGCACTGTTCACGCCTGACGGGTTGAAACCGAACTGGCCCAGATGGGGGTTGAGATCTGCGGAATATCGTTCCGCTGCCGTCGCTACGGCCTTACAGAAATGCGGATTGACATCGACGGTGTCGACACGCGCGCCAAGCCGGGCCAGCGCGAGCGCGGTCTGGCCGAAGCCGGCGCCATATTCGAGCACCCGATCCCCCGGGCGTATATCGCTGCGCATGATGATGTGGCCCATCGCCATCATCTGCGCACCTGCAAAATGACTGTCACCCGACGCGTAGAAGGCCGGTTTGTAGATGGCGTCCAGATCGGCGATTTCGGGCGTGTCTTCGTTCAGAAGTGGATCATAGCCCTTGCGCGCGGTGATCGCTTCCCAAAGCCGGAGCATCTGCTGGTAGTAATCGGAGCCGAGGGGGTCGAGACCCGTTTCGAACCATTCGGGCAGGATCAGCGAGCGTCCGCGCCAGCGTTCTCCATCACCGCGCTGGAAGTCGGCGGCGACCTCATCGAGATCCTCGATGTGAAAGCCGCGGCCATCATGGCGGAACGCGTCGACCCGCGCTTTGCACTCGTCGGATCGAACAAGGGCGGTTAGCAGCCCGATATTCTCCTCGAAGCAGCGATGATGCTCGATGACATCATCATTTTCGGGGGCGCGTGCCAGCACCGCCCGGTATCCGGCGATCACGTCATCGCGGGTAACATGACCATGGTCTGGCTGCATCAGCGGAGGGCCGGGCTCGTCACTGGCTGCGGACGCGGCTCGCATATTCCTCGCTGTCGAGAAGATATTTGACAACTTCGGGAATGCCATCGGCCATACCTTTTGCATTTATCAGGTCGGCATAGCCGGAGCTGCCAGCATCCGCCGGGCGGTTGAGTATTATCCGGTAGAGCGAATCCACCACGTCCGTTTCGCCTTTGGTCTCGTTCAGAACAGTCGCAACAGCGATGGCGATCTTCGCGGTGCGACTGTCGATATTTCCATCCAGAGAATTTAGCAGTTGGCGAATGAAACGACCCTCATGATGATTGAAAAGCTGCGGTTCAACGAAGAGTACGTTTTCCCGAAGCTCGATATTCCGATCGAGTGATTCATAGAGCATCGTCTGGTCGTTCACGCCGTCCCATACCGACTGCACACGGCCGAGTTCGTCGTCGGAGACACTCATGAACCGACGCTTCCATTCCTTCACGAGCGCGATGCCCATGGGGTGCTCGAGATTGAAGAAGAGGACGCCGGAGTTGATGTGCCAAGCAATGGTTTCGCCGGGAATTGTTGCCATGATCGCAGAATATTGTGCCTTGTCTGCGAGATAGGCACGGAGATCGAAAGACAGGTCTTTCACATAGGCATCTGCATCCATGTACAGCGCCCAGCCTCGAAAGCCCCGATCGACCAACTCGTCGAGCATGAGGATGCGATTGAATGCGGCGTGGGCGCCGATCTGGCCGCGCTTGATGCCGATGAAGCTCTCATAGACAAAGCCGTGCCGGCGCGCATATTCGATGGCGGTTCGCGACGTCTCTCGCAGCATCCCGCTATATCGGAACGCATCCGACGTCTGGAGAATGATCAACTCCAAACCACCAATCTCCCATCTCGCCTCCGCGCTCATGGCGGGAGCTTAGCCCGAGCGGTCGCACGGGCTTCCTCAACTTTCCTGAATATTACAAGGAATGCTCGCGTACGCCGGCGGCGAGCAGCCAGCCGATGCCATAGGCGACCAGAAGCGACAGGAAGATCGTCAGCAGGATTTCCCCACGCTTGGGGAATTCGGACTTCACCGGCATGTTCGGATCGACCACGCGCACGATGTAGAGCTGCTGCTTCATCGCAGCGTCGCGCGCCTTTTCGAGATTGGCGGCGGCGACTTCGTAGCGCTTGGCGGCGAATTGCTGCCGGATCTGGAGGTCCTGATAATTGCCGAGCCGTGCGGCGATTGCCCCGCCACCAGCGGTGAGCTTGCCCGACTGGCCGGCGACCTGGGCCTCGAGTGCGCGGACGCGGGCGAGGGTCGCCACATATTGCGGGCTCGACGGGGCGATGATGCCCTTCATGGCGTTGAGCTGGGCGCGGGCGTTGGTCAGCTGGCCTTCGAGCGTGGTGACGAGGCCGATCTGCGCCTTGCCCGAGCCTTCGGGATCGAGATCCCCGCGGGCCTGGCGGAAGCTGGTCATCTTCGACTGGATCGCGAGAAGACCTTGCTCGGCCTCGGCCAGTTGCCGCCGCGCGCTCGCCAACTGGTCGGTCTGGCTGCGGCGGTTGATCTCGTTAACCCGGCCTTCACCGAGCGCCAGCAACTCGTTGATGATCGCGAAGCTGTCGGATGGACGGAAGCTGCGCACCTGCAAGGTGGTGATGCCGGTTTCCTGATTATATTTAACATTCACCTGCCGCCGGTAATAGCGCAGCAGCATTTCCGGGGTTGGCTCGGAGAACCACAGGCGCGTCGCGATATCGGCCTCCGGGCGGCGGAAGCGCTCGACGAGGTTCAGCTTGCCGTCGATCCGGTTCACGACCTGCTGCGAATCCAGATAGTCGTTGACGCTCATCGCTTCGCCACGCGACGGCGACATGCCGCCGCCCAAGCCCAGAAACTGGCTGAAGCCGCTGGTCGGCATTGGCGAGGCATCGGCGGTGCGGACGATGAAATGCGCTTCCGACTGATATTGGTCGGCCGCCACGATGTAATAATAGAGGGCCGCCAGCAGCGTCGGGACGACCACGATCGCCAGGAACCATTTGTTCCGCCGCGACCAGGCACGGAGCTTCTCCGACCAGTGCGGACGCTCGACGAGCGCGTCGGCGGAGTGCGGCTTGATGATTCCGTGCATCGATTATCCAGAAGTTGCAGGCTGAGACATTAGCGGACGTGTATGCGGTTGCGAAGCCGGCGGATGCCCAGAAGGCCGGTATAGGTGAAGAAGGCGCACCAGCCGATCGCATAACCGGGGAAGAGATGCTGGGCCGAGGCCATCTCGAACATGCCGTAGCGGACGATCTCGAAGATATTGACCAGCGGGAACCAGTCGGCCGCGCGCTGGACGGACAGCGGCAACCATTCGACCGCAAAGAAGGCGCCCGAGAGCGGCATCATGAAATAGGAGATCGGGTGCACCAGCCGCTGCAGGGTCGGGCGCTCGAAGGTTATCGCCGTCACGTTCAGGCCAAGGGCGAAGGATATCCAGATCATCAGGAAGATGCCGAGCATGGCGTAGAGCGGTCGTGCGGGAACTTCCCCCATGCCGATCAGCGTGATGAAACTGTAGAGGATGATGAAGGTCGTGACGCAGCCGGCCGCCTCGACGACGACGCGGGCGAGCGAGATGTTCAAAACCGAGACCATCCGATGGTACATCAGCGGGAGATTGCCTTCGACGATGCTTTCGGCCCGATTGAAGATGCCCCGGAAAACGATGAAGATGCAGTAGCCGACGATCGAGAAGGCCACCGGCGGCATGGCCGAGCCGAGGTGACCCGGCTGGAAGGCATGGAGCGCGCCGATTACCCCGGCGAGCAGCATGGGCTCGCCGATCATCCACAGATAGCCGATGTTGTTGCGGCCGAAACGGGTGTGCAACTCGCGCAGGACAAGGGCTCCCACGACGCTCATCTGATGTGTCAGATCGTCATAGAAGGAGGAGCGGACGGCGGTCATTTCGCCATGTCTCCGCGCGCATCGATGTCGCGAACAAGGTCAAGCACGGTGGCGATATGCGCGTCCCATGTGGGTGGTGTCCAGTCCTGCATGCGTTCCATCTGTCGCAATCGGGCAGGGGAGCCGTCCCGCGCGTAGGCGGTTATCGCGGCAAGCCAGCCGGGCCCGTCGAGCGGGTCGATGAAGTCCGGAACCATCCCACCGGCTTCGCGCAACGCCGGCAGGTCGCTGCACAGCACGGGGGTGCCGCTGAGCAGCGCTTCGGTCACCGGCATGCCGAACCCTTCGGCAAAGGAAGGGCAGAGCAACGCTCGAGCATTGCGCAGCAGCGTACCCACGGCGCGGTCCGGCAGGCCGGGCAACTCGTGGACATGGCCCCGGATGCTGTCGCACCGCTCCAGCATGTCGACGACATTCTCATTCTCCCAGCCGCGCCGTCCGACGATCGCGAGGTGCGGCGTGGCGTCCGGACCGAGCGTTTCGATCATCCGTCGCCAGAGATTGAGAAGCAGCAGGTGGTTCTTTCGCGGTTCGATCGTGCTGAGCACCACGAAATAGGGCGGCCTGAGCCCTGCAGGCAGTCCGGCGTCCGAGGGCAGCGGGTCGCAACCGAGATGGGCGACGCGGATGGTCGGCGTCCTTTCGCCGAGAAAGGCGGTGACGGAGTTGGCGGTGGCCTGGCTGTTTGCGATGAGCCCGTCCGCCAAGGCGCCCAGCGTCCCGATTCGTCGGCGATGGATCGCAGCGCCGTTCGGGCGGGCATATTCGGGATATTCGATGGGGATCAGATCGTGCACGAGGCACAAAAAGCGGGCTCCCTCGCTGCGCAGCTTCGCCTCGACGCGATCGGGCCGATCCAGATGATGGGGGGAGGCCTGCAGATAATAGCGGCGTGCGCCGGCCGCTGGCCGCGGGACTGCGCGTGGCCGCAGCCGGGCGAGCGTCCGTGCGGCGGCTATGGTCAACTCGCGACGCGAGGGAGTCCGGGCGCTGGCCCAGCGTTCCTCGGTCTGGTCGAGGAAGCGCAAGACCCCCTCCTGCGGCAGCCGGCCGTAAGCGCCGAGCGGGCCGATGGCAGCGAAGTGAAGCCTGTTGGGTGCCTTCTCCAGAAGTTGCCGGGCATAGACCAGTTCGACCCGATCGATCCCGGTTGGCATTGCGTGCAGCATGCGCGAGAGCAGACGGGAAATGTCGAGAATGATCTCGATCCCGTCGGGCAGCACCTGTGGCCCCGATGCCAAAGCGGGCCTCTCGCGCGTCGTCATGCCAGCGCTATCGGCGAAGGCCGGGCGCGGGGCAAGTGGGGCTTCACCTTTCGCGAAAGGCGCTCAGTGCATCGAGCCTGTTCAACGCGACGGCTTCGATGAAATCCAGCCGTGCGGTCGTATCCTCGGCTTCGAGCAGGAAAAACCCCCGGACGAAATAGGTCGGCAGCGTTCCGTCGGCAGTGCGGAGCGCGTCGAAGCGTACATCCAGCGCATAGGGAGCGGAGGCCGCAGGCAGATTGCAATTGACCCACTTGTCCTCGCGAACGCCGATGTCTCCCGACAGAAGCTCCGCGCCGCACGTCAATGTCCACTGGCAGGGAAACTGTTCGTCCCCGCCCAACTGGACGAGTAATCGAACCGCCGCGCCATGGGCGGGCATCGGCAGCGTGAGCAGGCCGCCATCGGCCTTGATGCGACAACCCCTGTGCTCGGGGGGATGCCAGCCGAGGTTGCTCCGATAGATCTCGGCGGTCTTCATACCGCGCCAGATCCGCACCTCCTCGTTCCGGTTCAGCGCGTGCCATGCGCCGATTCGCGCCGGCGTACGGGGAACGGCAAGCGGCTTGCCTGCGTCGCGCAGCGCAAAGCGGTCGAGATCCTCGCCGATCTGCCGGGCAAGATCGCTCCAGGAGCGCGGCTTGAAGTCCGCCGCGATGCGGGTTTCCAGCGCTTGACGATAGGCGCTGTCGAACATCAGCCGATCCGCCGCTTTGGCCAGCGAATGGACGGAACCTGCCTCCACATAGACGGCGAAATCGCCGCCGGCCTGCGGTAGCGAAGCTGCGTCGGAAATCAGCGGCACCTTGCCGTAGCAAAGCGATTCCGTCACGGGCAGGCCCCAGCCCTCGTACAGGCTCGGATAGAGGGTGAAACGGCAGCTGCGATAGAGCAGGGCCAGTTCCTCGTCGGACAGGCGCGACAGCATCGTCACCCGCTCCGCCAGCACCGGATCGTCGGTCAGGCGCTGATAGATCTGCTTGTTCAGCCAGCCCTGATTGCCGACGCAGACCAGCTTCGGCACCGCCGAGGCGCCATGGCGGGCGATCAGTTCGGCCCATGCCTCGAAAGCGATCAGATGGCCTTTGCGCGATTCGATCGTCGACACGAACAGGACGAAATCATCGGCTTCGAGAGCCCATTGACCAACCGCGCTGTCGGGCAGGCGCTTGCGCTCCGGCTTGCGGAAGTCGGTGTCGAGGGCGATCACGGCGACATCGTCGCGATCGATGGTGTAGCCGAGTTGCGCCGCCACCGCGATCAGGTCGTCGCGGGTCGCGTCCGAATTGACCAGGAAATGATCGGCATGATCGAACACGCCGATCACCCAGCTGATGAAGTCCTGGGTCAGCCCGCGCACGCAATGTTCGGGAGTGATGATCGGGATCATGTCGTGCACGAAGGGGACGTAGCGGATACCGCGCTTCGCCTTGGCTTCCCGCACATAGAGAAAGTAATTCTGCAACCACCAGCTCGTGCCGAGATTGATCAGCGACGCGCCTTGCGGGAAATCGAACGGCTCGGTCAGCGACAGGAACAGCCGCAGCCGTTCCATGGCTTCGACCCATTCGGGCGCGGCGCGATCGCCGCTGGCGGTGCTCAGCCGGGCGATGGCGCGCATATGCTCCAGCGGGAGCTCGAGCCAGTCCTCGCGGCCATCGATGAAGCAACATAGTCTTATGTCGCGGTCGCCGCCCTGCTGCACCGCGCCTTCGATCGTTTCGATCTGCACGCGCTGGATGCCGGTGGGCAGGCGCGCGTTGCGATAATAAGCGATCAGATCCGAGATATCGAACACCAGCGTATGCCGCGACTGACCGCGAGACGCAGGTTCGGCCATATCCTCGGTCAGAATCGCGCGGAGCTGGGTCAGCAACGGCTTTTCTCCGGCACGCGGAGACAAGGGCGCGACGGTGCGCTTCAGCAGCGCGGGCAGCGTCTCGCGCTGCTCGTGCCTGGGGCGGTGATTGATCAGCCAGAGGAGTTCGTCGCCGGTGTCCGGTGCGCAGTCACCGGCATGCAGTGCGTGCAGGAACGAGCCGATGGCCTGGTCGACGAGTCCTAGGCGCTTCTGCAGATGCGCGAGATGGATGAAAGCATCGGCCTCGAGCGGCCGCAGCTTCGTTGCCCGCCCATAGGCGTCGATGGCGGCCTCGAACGCGCCGCGTTCTTTTTCCGCATGGCCGAGTTGTACCCAGATTGCCGCAAGATCGGGCTGTTGCTCCAGCGCGGTGCGGTAGGCGGTTGCGGCAGCGGCCCAGTCTCCGCGATCGCGCGCAAAGTCGCCGGATGCGACCGCCCCTTCCGCTGCGTCAGGGGGGGACATTACGCGGCCTGTATGGGACGGCTTTCCGCCGAATGTCCGCAGGAGCTTCTTGCCGAGCTTCATCAGCCGCAGGCTCCCAAGACACAGTCTGCCGATGGCATGACCGGAAGCCGCACTGTAATGACGGCATAATTATTCTGTAATATCAATGTCATGAAGTATATTTGACCTGTCCCCACACAATTGGCACTGGTAATCCAGCCCTTGGTGCGCCGCAATATGGTGTCCGAAATTATGCTGTGCTCGCCTCGGCACTGGACAGGGGCCGCAATGCCTGCGAACCGGCGCGGGTTCGATGGCAGGAGCCCGTATATTGCCCGTCAGGTTGATCAAGACCCGCCGCTTCGGTGATGATCGTGGTTGGTTTTCCGAGACATATCGGAGGGATCGCTTCGTCGATCTCGGCGTTCCCGACCTCTTCGTCCAGGATAATCACAGCTATTCGCGGCACATCGGCACCCTTCGCGGTATCCATTTTCAGGCGCCCCCGCATGCGCAGGCTAAGCTGGTTCGCTGCGTCCGTGGGCGGATAATCGACTATGCGGTCGATCTCCGCGCCGGATCGCCGTCCTATGGACAACATGTCGCGGTCGAACTGTCCGCCGACAATGGCGACCAGCTCTACATTCCGGTCGGCTTCGGCCACGCCTTCGTGACGCTGGAGCCCAATTGTGAGGTCAGCTACAAGGTGTCGGACGTCTATGCGCCCGAAACCGATGGCGGCATAGCCTGGAACTGCCCGACCCTCGCCATCGACTGGCCGCTTCCAAAGACCGGGCCGATCCTGTCGGACAAGGATTCGGTCTTGCCTCCGCTCGACGGCTGGGCCAGTCCCTTCGCCTATGACGGCGTGCCGCTCGGCCCGCTTTCGGAGGAGTGACGATGCGTATCCTGGTCACCGGCGGGGCGGGTTTCATCGGGTCCGCGCTGATCCGCCACCTGATCGGCGAGACGACGCATGAGGTGCTCAACCTCGACAAGCTGACCTATGCCGGGGTGCTGACCTCGCTCGCGCCGGTCGGCAACAACCCCCGCTATCGTTTCGTCCAGGGCGACATCTGCGATGCCGAGGTGGTCCGGTCGCTGCTGGTGGAATTCCAGCCCGACATCGTCGCCCACCTCGCCGCCGAGAGCCATGTCGATCGTTCGATCGACGGACCCGGCGCCTTTATTCAGACCAATGTCGTCGGCACCTTTACGCTGCTCGATCAGGCGCTGGCTTATTGGCGCGGGCTCGATGGCGAGCGGCGAGCGGATTTCCGCTTCCATCATATCTCGACCGACGAGGTTTATGGATCGCTGGGCGACGAAGGCCTGTTCACCGAGAGTACGGCCTATGATCCGCGCTCGCCTTATTCGGCTTCCAAGGCTGGCTCCGACCATCTCGTCCGGGCCTGGGGGCATACCTATGGCCTGCCGGTGCTCGTCACCAATTGCTCGAACAATTACGGGCCCTATCATTTTCCCGAAAAGCTGATTCCGCTGATCATCATCCGGGCACTCTCCGGCGAACCCTTGCCCGTCTATGGCGACGGCTCGAACATACGCGACTGGCTCTATGTCGAGGACCATGCCCGCGCCCTGCGCACCGTCTTCGAGCGGGGGACGCCCGGGGAGACCTATAATGTCGGCGGCAATTCGGAGCGGCGCAACATCGAGGTGGTACAGGCAATCTGCGCTGCTCTGGATCGCCTGCAACCGCGAGCGGACGGCCGCAGCTATGCCAGCCAGATCAGCTTCGTCGCCGACCGGCCGGGGCACGACCGCCGCTATGCGATCGACGCGAGCAAGATCCGCGACCAGCTGGGCTGGGAGCCACAGGTCTCGTTCGAGGAGGGGATAGAGAGGACCGTGCGCTGGTATCTCGACAACCGCCCCTGGTGGCAGGACATTCTCGACGCGCGCTACGCCACGGAGCGGCTGGGCCTCGCGACCGGATGAGCGGGCGCCATATCCTCGTCACGGGCGGTCAGGGACAGGTCGGGCTGGAGATGGCGCGCTTGTCCTGGCCCGAAGACACCGTCGCTCTTTTTCCTACGCGTGCAGAACTCGACCTCGCTTCGCGCGACAGCATCCGGACCTATCTGGATCGCCATCCGGTCGACTGCATCGTTAATTGCGCCGCCTATACGGCGGTGGATCGGGCCGAGGCGGAGCCCGAGCTTGCCTTTCGTATCAACGGCGAAGCGGCGGGGTGGCTGGCCGAGGCGGGCCTTCCCATCGTCCATCTGTCGACCGACTATGTCTTCGATGGGAGCAAGACGACGCCTTATGCGATCGATGATCCCGTCGCCCCGCTAGGTGTCTATGGTGCGTCGAAACTGGCCGGCGAGCGGGCCGTGCTCGGGAGTGGAGCGAGGGCGCTGGTACTGCGGACGGCCTGGGTCCTGTCGGCGCACCGCCACAATTTCCTGAAGACGATGCTGCGCGCCGCGCAAACGATGCCCCGGCTGCGCGTCGTCGATGATCAGCGCGGCTGTCCGACGGGCGCAGCAGACATCGCCGCCACCGTGCAGATGATCCTGTTGCGATTGCTCGATGACCGGGCCGCGCCGCTCGGCATCCAGCATTTCGTCAATGAAGGCGAGGCCAGCTGGTGCGGACTGGCGCGCGAGATCTTCCGGATGAGCGCGGAGCGCGGCGGACCGGTCGCCGAGGTGGAGGCGATCACGACCGCGGACTATCCGACTCCTGCGCGCCGCCCGGCAAATTCCCGGCTGTCGACCGCCGCGCTGCACCGGGGCTATGGCATCGAACCCCGCCATTGGCAGGGGGCCGTCGGTGACATTATCGATGAGCTGCTCGGGCCACCGGCCCGGAATCAGGAGTGGGACGCGTGAAGGGCATTATCCTGGCAGGCGGCGCGGGCACGCGGCTCCACCCGATGACGATGGTGACGTCGAAGCAGCTGCTGCCGGTCTATGACAAGCCGATGATCTATTATCCGCTGTCGACGCTGATGCTGGCGGGCATCCGCGAGGTGTTGCTGATTTCCACCCCGCGCGACATTCCCTCCTTCCAGGCGCTGCTTGGAGACGGCCGCCAGTGGGGGATGGAGATCAGCTATGCCGTGCAGCCGAGCCCCGACGGGCTGGCGCAGGCCTATATCATCGGCGCCGACTTCGTCGGGAACGAGCCGTCGGCGCTGATCCTGGGCGACAACATCTATTATGGCCATGGCGCCACCGATCTGTTCCGCTCTGCAGCAGCGCGCAGCGAGGGTGCGACCGTTTTCGCCTATCATGTGACCGATCCCGAGCGATACGGGGTCGTCGAGTTCGATGCCGCGATGCGCGCCGTATCGATCGAGGAGAAACCCCAGCGGCCCCGCTCCAACTGGGCCGTAACGGGCCTTTATTTCTACGATTCCGACGTCGTCGAGATTGCCCGCTCGCTGAAGCCGTCGGCGCGCGGCGAGCTTGAGATAACCGACGTCAACAAGGCCTATCTCGATGCGGGGAAGCTCTCGGTCGAACTGATGGGGCGCGGCTATGCGTGGCTCGACACGGGCACCCCCGATAGCTTGATCGAGGCGGCAGAGTTCGTCCGCACACTCGAAAAGCGGCAGGGCTTCAAGATCGCTTGCCTGGAAGAGGTGGCCTATCTGCAGGGCTTCATCGACGCCGGCCAGCTCGAATGCCTGGCCGATGCCCTCGGCAAGAGCGCCTATGGAACTTATCTGCGGGATCAAGTGCTAAAGCGTTGATGAAAAACGCCCGCTATATCGCCGCCGGTCTGAGCGACGCCGACATGCTTTGGCTCTTGTCCGTCGGCACGCTACGAAGCCTCAAATCTGGCGACATGCTGGTAAGCGCGGGCAAGCCGGTGAACGAGATATTCTTCGTGCTCGCCGGGAGCGTCGCGGTCCGTCTGCGTGATGGAACGCAGGTCGCGCGGCTGGGCGTGGGCGACGTGGTCGGCGAGATGTCCTTCGTGGAGCGCCATTCCCCGCTCGTCTCGGTGCTGGCCGAGGAACCGGTCGAGGTTCTCGCCATCGCCCGCAAGTTGATCCTCGACCGTTTCGAGGAGCAACCGGAGTTCGCGGCGCGCTTCTATCGGGCCCTTGCCATCTTTCTCTCCGAGCGTCTGCGCGAGACCACGGCTGTGGTCCAGGCGCAAGCCGGTGAGGGACAGGACGACAAGGACGATCGCGATGCGCGAGCGCGATTTGGGCGACTGTTTCGCAGATCGGCCAGCTGACGCGCTCAGCCCTTCATCGCATCGCCGATGGCGTCCAGCGCTGTGGGAAGATGGTGCCGCAGTTCCATCACGGGATTAGCGGGAGCACCCTCGGACAACAGCCTGGGAACGGTCAGCGCGACCACCGCTGCAAACAGGCAGGTGAACAGTGCAAAGCGCACAGCGGCGAAGCCTCGCCTGTCGCGCAGAGCCTTTGTTGCACCAATACGGCATGTCGAGCGTGCAGTCATCTCCGCCGGACTAGCGAGCGAAAGCTAAGCCGGGGTAAAGGCGTAGCGGTTGCCAAAGCGGGGGCTGCGTCCCTATCTGCACTTCCGAGAATCACCCGCATCACCGGAACGACAGCCATGACCGCCACCCACTCGACCCGCATGTTGATCATCGGCTCCGGCCCGGCCGGCCTTTCGGCCGCGATCTACGGCGCCCGCGCCGGCATGGCGCCGATCGTGGTCCAGGGCATCCAGCCGGGCGGCCAGCTGACCATTACCACCGATGTCGAGAATTATCCGGGGTTCCGCGAGGTCATCCAGGGGCCCTGGCTGATGGAAGAGATGCGCGCCCAGGCCGAGCATGTCGGAGCGACGATGGTCTGGGACATGATTTCCGAGATCGACCTGAGCGAGCGCCCCTTCCGGCTGAAGGGCGACGGCGGCACGGTCTATGTCGCCGACACGCTGATCATCGCGACCGGCGCGCAGGCGAAGTGGCTGGGCGTGGAAGGCGAGATGGAACTGGGCGGCAAGGGCGTTTCCGCCTGCGCGACCTGCGACGGTTTCTTCTACCGCGGCAAGAAGGTCGCCGTCATCGGCGGCGGTAACACGGCGGTGGAAGAGGCGCTCTACCTGACCAACCACAGCCACGACGTGACGCTGATCCACCGCCGCGATTCGCTGCGGGCCGAGAAGATCCTGCAGGAGCGGCTGTTCGCCCATCCGAATATCAAGGTGCTTTGGAATCAGCAGGTCGAGCGCTTTGTCGGCGGCGAAGGCAATGCCGGGCTGGTCGCGATCGAACTCAGGGACACAGTCACCGGCGCGGTGTCGCAGCTGGAGACCGACGGCGGCTTCGTCGCCATCGGCCACAGCCCGTCGACCGAGCTTTTCCGCGGGCATCTTGAACTCGACGAGGATGGCTATCTGATCGTCGAGAAGGGCGGCACCCGGACTAATGTCCCGGGCGTGTTCGGCTGCGGCGACGTCGCCGACAAGGTCTATCGCCAAGCGGTGACCGCTGCAGGCATGGGCTGCATGGCCGCCCTCGATGCCGAGCGTTTCCTAGCCGAGGCCGATTTCGAGGCGCGGGTCACCGTCGACGCCTGAGCCTTTCGCAGCCGGGCGGGGCGAAGGCCGTCCCGCTCCGTCAGCGCTTGAGCTTGCGTTCCACGAAAGCCAGTAGCGCGCCGAAGCTCTCCAGCATTTCGCCGTCCACTTCATCATCGTCGATGATGATATCCAGCCGGTCTTCCAGCGCCGTCAGCAGGCCAGCCACCGCCATGGAATCGAGTTCGGGCAGCGACCCGAACAGCTGCGTATCGGCATCAAACCCGTCGACGCGCGCGACGTCGAGCGACAGGCTTTCGGCGAGAACGGCGCGAACGGCTTGCTCGGTGCTCTCGAAATCGGCTGCGCTCACGTCGGATGGTCCTCGCGGTTCGGAAGTGGCGGCTCCGTAGACGCATTGATGGCGCGGAACAAGATTCGGTTAGGCAATGTCCGCAGCCGGTTGCCCATCCCGTCGCCAGCCCCTAGCTGTCAGGCGATGCCCGTTGCTGCAGACCCCGTTCCTCGCCCGCTCGATCATCTCTCCCTTCGCGGCGATCGATCGGCACCCGCGCTCGTGGACAGGACCGGGCTGCTCGACCATGCGGGGCTCGACGAGGCGGTGTCGCGCCTTGCTGCCGGTCTTAGGGCTCGAAAGTTGCAACCGGGGGACCGGGTGGCGAGCTGGATGGCCAAGGGGCGGCTCGCCTGCATCCTGCCGCTCGCCGCCGCTCGGGCCGGGCTGATCCACGTTCCGATCAACCCGCAGCTCAAGCATCATCAGGTTTCGCACATATTGGCCGACAGCGGCGCCCGGCTTCTGATTGCAGGCAAGGGGCGCGCCGCGACGCTGGAGGCTGGAGACAGGCCGACGGGCTGTGCCCTGGCGATCGAGGAGGAAGACGGGGCGGCGCTGCTCTCCACCGACGACCGGTTGCCGCCGTCGGCCGCCGATCCGTCTGACCTCACCGCTATCCTCTACACCTCCGGGTCGACCGGGCGCCCTAAGGGGGTTATGCTGAGCCACGCCAATCTGTGGCTGGGCGCCATATCGGTCGCCCATTATCTGGGGCTGGAAGGCGATGACCGCACCCTAGCGGTGCTGCCGCTCAGTTTCGATTATGGGCAGAATCAGCTGCTGTCGACCTGGGCCGCGGGCGCCTGCGTCCACCCGCTCGACTATCTGACGCCACGCGACGTGATCCGTGCAGTGAAACGGCATGGGATCACTACCCTCGCCGGGGTCCCGCCGCTGTGGATACAGCTTATTGAGGCAGACTGGCCGGCCGATGCGATCGGCTCGCTGCGGCGCCTCACCAATACCGGGGGACGGATGAGCCTGTCGCTCGTCCGGCGTCTGCGCGAACTGTTTCCCGAGGCGCGTCTTTTCTCGATGTACGGGCTCACCGAGGCTTTCCGCTCCACCTTTCTCGACCCCGCATTGATCGATGCCCATCCGGACTCGATCGGCAAGGCGATACCCTTCGCGGAGATCCTCGTCGTCCGGCCCGATGGCAGCGTGAGCGACGACAATGAGCCGGGCGAACTGGTCCATGCCGGCCCCCTGGTCGCGCAGGGCTATTGGCACGACCCGGAACGGACCGCCTTGCGCTTCAGGCCGGCGCCTGCGGACGCGGTCCATGGCGGTATTGCCGTCTGGTCTGGCGATACGGTGGTGCGCGACCGCGCAGGTCTGCTCCGTTTCATCGGCCGCGACGACGAGATGATGAAGGTGTCAGGCAACCGGATCAGCCCGACCGAAATCGAGGAAGCGGCCATCGCCAGCGGCGCGACGGCCGAAGTTGTCGCGCTCGGTCTGCCCGACGAGCGGCAGGGGCAGGCCATCTGGCTCTACGCGCGCCCTCAGGTCGAGGACGCCGACGAACGCCTGCGCGACTGGTTTCGTCGGAACCTGCCGTCTTTCATGCAGCCGACACGGATCGTCTGGCAGGAGGAACTGCCGCGCAACGCGAATGGCAAGCTCGATCGCGTCGTCCTGCGTGCCGAGGCGCTTGCACAAGCGGAGAAGGATGCATGAAGCCAACTGGTCCCATTCCCACGGACTATGTCTGGCAGGACGGCGCGCTGATGCTCGGCGAGCGAACAGCCGAAGAGTGGGCGGTTCTGGCGGGCGATACGCCGCTGTTCGTCTATGACCTCGCCATCGTGAGGCGACGGGTCGAGCGCTTTCGCGCTGCCTTTCCCGCCGTATCGCTCCATTATGCGGTGAAGGCCAATCCGCATCCGCCCCTGCTGGCGGCAATGGCCGGGCTGGTCGACGGCTTCGATATCGCCTCGGGCGGGGAGGCGCGGCTGGCGCTCGATGCCGGCATGGAGCCGCGTCGCATCTCCTTTGCAGGACCGGGCAAGCGCGACCGCGAACTGGAAATGGCGATCGAGGCGGGCATCACCATCAACGTGGAATCCGCATCCGAACTCGATCGGGCGCTGGCGCTGGGCCGCGCGCGGGGCTCGACGCCCCGCCTCGCCTTGCGCGTCAATCCGGATTTCGAGCTGAAAGGCTCGGGGATGAAGATGGGGGGCGGGGCCAAGCCCTTCGGTATCGACGCCGATCGCGTCGCCCCGCTGATCCGTCAAATTGAGGACAATGGCGGCCTCTATCGCGGCCTGCACATCTTTGCGGGCTCTCAGGCTCTTGATGCCGAAGCGCTGATCGAGGCACAGGCGTCTGCCGTGGCGCTCGCCGATCGTATCAGCCGCGAAGCGGGCGTGGCACCGCCGCACGTCAATCTCGGCGGCGGCTTCGGCATTCCATATTTCGCGTCCGACAAGCCGCTCGACGAAGCACGGGTGGGGGCGGCGCTGGCCGACACGCTCGCCGGACGCGGGCCCATCCTCGAATGCACAGAATTTACAATCGAGCTTGGGCGCTGGCTGGTGGGAGAGGCGGGCGTCTATCTGACCCGGATCGTCGACCGCAAGCAGAGTCATGGAGAGACCTTCCTGGTGGTCGATGGCGGCTTGCACCACCAATTGGCGGCAAGTGGTAATTTCGGCACCGTTGTGCGCCGTAACTATCCGATTTCTTTGACCAAAAGCCGCGAACCGGATAGGGTGGAGACTGCCTCGGTGGTGGGTTGCCTCTGCACGCCGCTCGACCGTCTGGGGGATCAGGTCCAACTGCCTGTTGCGGGGGTCGGCGATCTGGTCGTCCTCTATCTTGCAGGGGCCTATGGAGCCACTGCGAGCCCCGCTCGTTTTCTGGGGCAGGGAGAGGCGAAGGAATTAACCATAGACGGCGCCCGAATCCTGTGATTCTAAGCAAGTGTTCAGGGTTTGTGCGACATTAGACGGGGCTTGGGGGCTGACTGGTTGTGAATATGGGCAGACCAGTGTCGCGAATGTCCCGGAGGATTGGTGATGGCCTTGAGTGCTAAACTTTGGACGTCGATCGCTGCAGCCGCCTTCGTGGCGACGACCGCGCTGTCTCCCGTCGCCGCAGCTGAAAAGGAGCTGCCGCCGGCGCCCTTCGTGCCGCAGGGCGGCCAGCCGGGCGAGGATTACACGATCGGTCCGCTCGACTCGCTGACCGTGTTCGTCTGGCGCAACCCTGAACTCGGCGCGCAGGTGCAGGTGCGCCCCGACGGCCGTATCACCCTGCCGCTGATCAATGACATGGTGGCCGTGGGCAAGACGCCGACGCAATTGTCTGACGACATCCACAATGCCCTGTCGACCTATATCACCGACCCGATCGTGTCCGTGATCGTCAACAATTTCTCCGGTACCTTTGCCCAGCAGATCCGTATCGTCGGTGCTGCAGAAAAGCCTTCGACGGTTTCCTATCGCGCGGACATGACGCTGCTCGACGTGATGATCACGGTCGGCGGCCTGTCGCAATATGCCGCCGGCAATCGCGCCAAGCTCATTCGTTATAATCCCGAAACCAAGAAGCAGGAGGAATATCGCCTGCGGATCGACAGTCTGTTGAAGCGCGGTGACATCAAGGCGAATGTGAAGCTTCTGCCAGGGGATGTGATCATCATTCCCGAGAGCCTGTTCTGAGTCCGGTGACCGTGGGGGCGGCTGGCTAGGCGATGGAAGCGATCTACACCGAGATCCGCATCGCGCTCTATGCGATCTGGCGCATGCGCTGGCTCGCGCTCGCCGTCGCCTGGGCCTTCTGTCTGGTCGGCTGGGTGATGGTGATGCGCGTTCCGGCCTCCTATGAAAGCAGCGCGCGTATCCAGGTGCAGGTCAAGTCGCTGTTCGGCGACGGGTCCGAAGGGGACATGCAGCGAAGCGTCGATCGCGTGCGCCAGTCTTTGACCTCGACCGAGATGCTCAAGCGGGTCGTCAAGAATGTATCGAATGGCGAGCGACCGCTGACCTCTTACGAATCGCTGTCGCTGATCGGCGCATTGCGCGGCGGCATCTCGATTACCGCGCAAGGCGAAGATCTGCTTGAAATCAAGACGCGCATCAGCCTGAACGGCATTTCCGAGCAGCAGACAGCCTACATCGTCCGCAGCGTTACCCAGCAGCTGATCGACATCTTCGTGCAGGAGAATGTGATCGGCTCGAAGGTCAATAACGAAGAGGCGCTGCGGTTCCTGGATCAGGAACTGGCACGGCGAGCCAAGGAACTTGCCGACGTGGATCGTCGTCGGGCTCAGATTACGCAGGATACGCTGGGCGCGCTGCCAGGGACCGGTACGCTCGAGCAGCGCATGGACGCCGTGCGTAACGAGATGGTCAGCCTCGAATCCAATCTGATGCAGGCCCGCAGCGCGCTCGCTGCCATGAATGGGCAGCTTGCGGCTACGCCTGCACAAATTCCTGCGGGCAGCGTCGGCGGGCTGGACACGATCGACCAGCGCATTGCGTCGCTCGAAGGCCAGCTGTCGGAGGCGATTTCGCGCGGCTGGACCGAGAAGCACCCCGACGTCATAGCGATCCGGTCCCAGCTGTCGCAGCTGCGGGCGGAGAAGGCGCGCGGCGGGACGCGCTCCGTTCCGATGACACCCAACCCGGTCTATGTTTCGCTCAAGTCGATGCAGGCCGAGCGGCAGGGCAATGTCGCCGCGCTGGAGGCGCGCAAGCAGCAACTCGAACAGGCCATCACGCTGATCGGGCAAAGGCAGCTTACGGCGCCGGGGCAGCAGATCGACCAATCACGTCTGGATCGCGATTATGACGTTCTGCGCGACCAGTATAACAAATTGCTGGAGCGGCGCGAGTCTGCGAAGCTGCGCTCCGATGCCACCGGCAAGACCGATGGCGTGCGTTTCCGCGTGATCGACCAGCCCTCGCTGCCACGCGAGCCGGCCGCACCCAACCGGACGATGTTGCTGACGGCCGTGCTTATCGCGGGTGTCGTCGTGGGCGCCGGCGTCGGCTTTGCCAAAAGCCAGCTGTCGAGCGTCTTTACCACCACGCAACAGCTCGCCAAGGCCAGCGGCCTGCCCGTTCTCGGATCGATTTCCGAGGTGATCACGGCCGACACGCGCCAGGTTCGGCGTAAGCAGATGATGTGGTTCTCGTCGGCAGCGGCCGGTCTTCCCGGCATGTTCATGCTGTTGATGTTGATCGAGTTCATCAAGCGGATCATGGTGTCGTGACCGTGGACGACGACAGCCCCAAGCCGCCTGCCAAGAAGCGCCGCCGCCGTGGGTCGCTGATCGAGCGCGCGGGCTCGGTCTATGATTTCGAGGCGGTGCTGCGGGCGCGAGTCGTAATGCCCGATCCCGGGACCATCGGACAGTCGCCAGTGCTCGACGTGCCGTTGTCGCCGACCCTGTCACCGGATCCGATCAGCCTCGGTGCGGGGGCCATGCAGGCTCCCGTGCTGGAAGCGCCGCCGGCGGCTGTCGTTCCCGCTTCCTTGCCCGAACCGTCCGTCACGCCCCCGCCTGCGGTGACGCCTCCGATCCTGCCGGCGGCCCAGCCAGAGCCGGCCGCGCTGGCCGCGCCCGAGATCATCTATCGCACCGCCAAGGTGAATCGTGCCGATCTGATCGATCAGGGCTTCGTGATGCCCGATGCGGCGATCACGGCGCTCGCCGAGGAGTTCCGTATCGTCAAGCGCACCCTGTTGCTCAACGCGATCGGGCCGACCGCTCTGCCCAATGGCCGCCGGATACTGATCTGTTCGGCGCAGGCGAACGAGGGCAAGACGTTCTGCGCGGTCAATCTGGCGCTATCGATGGCGAACGAACGCGACATCGAAGTGCTGCTGATCGATGGCGACTTCGCTAAGCCGACCGTGCTGTCGACTCTGGGTATCGAGGGCCCGGTGGGACTGATGGACGCGCTCGCCGATCCCGATGTCGACGTCGAGACATTGGTTATCAAGACGGATGTCGGCAATCTCTCGGTCCTGCCGTCGGGCAAATATACCAATGAGGCGACCGAACTGATCGCGGCCGACCGGACCCGGCAGATCATCGAACGCCTGTCGACCAAACCCAACCGTATCATTCTCTTCGACAGCCCTCCGGCGCTGGCAGCGTCGCCCGCCTCGGTGCTCGCCTATCATGTCGGGCAGGTGCTGCTCGTCGTGCGTGCCGACAAGACGGGCGAGGCAGAGCTGCGCGATGCGGTGCTGCTGCTCGGGGGATGCGAGGAAATCCAGCTCCTGCTCAACGGCGCGCGCTTCGCGCCCAATGCTCGTCGTTTCGGCAGCTATTACGGCTACGAAGCGCCGCGATGAGGCGGTCCACCGCGCAAGCTCTGCTGGGTCTCTTTGCCGGCGGGGCCACCTGTGGCGCGGCTCATGCCGAACGGCCGCAGATCGGCGCCTTCTTCGACATCCAGCAGGTGGTCCAGTCTCAGCTGAGCGGGCAGGGCGTCGACGATCTCACCTACACCGAAGTTTCGGGAACGCTGGCTGCCCAGGTCACCAACCGCCGGGTGACCGTCTCGGGAACCTACAGGCTCGCCTATCGCATCCCGGAAATGGGCGACACCCAGCAGTCCTTCGTACAGGACGGGGTGATGCAGGCGCGGGCGGTGATCGTCGAGGAATGGCTGACGGTGCAGGGCGGCGGCATCGTCACGCGCAGCCGCATCGATCCAAGCGGCCCCGCGCCGCCGACCAATTTCGGCAGTGGCCGGAACCTCACCCAGACCTATTCCGGCTATGTCCAGCCGATGCTCGCTCACCGTATCGGCGATCTCGGCTTCTCGGCCAATTATCGCTACGGCTATACCAAGAACAAGAGCGACAGCGGCGTCTTTTCGTTGGGGCCGACCACCGACCGCTTCGACAGTTCGGTGTCGCAACAGGCCCAGCTTTCCCTGGGGATGGAGCGCAGCTCGCTTCCGTTCGACTGGAAGCTCAGCGGCGAGGTCCGCGCCGAGGACCTGTCGAACCTCGACCAGCAGCTGCGTGCGCTCAACATCATCGGTGAGATCAAGCTGCCGGTGGCGCGGACGATCGCATTGGTTACCAGCGCCGGGTACGAAAAGACCCGCACCACGGAGCGCGAGGCGCTGATCGACAGCCTGACCGGCCTTCCGGTGATCGGACGGGGCGGCGGCTTCGTCTCCGACACCAGCAAGCCACGGGTGCTGACCTATGACGTCAACGGTTTCATCGCCGATGCGGGCGTGATCTGGCGTCCGAGCCGGCGGACCCGCTTCGAGGCGCGCGCCGGCTATCGCTACGGGGGCTTTTCCGTCACCGGTCTGGTCGAAATGAAGCCCAGCGAGAAGACCGGCCTAACGGTCATCGTGAGCGATCAGATCCAGAGCTTCGGTCAGGGGCTCACCAGCGGACTGGCCAACTCTCCCGTCAATCTCGATCTCGGCCAGGCGATCGATCCGTCAACCTCGTTTCAGAATTGCCTGTTCGGAAAGGCTGCGGGGTCGGGGCGCTGTATCGGTGGTACGCTGGGGCAAGCTTCGGCGAATATGTATCGGGAGCGCGGAGCCAGCATCATCTTCACCCGCGCGATGCGTCAGTGGAACGTCTCCGCCGGGCTCGGCTATACGCGGCGCAACTATATCGACGATCCGAACGCCGTGGTTTCGCTTGCCGGCGTCGTCGATCAGAGCATTTTCGGCAATTTCGCAATCGGTGGCCAGCTTACCCGTCAGTCGGGCGTATCCTTTTCTTTTACGGGTAACATGTTTAAGAATGGTCAGGTGGGCGCATCCGACGTGCTGTCGGGGTCGGCCAGTGCGAATTATTTCCGCACGTTCGGACGCGGGATACAGATGCAGGCGAGTGTGGCGGTGGATGCGTCGAAGCAGGATGGACTTACGGCTGATGTCTCCGGGCGTGCGCAAGTCGGCCTGCAATACCGTTTCTGACATGACCCCTTTCCCATCCAGCAAGAGGGAGGGTCGCTATGGACCATGATCCCTATGGCCTGACGGATCGCCCGTTCCAGCTGACGCCGGATCCGCGCTTCTATTTCGAAAGTGCGACCCATCGAAAGGCGATGACCTATCTGGGCTATGGCCTGGCGCAGGGGGAAGGTTTCATCGTCGTGACCGGCGAGGTCGGCACAGGCAAGACCATGCTGGTCGGTCGCCTGATGGCGACCATCGACCGTTCGCGCCTGACCGCGATCAACCTCGTATCGACCCAGCTCGAGGGAGAGGATATCCTTCGGATCGTCGCGCTGGCGCTGGGGGTCGCGACCGATGTCGCCGCCAAGGGTCAGTTGCTGGCGCGGATCGAGCGCTTCCTGCACGAGCAGGCGCGCAACGGGAAGCGCACCCTGCTTATCGTCGACGAAGCGCAGAACCTGCCCATTTCCGCGCTCGAAGAGCTGCGGATGCTGTCCAATTTCCAATATGGCGGACAGGCGCTGCTGCAGATTTTCCTGCTGGGCCAGCCCGAGTTTCGCGACGCGCTGGCACAGCCGCGCTTCGAACAACTGCGCCAGCGCGTCATCGCGACCCATCATCTGACCGCGATGGGCCCCGAGGAGGTCGCTCCTTACGTCATGCACCGGCTGGCCTGTGCCGGCTGGAAAGGAACACCGCGTTTCACCCAGGACGCCTATGAAGCCTTCCACCGGCTGTCGGGCGGCATTCCGCGCCGGCTGAACATGCTGGCGGGGCGCGTCATGCTCCAGGGCGCGATCGAGCGCCTGACCGACATCGACGGCGAAGTGGTGGACGACGTCGCCTCCGATCTTGCCAGTGAGAGCATCATGCCGGCGCAGGGGCCGCAGCCGCGCGCGCAGGCAATGCCGTCCGAGCCGGAACCGGTCTTCGTGGCGCCCGAGCCTGTACCTGCGCCGCAACCGGCGGCTTCCATGCCCGTGCCCCCGCTGGCGACGCCCTTTCAGACGCCGCAACCGGCGCCGTTCGCGCCGCAGCAGGCCGCAGCGCCCTTCGTCGCGACGCCACCACCTCAGCCACCGGCCGCGCCTCCGCCGCCGGCCGCGCAGCCGTCCTACACCAGCTATGCACCGCCGGAAGAGGATGAGATTCCTGCCTCTCCTGCGGACCCGCTGGGCGAACCGGTGGCTGATCCGCTAGCTGCCTTGCGCGGTCATTTTCCGCCACCTGCGATCGAGCAGCCGCCCCGGTTCGACGGTAATGTTCCGCCCGAACTCAGCCGGTCCGCCTTTCCCGAACCTCCAGCCGCGCCATCGGTCCCGAGTTGGGCGGTAGAGCAAGCCGCCGAGCAGCCACCCGAATGGCCGCGCGTTCCTGTGCCGACGCCCGAAGCCATGTGGCAACCGACGCCCCAGCCTGCGCCGCAGCCGGTCAAGACACCCGTCTGGCCGAAGGAACAGGACTGGACACCGCCCCTTTCCGAGGCGCCTCCCGCTGCTCCGGCTCCGGCTCCGGCTCCGGCCCCGGCTCCGGCCATTCCGGCCTTCGAGCCTCCGGAGATGGCTGATCCTGTGGCTCCGCATCCCGCGTCGGTGCCCGTCGCGCCGCCAGCGAGCGCCGAACCGGTGCCCGCCAGCGACCTGGCGTCGGTCGACTATGCCGCGCGTAATGCCGAACTGGAGGCGCGTCTGGCCGAGCAGGAAGCGATCCTGCGTCGGACGCTGACCTTGCTCGTCGAACTGGTCGAGACGGATCCCCAGCTCAATCCGCAACCTGCCGCCCCCGTTTCGGTGCCGTCGCGGCGGCCGGACGGCGGAGGGCAGGGGGCGGCCTGACCGGGCGATGGTGACCAACGGCCTTTCGGTCGACATCGAGGACTGGTTCCAGGTCGGTGCATTCGAAAAGTGCATCCGGCGGGAAGACTGGGATGGGCTGCCGTCGCGCGTCGAACGTAACAGCGATGCCGTCATCGACCTGTTCGACCGCGCCGGGGCCATGGCCACTTTCTTCACCCTGGGCTGGGTGGCGGAGCGCTACCCGGACCTGATCCGACGCATCGTCGCAGCGGGCCATGAGGTCGCCAGTCATGGCTGGGACCATGTGCGCGTCTTCACCATGACGCCGGCCCAGTTTCGCGAGGATCTACGCCGCACGCGCGGGGTTCTGGAGGATCTCGGCGGCTGTCGGGTGATCGGTTACCGCGCGCCGAGCTTCTCGATCGATGCGCGTACGCCCTGGGCGCATGAGATATTGGCGGAAGAAGGCTATGCCTATTCCTCCAGTGTCGCGCCGGTCGTGCATGATCATTATGGCTGGCCAGAGGCGCCGCGCTTCGCCTTTCGGCCGGTGGCCGGAGCCGATCTGATCGAACTGCCGGTCACCACCGCCCGTCTCGGTGGCCGGACTATCGCTGCAGGGGGCGGGGGCTTTTTCCGACTGTTCCCCTATACCTTCTCGCGCTGGGCTATCCGGCAGGTCAATGCGGAGGGGCGGCCCGGCATCTTCTATTTCCACCCGTGGGAGATCGACCCCGGTCAGCCCCGCGTGGCGGATGCTCCGCTGCGATCGCGCCTGCGTCATTATGCCCGATTGTCCGCCATGGAAGGCAAGCTGGAGCGGGCGATCGGCGATTTCGCCTGGGACCGGATCGACCGGATCATCGGCGCGGAAGCGGCGAGGGCGGCCTGATCATGGCTGAGATCGGTCGCGCCGACCTGTCCGATCCGGAAACATGCCGGGCGATCGAGGGCTATGTCGCCGATCATCCCGAAGCTAGCGTCTTTCATCGGCCGGGCTGGAGCGTCGCGGTCGAGCGGTCGTGCGGGCAGGCGGCCCATTATCTCGTCGCGCGGCGCGAAGGCGAGCTATGCGGGGTCATGCCACTGTCGGAGGTGCATTCGCCCCTCTTTGGCAGGGCATTGGTCTCGGCGGGCTTTGCGGTCGGGGGCGGGCCAATCGCAGAGGATCGCGACACGGCCGATGCGCTTGCGGAGACGGCGTGGGCGTTGGCGGGGCGATTGAGCTGTCCTTCGCTCGAACTGCGCGGCGGCACCGTGCCGGACGATCCCGCCTGGCATGTCGAGCAGGGCGTCTATGCGGGTTTCGTCAGGTCGCTCGCCGACGATGACGAACGCGAATTGCTCGCCATTCCGCGCAAGCAGCGGGCCGAGGTGCGACGTGCGCTTGGCTTCGATCTGACGGTCGGTATCGGTCGGGACGAAGCGGACCGGCGCGCCCACTATGCGGTCTATGCGGAAAGCGTCCATAACCTCGGCACGCCAGTGTTTCCGCGCGCATTGTTCGATGCGGTGCTCGACGCCTTTCCTGACGATGCCGATATCCTGACGGTCCGTCGCGAGGGAAAGCCGCTCGCGAGCGTGCTGAGTCTGTACCACAAGGGGGCGGTGCTGCCCTATTGGGGCGGCGGTACTGCGGACGCGCGAACGTGGCGGGCCAATGATCTGATGTATTATTCGCTGATGCTCCACGCTCGAAAGCGCGGGGGCAGGCGGTTCGATTTCGGTAGGTCGAAATTCGGCACGGGCGCCTTTGCCTTCAAGAAGAATTGGGGGTTCGAGCCGCAGCCGCTTGCCTATGCGGTCCGTACGGCGGACGGTCAGGCGCCCCGGCAGATCAATCCGCTGAATCCCAAATACCGGCTGCAGATCGCGCTGTGGCAGCGGCTGCCGCTGGCGGTCGCCAATCGGATCGGCCCCTGGATCGCGCGGGGGCTGGGATGACCGGCGAAATCCTCTTCCTCGCTCACCGCATCCCTTTCCCGCCTGATCGCGGCGATCGGATTCGCAGCTTCCACATTCTGCGTCATATCGCGGCGCGGCGACCGGTCCATCTGATCGGCTTCGTGGACAATGAGGAAGATCGTCGCCTAGCGAAGGAATTGCTGCCGATGCTGGCGTCGCTCCACATCGAGATCCGGAGCAAGTCGCGCCTGCGCGCAGGGCTGGAAGCGCTGATGCTCGGCGAGCCGGTGTCGATCGCGGCGTTTGGATCGCGACGCATCATGCGGATGGTGGACCAACTGCTCGCCGAACGGCCGATCGACACCATCTTCGCCTATTCGGGTCAGATGGCGCAATATGTGCCAGATGATCGGGTCGGCCGCCGTTTCGTCATGGACTTCGTCGACGTCGATTCGGAAAAGTTCGCTGCCTATGGCAGGTCGGGCCGGGGACCGCTGGCCTGGATCAACCGGCGTGAGGGCCGTCTGCTGGCGGAATATGAGGACAGTATCGGCCGCTGGGCGGACGTCAGCCTGTTCGTCAGCGAGGCCGAAGCCGCTCTGTTTCGCAAGCGGGCGGGCCTGTCGACCAACCATGTCCGGGCACTCGACAACGGGATCGATCATCGCAAGTTTGCGCCCGATGGCTTTCCGCGCGTGGAGGGGGCCGAACCGATGCTCGTCTTCACCGGGCAGATGGACTATCGGCCCAATGTCGACGCCGTATGCTATTTCGCGCGGCGCACTTTCCCTGCCATCCGCGCCAAGCATCCGGCCACGCTGTTTGCGGTCGTCGGGCGCAACCCGACCCCCGCCGTGCGTGAGCTCGCAAAGCTCAAGAACGTGATCGTCACCGGCGAGGTGCCTGACGTTCGACCCTGGCTCGCTGCGGCCTCGGTGGTCGTCGCCCCGCTCGACATTGCCCGGGGCGTGCAGAACAAGGTGCTCGAAGCAATGGCGATGGCGCGCCCGGTTGTGGCATCTCCGGCGGCATTCGAGGGGATCGACGCCGAGCCGGGCAAGCATCTGATCGTCGCCCATGGCTATGAAATGGCGAACGCCGTCAGCCACATGCTCACTCACCCTGACGAGGCGGCTGCGATGGGGCAGGCGGCTCGCCAACAGATCATAAATCGCTATGACTGGGATGCGCAGCTCGCGGCGCTCGACGGCCTGCTGGGGATCGGCTGAACAGTCTATGTGCGGTATTGCGGGCATCTATCATCTGCAGACGGCCAAGCCCGTCGACGCGGCGCGCGTCCGTGCGATGACCGATGCGATCGCCCATCGTGGCCCCGACGGCGCCGATCTGTGGGTGGCGCCGGGCGTCGGGCTCGGGCATCGCCGTCTCGCGATCATCGATCTGGCCGGCGGCGCGCAGCCGATGGAGTCGTCCGACGGGCAGGCGGTCATCACCTATAATGGCGAGGTCTATAATTATCGCGAGGTCCGCGTCGCCCTGCAGGCATGCGGCCGCCGGTTCCGGACGAACAGCGATACCGAGGTCATCGTCGAGGCCTGGCGCCAATGGGGCCCCGACTGTCTGTCGCGCCTGAACGGGATGTTCGCCTTCGCGATCCACGATCGCGAGCGCGGCTGCCTGTTTCTCGCGCGCGACCGGCTCGGGGTGAAGCCGCTTCATTATGCCGAGCTGTCCGACGGCAGCGTGGTGTTCGGATCCGAGCTCAAGGCACTGCTCGCGCATCCCCTGTTCCGGCGCGCGATCGATTTCAGCGCGATCGACGACTATCTGGGGCTGGGTTATGTGCCCGACGATGCCTCCATCGTCGCGGGGGTGCGGAAATTGCCGGCCGGCCATTATCTGATGCTGCGCCGGGGCCAGGGTGTCCCCGCGCCAATCGCCTGGTGGGACGTCAGCTTTGCCGACCGTGCACGCGGATCGGTCGCCTCGCTGTCGGACGAGCTCGCCGCGCTGATGCGGTCGGCGGTCACCGATCGCATGGTGTCGGACGTTCCCCTCGGCGCCTTTCTGTCGGGCGGGGTCGACAGTTCCTCGGTCGTGGCGTTGATGGCAGAGGCGAGCCCGCAGGCGGTGAAGACCTGTTCGATCGGGTTCGATCACCCGGACTATGACGAGACCCGCTATGCCGCGCAGGTAGCCGAGCGTTTCGCCACGGACCATCGGACGCGCATCGTATCGTCGGACGATTATGGCCTGATCGACCGGCTGGTCGAAGCGTTTGACGAGCCCTTTGCCGACGCCTCGGCACTGCCGACCTACAGGGTGTCCGAACTGGCGCGCGAGCAGGTCACGGTGGCGCTGTCGGGAGACGGTGCCGACGAGGCCTTTGCCGGATATCGGCGCTACGTCTTTTTCCGGAACGAGGAGCGCGTGCGCTCGGTCTTGCCGGCCGGACTGCGCACGGGCCTGTTCGGCACGCTCGGCCGGGTCTATCCCAAGCTCGACTGGGCGCCGCAGATCCTGCGCGCGCGTTCGACCTTCGCCGAACTCGGCCGGTCAAGCGAGGAGGCCTATGCCGGTGCGGTCGGCGTGACGGCGCGCGAGGCACGGCTGGCCCTCTACACCGATCGGGCGCTGCGGGATTTGCAGGGGCACCGCGCCGAGGATCGCTACATCAAGGCGATGCGTCAGGCGCCGGCTCGCGATCCGCTCGACCGTGCCCAATATGCCGATCTCAAGATCTGGCTGCCCGGCGATATCCTGACCAAGGTCGACCGCGCGAGCATGGCAGTGAGCCTCGAAGCGCGCGAGCCCCTGCTCGATTATCGTCTGATCGAATTCGGCGCCCGTCTTCCGCAAGCGATGCGGGTTCGGGGAGCGACGGGCAAATGGCTGATGAAGCAGGCGATGCGCCGCTATCTGCCCGACGATATCCTCTATCGTCGAAAGATGGGCTTCTCGACCCCGATCAGTGCGTGGTTTCGCGGACCGCTGGCGGCGGAGGCGCAGCGAATCGCGCAGGGGTCCGCGCTGATCGAAACCGGTTGGTTCGATGTCGCCGCACTCGACCGGACCGTGACCGAGCACAGAAGCGGCCGGATCGACCATGGCCGGTTGCTTTGGCAGTTGTTGATGCTCGATCGTTCGCTGACCCGGCTCTTCGGCATCGGCTGACCGGGCTGCTGCTATTTGACGTCGAGCAACTCGATCTCGAACATCAGCCAGCTGTCGGGCGGTACGGGGCCCTTGCCCTTGCGGCCATAAGCCTGGTCGGGCGGAACGATCAGCGTGCGGACCCCGCCAACGCGCATCCCGATCAGTCCGTCATCCCAGCCCTTGATGACCAGTCCTGCACCGAGCCGGAAGCTGAGCGGCGTCCCGCCATGCGAGGAATCGAACTTCCGCCCACGTTCGTCTTGTACCGGATCATAGAACCAGCCGGTATAATGGACGACGAGCGTTCTGCCCGTCTGCGCCTCGGTCCCGGCGCCCGCCTCCAGATCCTCAACGCGCAGTGCCTGGGTCGTATCGACTGTCTGGGCGATGGCCGGCGTGCCGGAAAGGGCCGCCAGAACGACGAACGGGGCGACAAGCTGACGAAGCATGGACATCATTCCTCAAACGATCTCTCGTCGAGCGAATTCGCTCGGGCAGCTCGAAAGGGCAAGAGAGGAGTGATCGGTCCTGACCGGCCCGAGCGCCTGATCGAGGCCGTCCCTATCAGGCCGCCAGAAGCGCCAGCTGCGACCGGATCACGTCCAGATTATGTTGCGCCAAATGGCTGCCACGGCCTGCGACGCTTCCCTCGAGATCCGGGCGCTCTCCGATGACGAGGCAGCGTTCCCAGGCGCCGGTGGCCAGCGGCAGCCAATGATCGACGGCGCGTGCGGGCTCGGCAATGGCCTGATCGAGGAGCATGTCGCCCAGTACGAAGAAGAAATCGGGAGACTCCGGCCAAGCCTCGAACTCGGCTTCGGCCAAGGCCAAAGCCGCCTCGCGGCGGCCGGCCTTGGAGAGCGCGTTGATGGCGAGAACGACCAGTTCATGGCGCCATCTGGCGGTGGGGAGCGTGCGTTTCAGTGCTTGCGAATAGCATTCGCATGCGGCGGCGCTGTCGCCGCGCATCTCTGCATCTTTGCCGAGCTGGTAGAGGATATAGGGGTCGCCCGGGCCATCCTCGAGATCGCGCATCAGCAGGGTGTGATTGCGACCATGCTTCCTGTCGAGCTGGGCCGCCATATAGCCGTCATGGCCGAGGTGAACGTCGAGCGGACTGCGGGGCAGGGGGGAGACGACCTGTTCGTGAACGCGCCCCTGGTACCGGACATGGCCGGGGAGCAGCCGCGTGATCCAGCTGCGCGTCGGCGACCCTGCTTTTTCCGAATCGCTGTGAATGCACAGCTGACCCAGCCGGGCAGGGCCATCGCACCATTCGCGCAACAGGGCGCCGCCGGACAGGATCCATTCGTCGGCATCGATGACGAGGTGCCAGTCGGCATCGGCGAGGGCGAGAACATGGTTGCGGGCGCGCGAAAAATCGTCAGGCCATGCGAGGCTGCTGACCTCGGCGCCCGCATCGCGTGCAATGGCCATGGTTTCGTCCTTCGATCCGGTATCGAGAACGACCATGCGATCGACCCAGGGGGCGACGCTTTCAAGACAGCGCCGGATGCAGCGCGCTTCGTCGCGAACGATCAGCGCCGCCGCGATGATGGGCGTCTTTCTCTTCATTCTTCTTTCCTCGCGCGGCTCGCTCGCTCGGGTGGCCGGTCGTCCGCATCGTCCCAATATATGGTTAGGAAATGTCTAACGCCGGGCATCGGGCTGACCGCGAGCCTCGGGGGTTCCATGCGCGGTCCCGGATGAATGAGCCTAAGCAAGCGGCGGACAGGCACTGGCCCGGACTAGAAGAACTCGTCGAGCGTCAGGTGGAATTCGAGCCGTCGTGCGTCGAGCTTTGCGATGGCGTAGCGGAGCAGGAACCTGTGCTGCAGGTCTGCGCCGAACTCGCCAAGGCTGTTCCACGCGATGGCGACGTCCTGATAGCGATCGGCGACGCCCAGCCGGCCTACGTCGATGCACTTGGGCGAACCACCCGGAGGCAGGATGAGGTTGTCGAGCGAATAGTCGCCGTGCGTCACGACCAGTTCGGTCCCATCGGGCGTCAGCGTCGATAGCCGTTTCCATAAGGCCTCCGGCGTCTGGCCGAGGCGCACCTCGTCAAAATCATCCTCTTCGACGAGACCTTGTTCCATCCGTTCCTGCGCGCGGACGAGGCGTATCGCGTGGCCTGCGTTGAACGGGCAGTCCTGTATCGACAGGGCATGCAGTCGGCGCAGATAGTCGGCTGCGGCATCGACCACGGCATGAGCGATGCTTTCGTCGCCCTGTTCGAGCAGCTGATAGGCCGTTAGGCCGGGTACGGCGGCCGTCAGTAGCCAGGCCTCCGCATCCGCCCACAAGAAGCCGCCGATCGCCGGTACATCGATGCGCGTTTGCAGCCAGTGCAGCCGCACATATTCGTCGATGAGGTCGTCCGCCTGCGGCCCCCGGCCGTGTTTCAGGTAGCGAAGCGGACGCCGGTCGGCATCGGTGAGGCGGTACACCTCGCAGCCTGATTCGCCGACCTGGTCGCGATACCAGGAGAGGCCATGGGTTTCCGAGGCGAAACCAGCGGGGACAGCAATGGGGGGGGCAGGCGGCATAACGATCCGACATCTATCGCCCTCGCTGATCAGATGCAGACGTCTTCCAGTTGCGCAACAAGCCCGTCAAGCTGATCGGGACCGGCGACGCGTCCGATCCGATAGGCCGGCAAAGGCAGCAGGCGCATCATATGCTGCATCTGCCAGTGGGTCAGTCCCATGCGGCGCATCGCACCGGGCCGATAGATGAGGTCCTTCGACCATGGAAGCAGATCGGTCGGACGCAGCCGCGTCAGGCGTCCGTCATGCGCCTGTTCGGGATCGATCATCACGATTGCATGCAGCGGAAGGGGCTGCCCACAAAAGGCGTCCGTCACGGGCAGCTTGAACTTTTCGATGTTGCCCGTGACACGTTCCAGGCCGGTTGCATCGATCTGCATCCGGTCCAGCGCGTCCTGCCACAATTTGACTCGCGGAAAGCTGGGAAGGGCAATAGGCGCGCCTTCCCCGGACAGGTCGAGCAATGTCACGTCGTCGGCCAGCATCGCCCGGCCCCGATTGATCAGCATCGCGGCCAGCGTCGACTTGCCGGCACCCGAGCGACCGCTGAACGCGACGACACCGCTGCCGAAGCGCAGACAGGCGGCGTGCAGGGGAAAGAGCCCCCAGCGCATCGCCGCGATCGCGAAGACCGTGCCGTAGAGGAAGGCCCGGATCGCTGGCGCGTCGCGATCGGTTTCCGGCTCGATCGTGATCGTCCGGCCATCGGGCGCGATCAGCCACGCGGCCGTGCCGGCAATATGGAGCCGGCAGTGACCGTCTTGTCCAACCTGGAGAGCCGACGTTTTTGCGATGATATCCTGGAGCGGCGGTGCGGCGCCGAGGCGTATCACGAGGTCGCTATCCCCTACGCCATCCCATGCCGGCAGATCGGGCAGCGCAATCTCGCTGGAGAGCCTGCGCAGCGCGTAGGAATGCCGGTGCATCTCCTTCAAGATCGGCAGGGGCTGAGGACGGATCAAGCAAATCTCACGAGCACGGTCTGTAGAGACCTTCCGTGACGCAGGCGGTTCTCGAAGGCAAGCGGTGGATCAACCCGGGTAGACCGCCTCCACGAAGTAGAGCCCATCGGGCGGTGCGTTGAGCCCTAGCCTTGCGCGGTCGGCGGCGACCAGCGCGTCTGCGAGATCGTCCTGCGACCAGCGCCCTTGCCCGACCAGCGCGAGGCAGCCGACCATCGAGCGGACTTGGTGGTGGAGGAAGGAGCGCGCCGCAGCCTCGATCTCGATCGTCTCGCCCGAACGCCGGACGTCGAGCCGGTCGAGCGTCTTGACCGGGCTCTCCGCCTGACAATGTGCCGAACGGAAGGTGGTGAAGTCGTGACGGCCGACGAGCAGCTGCGCCGCTCGGTGCATCGCTTGATCGTCGAGCGGCATGGCCAGCTGCCAGGCCAGCCCGCGATCGAAGGTCAGCGGCGCGCGCCGGTTGACGATGCGATAAATGTAGCGGCGGCCAAGACAGGAAAAGCGCGCATGCCAGTCATCGGGAGCCTCCTCGACGGCGAGGATCGATACCGGAGCAGGACGCAGATGGGCATTGAGCGCCTCCCCCAGACGGAAGGCAGGGATCGGCCGTTCGACATCGACATGGGCAACCATCGCGCGCCCATGGACTCCCGCGTCGGTCCGACCAGCGGCATGGACGGCGGGTGTCTCGCCGGTGGTCGCGGTCACCGCTCCCTCGATCGCCTGCTGAACGCTCGGGCCGTGCGACTGGCGCTGCCAGCCCATGAAGGGGCGACCGTCGAACTCGACCGTCAGGCGGAAGCGCGTCATGCGATGACGGTGCCCGCGGCGATGGCGAAGCCGCGCAGCAGATCCTCCGTGGTCATCGCCGCCTTGCCGGCCCGCTGGACGCGTGTCGGCCTGATCGCGCTCTCGGCACAGGCGATGGTCAGCCGCTCGTCGAGCACTTCGCCGCAGACGCCGTGCATGTCGGCAATGACCGAGCAGGCGAGAACGCGGATGCGTTCCCCGCCCAGCTCGAACCAGGCTCCAGGTGCGGGATTGAAAGCGCGCACCTGCCGCTCGACCTCGATCGCCGTGCGGCTGAAATCGATCCGCGACTCCGCCTTGTCGATCTTCGCGGCATAGGTGACGCCCTCCTCGGGCTGAACGACCGGCAGATAGGCTTCGATCTTGTCGAGCACGTCGACCATCAGCAGGGCGCCGGACCGGGCCAGTTCGTCGGTCAACTCCCCGGCGGTCTTGGAAGCGATCGGGCTACGCAGTGTTGCAAGCATGGGGCCGGTGTCGAGCCCGCGTTCCATCTGCATGATCGTCACGCCCGTCTCGGCATCGCCGGCCAGTATCGCGCGCTGCACGGGGGCAGCGCCGCGCCAGCGCGGGAGCAGCGAGCCGTGGACGTTGAGGCAGCCGAGGCGCGGCGCATCGAGGATCGGCTGCGGCAGGATCAGGCCATAGGCCGCGACGACGGCGGCATCGAGGTCGAGCGCGGAGAAGTCCGCCTGGGCCTCCTCGTTGCGCAGGGAAACGGGGTAGCGAACCTCCAGTCCCAAAGCCTCGGCGCGCTTCTGGACCGGAGATGGCGTCAGGCCCTTGCCCCGGCCGGCGGGGCGTGGCGGCTGGCAATAGACGGCGACCACGTCGTGGCCGGCGTTCACCAGGGCGTCGAGCGTGGGGACGGCGAAGTCCGGGGTTCCCATGAAGGCAATGCGCATGCCCCTCTGAAACGCTTGCCTTGGTAACATGCAAGCCCATATCGAAGGGTAATGTCGTCTCCCGAGATAGAAGCGCTCACGCAGGCGCTTGCCAGGCTGCCGGGGCTGGGCCCTCGTTCGGCCCGGCGCGCCGTGCTGCATCTTCTGAAGAAACGCGAGATCGCGCTGGAGCCGCTGTTGCGCGCGCTCGACGCGGTCAATGCGCGGCTGACCGATTGCCATGTCTGCGGCAATGTCGACACGACCGATCCCTGCAGCATCTGCGCGGACACCCGGCGCGATTCGCGGATGCTGTGCGTGGTGGAGGAGGTCGCCGATCTCTGGGCGCTCGACCGGTCGCGCCTTTTCCCCGGCCGCTATCATGTTCTCGGTGGACGGCTGTCGGCGCTCGAAGGCGTCCGTCCCGAGGATCTGACGATCGACCTGTTGATCGGACGCGTGGCGGCGGGGGGCGTCGACGAGGTCGTGCTCGCCATGAACGCGACGCTGGAGGGGCAGACGACGGCGCATTACATCGCCGACCGGCTCGAAACCTATCCGGTGCGGCTGACTCAGCTGGCGCATGGCCTGCCGGTTGGCGGCGAGCTCGACTATCTCGACGAAGGCACGCTGGCCCAGGCTCTGCGCGCGCGTCGGCCGGTCAGCTGACGGCTTCTCCTCGCACGCCCGTTCGGCCAGCGTTCAGCTTTCTTCCGTAAAACTGACTGCGACCTGTCTCCAGCTCGGGTCAGCCATGCTGAAGGAGAGCAGGATGAAACGCGTCTTCATGAAAGCGATTGCGGCACTCGCGCTCACCGGCTCGATCGCCGCCGCCGTTCCCGCCGAGGCCCGCCCTGGTCGCGGGGGCTATGACCGCGACTATGGTCGCCATTGGGATCGCGGGCGTGATCACTATCGGTGGGACCGGGGCTATCGCGACCGCGGATATTGGCGAGGACCGCCCCGCCGCTATTATTACGCACCGCCACCGCGTTATGGCTGGGGCGGTGGATGGGGACCTCCGCGCGGCTATTATTACCGCGACCGTGATCGCGGTGGCGACGTGTTGCTCGGCGCACTTGCGGGTGTGGCGATCGGCGCAGTGATCGCCGACGGGCGGTAGGACCGTAAACAGGCTGCCCGTCGCTACCAGCGGCGGGCGGCCTTTTCCTTGACGATTCGGCCCCGCATACCTAGCTCCGGCTAATGGCCATTCTTCCGATCCTCGAAACGCCGGACCCCCGGCTGCGCACCATCTCGCTTCCCGTGGAAAGCGTCGACGACGATGTCCGTGCACTGATCGGCGACATGTTCGAGACGATGTACGATGCCCCCGGCATTGGCCTGGCCGCGATCCAGGTCGGCGTGCCGAAGCGGATCCTCGTCATCGACCTGCAGGAAGAAGAAGACGCCGAGGGCAAGCCGATCCGCAATCCGCGCGTGTTCATCAACCCCGAGCTGTTCGACCCTTCGGACGACTATGGCGTGTACACGGAAGGCTGCCTGTCGGTCCCTGACCAGTTCGCCGACGTCGAACGGCCGGCGGTCGTTCACGCCCGCTGGCTCGACGAACAGGGGAAAGCGCATGAGGAGCGCCTCGACGGGCTGCTCGCGACCTGCCTGCAGCATGAGATGGACCATCTCGAAGGCATATTGTTCATCGATCATCTGTCCCGGCTCAAGCGGGACATGATCCTGAAGAAGCTCGACAAGGCGCGCCGCAACCGGGGCGCCTGACCAGCTTTGTCGGACGCTCAGGCGTCCGCCCAGCGCCGCAGCAGATTGTGATAGACGCCGGTCAGCCGGATCACCGTATCGTCGCCCTGACCGCGTTCGCCAGCGACGTTCTGGATCGCCGAGTCGAGGTCGAACAGGGTCGACCGGGCCCCATCGTCGCGAACCATGCTCTGGATCCAGAAGAAGGAGCAGAGCCGTTCGCCTCGGGTCACCGGCGTGACGCGGTGCAGGCTCGATGCCGGATAGAGGATCATGTCGCCGGCCGCGAGCTTGACGCTGTGCGTGCCCAGCGTGTCCTCGACCACCAGTTCGCCGCCATCATAGTTTTCCGGGTCGGCCAGGAACAGCGTGGCCGAAAGGTCTGACCGGATGCGGAAATCGCTGCCGCGCTTGATCCGGACGGCATTGTCGACATGGGTACCGAAGGCCTCGCCCTCGCCATAGCGGTTGAACAGCGGCGGGTAGACTTTCAGCGGCAGGGCGGCTGCGACGAACAGCGGACAGGCACCCAGAGCGTCGAGAATGATCGCGCCCGCCTGCTGCGCGGCCTCGCAATCTTCGGGCAACTGGCGGTTGCGCTTCGCCAGCGCGGATTGGTGCCCGGAGGTGGCATTACCGTCGATCCAGTCGGCCTGTTCGACGAGGTCGCGGACCCGCGCGAGGCTTTCGCCCGACAGCAGGCCGGGTATGGCGATCATCATGTCGGGGTCAGCCGCGCAGTACGAAGGGGATCGGCATCAGCCCGCGGACTTCGACGGGCGCGCCATCGCGCAGCATCGGCTGCCAGCGCCAGCGGCGCGCGGCGTCCAGCGCCGCCTTGTCGAGCCGCTCGAACCCGCTGCTTTCAGCCACGCTGACCTGTTGCACGCGTCCGTCGGTGCCGATGAGCAGTCGGAGGACGACCGTACCCTGTTCCTTCTTGCGGCGCGATTCGGTGGGGTAGCGAGGCGGCTCGCCCTCGATCATCCGTTCATCGAGATTGGCGATGCTGACGGGGCCCGCCGGTGGAGTGGCAATGGCGGCGGGGCGGGGCGGAGGCGAAACCGGCGAAGTGACCACGGTCGGTGGCGGCGCCACGTTGGCCTGGACGATCGGGGGCGGCGTGACCACGGGCGATTCCATCTTCCGTTCGACCGCCGGCTCGGGTTTGGGCTGCTCGACGGCCGGCGGTGGCGCGGGTTCGGCGATCAGGTCGACCACCAGCGGCGCCGATTTCGCTTTGGCCATGGGTATGACGTCGAGCTTGACCATTGCGACCAGCGCGAGCGCATGCAGGGCGAGTATGGCCAGGATGCCGGCCCAGTTCGGCCGTCGATCTGCGCCATAGCTGCAGCGGGCAGAGGCAGGTTCGGCAGGCGGAGCCGCTTCCCGCATGGCAACGGCGTCGAAGAACAGCGCCTCGGCGCGTTCGATATCCTGCTTGCTGAGCGTCGCGTGCATCGTCACCTGCCCACTCCCGGAAGATCAGTTCTTGCTAGTGCAGAAAATAGTGAGAATCAATCGCATTAGCATTTGATCCGGATCAATCCGCATGTTCGGCGAGGCGTGACGTCGCCCTGTTCGCCCTCTATGTGTGGCCAATGTCCCGACAAAAAACTTTCGGTCTTCCGAGCCGCCAGCAGATCCTCGACTTCATCGCCAAATCGGAGGTGCCCGCGGGCAAGCGCGAGATCGCCAAGGCTTTCGGCCTTCATGGCGCCGCCAAGATCGAGCTGAAGGCCCTGCTCAAGGACATGGCCGACGAGGGGCTGATCGACAGCGGTCGCGGCCGCGCCTTCCACAAGATGGGCGGCATCCCCAAGATGACGGTGCTGCGCATTACCGACGTCACCGACGAGGGCGTGCCGCTGGCGGTGCCCGAGACCTGGCATGGCGAACATGGGCCGCCGCCGCAGCTGCGGGTGAAGGAAGCGCGCGGTCGCAAGGGACCTGCGCTCGGTGTGGGCGACCGCATCCTGGCGCGGACCGAAGAAGCCGGGCGCGGCTGGATCGCTCACCCGCTCAAGAAGCTGGAGCGGGGAGAGGCGCTGCTGCTCGGCGTGCTGCATCGCGACGGCGACCGTCTGTGGCTGCGTCCCGTCGACAAGCGCGAGAAGCGCGACACGCTCGTGTCCGATGCGGGCGGCGCCGAGCCGGGCGATCTGGTGCTGGCGGAGAAGGCGGGGCGTCCCCCGCGCATCACCGCGCGGGTGACCGAGCGGCTCGGCGATCCCTTCGCGCCGCGCTCCTTCAGCCTCGTCGCGATCCATAAATTCGGCATTCCCGATGTGATGCCGGAAGCGGTGATCGAGGAGGCCGAACTGGTACGTCGGCTGCGTCTGGGCGCAGAGCGCGAGGATCTGCGCGATCTGCCGATCGTCGCGATCGATCCCGCCGATGCGCGCGATCATGACGATGCGATCTGGGCGACGCCCGACGACGACCCGGCCAATCGCGGCGGCTTCAAGGCGATCGTCGCGATCGCCGACGTGTCCTTCTACGTCCGGCCCGGATCGGCGCTGGACCGCGAGGCCAGGAAGCGCGGTAACAGCGTCTATTTCCCCGATCGCGTCGTGCCGATGCTGCCCGAGGCACTGTCGGCGGGCATCTGTTCGCTCAAGGCCGGCGAGGATCGGGCGGCGATGGTCTGCCATCTCACGATCAAGGCCGACGGCACGCTCGCCGGCTGGCGTTTCTCGCGGGCCGTGGTCCGGCTCGCGGCGAATATCGCTTATGAGGACGCACAGGCGGCCATCGACGGCAATCCGATCGAGGGCGGCTGGGACCGAAAGCTGACCGACAGCGCGCTCAAGCCGCTCTGGGCCTGCTGGAAGGCGCTGGCGGCTGCGCGGGACAAGCGCGAACCGCTCGATCTCGATCTGCCTGAACGGCGCGTGGTGCTCGACGAGAAGGGCCGCATCCTGTCGGTCGCGCCGCGCGAACGGCTCGATGCGCACCGGCTGGTCGAGGATTATATGATCGCGGCCAATGTCGCGGCGGCCAAGGCGCTGGAGGCAAAGAAGGCGCCGGTGATGTACCGCGACCATGAGCCGCCGAGCCGCGAAAAGCTGGTCGCGCTCAAGGACTATCTCGCCACCTTCGACATGGAGTTCGCGCTCGGCCAAGTCGTCCGGCCGTCGACCTTCAACCAGATCCTCAAGCGGGTGACCGACGACACGATCCGCCCGCAGATCATGGAGCAGGTGCTGCGCAGCCAGACGCAGGCCTATTATGCGCCGGCCAATACCGGCCATTTCGGCCTTGCGCTGGGCAGCTACGCGCATTTCACCAGCCCGATCCGCCGCTATGCCGACCTGCTCGTCCACCGCTCGCTGGTCGGGGCCTATGGTCTCGAAG